>JAJECY010000067.1 GCA_022821775.1 Acidobacteriota bacterium
AGAGTGAAGAGTGAAGAGTGAAGAGTGAAGAGTTATTTGATCGACACGTTAAGCACTTTAGTCGATGTTGGTGCAGTCGTTCAGGGAGTGCAACCACCTAAAAATGCGCTTGCCTGTTCCCGAAACCCTCCGCTCTCCACTCTCCACTCTCCACTTACCAACCGCCAACCCCGCCCGGGAGCAATCGTTCCAAGCTCCGTGCCGTGATATGCTACGGGCTTCCGACATCGACTGCATTCCAAGGAGACAACCCATGGCATCGGACCCCGTCAACAGGCTGATATGGCCGCTGATCGTCGCTGCAATCCTGGTCGTGCTGCGGATCGTCCTGGAAAAACTGGGCGCGCCCGAATCGATCAACAACCTCCTGGGGGTCGCCTGGCTCCACATCCTGGTGCCCTTCTATCTCGCTTACCAGATCCAGGCGTCTGAGAGCGCTCGTCCCTATCGAGCGCTTTTCAAGGACCTTTTCCTCTATACCCTCTACACCCGGCTGATGGTGCTGGTGACCTACTGGATGGCCTACCTGTGGCAGTGGCAGTCCCCCCGCTTTCTACTCGACCGGGGGGGCAACGTAGGCGAGGGCATCGGCCCCTTGCAGGGATACCTGGTGATTCCTGTGCGCAACCTGGTGGTCTGGGTCGTCATGGCCATGGTCATCGGCATGGTTCTGGGCTCCATTTTGCTTCTCATCAAGGGCAAGGGGCGCGGTGACAAGACCGTGGAGGCTGACGCAAGCTGACGGCCCCCATGAAAGGGACGGCCAAGGCCGTAATGGGGAAAAAGACCGACGACTTCAGGTCAAGTGAGCTCCCTGCGTCTCCACGTAGACCGCATAGAGGGACTGGCTCCCGGTCATGAACAGACGGTTGCGCTTGGTCCCCCCGAAGCAGACGTTGGAGCAGATCTCCGGCAGCCGGATCAAGCCGATGCGGTCGCCGTCGGGAGCGAAGATGTGCACCCCGTCGTAACCGTCCCCTACCCAACCGGCGCTGGCCCAGACATTGCCGTCGGTATCGGCCCGGATACCGTCGGCGAAACCGGTTTTACCCTCAAGCTCCATCGAGGCAAACTCTCTGCCGTTCCGCAGATGCCTCTGGTCCACCACGTCCCAGACCTTGATGTTCTTGGGTGCTTCCGGATAGTGTGAGGCGCCGGTGTCGGCCACATAGAGTTTCTTGTAGTCGGGAGAAAAGCAGAGCCCGTTGGGCTTGTAGATGTCGTCCGCCACCTTTTCAAGGGCGCCCTGCCGGGGGTCGACCCGGTAGATGGCTTCCTTCTGGTAGGGCTGGAGGGATCCCGTGTCGGCCCGGTTCCCCTCGTAGTTCATGAGGCTGCCGTATCCCGGATCGGTAAACCAGACGGCGCCGTCTTCGGGATGGACCACGGCGTCATTGGGAGCGTTCAGCGGCTTGCCCCCATGGGAGTCGGCCAGCACCGTGACCCCTCCGTTGAATTCGTAGCGCACCACCCTGCGGTTGCCGTGCTCGCAGGCGATCTGCCGTCCCTGAAAGTCAAAGGTGTTCCCGTTGGAGTTCCCCGAGGGAAAGCGAAACCGCCGGGCCACGTGACCGTCTTCCTCCAACCAGCGAAGCTGCTCGTTGTTGGGGATGTCGCTCCAAAGCAGGTAGCGGCCGACGCCGTTCCAGGCCGGCCCTTCGGCCCACAGGGTCCCGCGGTGCAGGCGCAGAATGGGTGAATTCCCCAGCTTGTACTTGAAGCGCTTGTCGAGAGCCACCACGTCGGGCTCCGGGTAGCGCACCGGCTCCGCCTCAGGCCCGAAGTTGCGGCCGAAGGCCTCGGAAGCCATGGCGGTGACGGCGGCTATTTTCCCTGCCGCCCGCAGAAATTCCCGGCGCTCCATGGGCCTGTTTTTTGCTAAATTGGATTCCTCTCTCATGGCCAAAGGACCTCCTTTACTCGTTGAATAAACCCTCTCCCGCCGCCTCCGGCTCGTTCCCGGCAGCAATTTCCCAGTCGTCCGGCTGTCGTTCCCTGCCGCTCGCCGGGCCGGCTGGAGCGTGCCGAGAGTTTACGGAGTAACGTCCCAAACCACAAAACAAAAAGCATGTCCCGCCTCCCCTATCCCGCTCCGAAGAATCCCCGTGTCAGACTGCTGCGCGAACTGAGACCGATGGTCTCGCTGTCATTCCCGGTGGCCATGACCGAGTTGGGCTGGATGACCATGAGCCTGGTGGACACCATGATGGTGGGGCGTCTGAGCGCGGAAGCCATCGGGGCCGTGGGCATCGGAACGGCGGTCTTTCTGGCGGCGACCATCCTGGGAATGGGCCTGTTGCTGGGGTTGGACACCCTGGTCTCACAAGCCCACGGAGCCAATCAATGGAAGGAATGCCAGGAGTGGCTGGTGCAGGGCATCCATCTCAGTATTCTGCTCAGCCCCCTCATGATGCTCATCCTCTGGGGCAGCCTGCCCTACCTGGGACTCTGGGGCTTCCACCCCGATGTGCTGGCGCTCACGCCGCCCTACCTGAAGGCGGTGAGCTGGGGCATTTTCCCCCTGATGCTCTACAACAACTTTCGCCGCTACTTGCAGGGAATCGGGCGTGTCAAGGGGATCATGCTGGTGCTGGTCACCGCCAACCTGGTGAATGTCGGCTCCAACTGGGTGCTCATATTCGGCGAATTGGGGTTCCCCGCCATGGGGGTCGAGGGCGCGGGCTGGGCCACCTGCATCTCGCGACTTTACATGGCTCTCGGCCTGGGAGTGCTCATCTTCCGTCACCACCGCCGGCGGCGGACACCCCTTCTACGGATCTCATTCAGGCCCGATCCGGACAGAATGCGCCGCCTGGTGAACCTGGGTCTTCCGGCATCGCTGCAGACCACCCTGGAGGTGGGGGTCTTCGCCGCCGTGACCTCGCTGGCGGGAAAGCTGGAGCCGGCGGCGGTGGCTGCCCACCAGATCGCGCTGAACGCGGCCGGCTTCGTGTTCATGGTCCCGCTGGGAGTCTCCTCGGCCGGAGCGGTGCGGGTGGGCCAGGAAATCGGCCGTGGAGATCCACGGCGAGCGGCCGATTCGGGTTGGATGGCCCTGCTGTTGGGAAGCGGCTTCATGCTGGTAGCCGGCCTGTTTTTCGTCCTGCTGCCGGAAGGGATCATCCGCCTCTTCACCGCGGACCTGCAGGTGATCTCCATCGGAACGTCCCTGTTGCTGATCGCCGCCGCGTTCCTGTTCTTCGACGGCATACAGGTAGTGGCTACCGGGATCCTGAGAGGCGCCGCCGATACCAGGACGCCCATGGTGGTCAACCTGATCGGACACTGGCCGGTGGGCATGGTGCTGGGCTATCTTCTCTGCTTTCATTTCAACTGGGGGGTCCGGGGGCTGTGGGTCGGACTGTCGGCCGGGCTGATCGGCATCGGCGCGGTGCTGCTGGCGGTCTGGACCCGCAAGTCCAAAGAGCTCAAGGAAGGCCGGGCGGCGGGACTGGTCTGAAACAACAGTGATTAGTGGATAGTGATTAGTGGATAGTGATTAGACCCAATGGATGGACAGAATGGATTGGGTCGAGGTTTCAGATTCTTGGGTTTGACCCTTGCCCACTGTTGAACAAGAACCTCGAAAAACCCGCTCCCAAACGCTTGATTGTCCTCAAACGCCCACCCGATCATCGACCGAGTCTCTTCCCGCACAGCAGCCTCTCGTCCTGTTAATCCTGTGCATCCTGTGTATCCATGTTCAATGGGTAGATAACCGGATCAACCGAACAGGGTCCTTGTTGCCGATAGGCCACGAAGAAAAACGGAAAGAGATCCATTCCTATTCGTGTCTATTCGTGTTCATTCGTGGTTCGTCTTTATTTACGACCCCCTGTTTCGCCCTCGAATGATCCGCCCAGTCGTCGGGGGCGGGGGCGTCTCTTGAAGGAAACGGCGCCGGTCCGGGCGGCGTCTCCGAAACCGGTGGCGGCTGCCGTTGGACAGGCGATACACTAGAAGGGGAGGACGAGGTGTGATGCGAACGACTGCGTGGCTTGGATTGGGACTGCTGGCCTTGACTTCCGTCAGCTCGGAACAGGCCTGGACAAGCACGCCACAGACGGAAGTGAAGCACGCTGGGCCCATCCCCAATATTCCCTCCGGCGTCGTTCCCGCGGTTCGGCGCCCTGCCGGAATGGTCCCGCTGAAAGTCGTACCGGGAAAACAGAAAAGGCCGATCCCCTACTACGCCACTTTGCGGGCGGAGGTGGACCGCCCCTTCCTGACTAGGGGAGAGGGCAAGATCTATCTCGGTTTCCATCTGGATCCACTCTACGCCGTCCACTGGAACAACCGGGTCAAGCCGCTGGAATTCCGGCTGGAGACCGCCGAAGGAGTCCGGGTCACGCCCAGCCGCGGGACCGGCCCCAAGGTAGAACAACCTGCCGACAAGGATCCCCGGGAGTTCCTGTTGAACATCGCCGCCACCGGACAGAACCGGCCCTTGCTCCTTACGGTTCGCTACTTCGCCTGCGATGACGCCGATACCTTCTGCATTCCGGTCACCCAGAGATACACGGTCCACCTGGAGCCGGCCCCCGGGGGGAAGAGCTCCGAATCTCCCCCTTTGAGGGGAGTCACAAGGCCTGATGCAGTGGAGGAGTCGCCGGACCGGTAGCAGAGCTCGTTTTTTTGAACATCGATGCACAGGATGCACAGGATTAACAGGACGAAGGGTTGCTGCACAGGGTGTTGTCCGGCGAGGTGATCCGACGCGGGGTTGCGGATGCCGGGATTAGGGCACTGCAAACGCCCAAAGCCTAATCCTGTATATCCTGTGCATCGATGTTAGTCTTCCCTGTAAGTCACGAACTGGCAGCCCGCCAGATTCTCTGCCGGTAGCCGAGACGCCACAACAGCCAGGGTAAAACGGGATTCAAATCCGTCCGTGGTAGTTCGTGTCCCTTGGTGGATGTCTCTTTTCGCTGACCTGTCGGTTGGAGCCACCGCCTCGCCAAATTGTCCGGGATTTGATTGCCATCCGGAACGGAAACGACTAGCATCCTGCCTGCGAGACCTGCCGATTCCCAAGCGGGCTTCGCCACCAGCCACTCTCCGCCCGAGTGGCCGTCACCCCACGACCCGCGCTCGACCCCTTGGAACAAGCCTTTCAATCCTATTTGTCCGAAGTCCATTGGAGCCTGCTGACCGGAGTCATTCTGGGCAGCCTGCTCATTTTGGGAAAGGCGGCCGACTGGCTGATTTCGGCGGCCGTCAGCCTGTCGCAGCGCTCGCGCATTCCGAAGGTGGTGATCGGAGCCACCATCGTAAGCCTGGGTACAACCACGCCCGAGGTGGCCGTTTCGGTTCTGGCCGCCATTCGGGGGCAATCGAGCCTGGCTCTGGGAAACGCCGTGGGTTCAATCATTTGCAACACCGGTCTCATTCTGGGGCTGTCCTGCATGCTGGATCCACCCAGGATCGCCCGGAAGATCGTCATGCGGCAGAACACCATCCAGTTGGCCGCTGTCATTCTGCTGGTTCTGGCCTGCTTCCCCTGGCCGTCGGTAGGCGATGCCTTCACCCGTGGCGGCCGAGTCACCCAACTCGTGGCCGTCGCCTTTCTACTGGCCGTTGCCGGCTATGTCTGGCAATCGGTCCACTGGGCGCGGGAGAGAAACCCGGAATCGGGAGAGGGTGAGGAGAGCGAAACCGACTCGACGGGGGTGATTGTCTCCCGCCTGGTGGGATCGGTCGCGCTGGTGGTGGTCTCGGCCCGCATTCTCCTCCCCGCGGTCACCGAATCCGCCGTCCGGCTGCAGGTTCCGGAGAGCGTGATCGCGGCCACACTGGTGGCTTTCGGCACGTCCCTGCCGGAGCTGGTGGTCGCCGCCACGGCAGCCTTGCGGGGCCACGGGGAGCTGGCGTTGGGCAACGTGATCGGCGCCAATATCCTCAACGTCCTGTTCGTGGTGGGAGCCGCGGGGGCGGTCACGCGCGGAGGGCTGAGCGCCGATCCCATGTTCTTTATTCTTCTATTCCCCGCCATGCTGCTGTTGATGCTGATCCTGAGGATCGGCCTTCGCCGGGGCCAAGACCGGCTGAGCCGCTCCAATGGAGGGGTCATGCTGGTCATTTACGTTGTGTATACGGTGGTCAGCTATCTTCTGGACGGTGGCGGTTAGGATGGATGGAATGGTTGCCTTGTTCGGATCCGACAGGGCAAACGGGAGACTCGTTCCCGGCAGCTTGTCGCAGGCGGCAGATTCTATCTCAACTACCGCTTGGCGATGTCCGTTTCCTCGCAGGTGATGAATTCGAGCAAGGCCGGATGCCCTTCGCGGGTTGCGGCTATTCCGCGTTGCAAGGCGGCTTGCACCGCCTCCGGATCCTCTACCCGCTCGGCGTAGGCTCCCAGTCCCCGAGCCACCTGGCTGTAGTTTCCCGACAGAAACTTGGCGCGACCCTCTATGGCGGCTTTGGGGATGTACTGTTCGTAGCCGCCCATGGCCGAATTGTTCAGAACCAGAACCAGGATGGGGATCTGTCCCCGCACCGCCGTCTCCAGATCCATGCCCACCATCCCGAAGGCCGCATCTCCCATGAAGGTAACCACCAGCTTGTCGGGAGCCGCCAGCTTGGCCCCCATGGCGGCGCCCAGGGAAAAGCCCAGTTGGGTCGAGTTTCCCCATCCCAGGTAGCCTCGCGGGCTTACCGCCTCATAGAGCGGCGCGATCTGATCTCGGGGCGAGCCGGAATCGTGGGTGACAATGGCCGAGGCCGGGTCCACCGCTTTCTTCAGCTCCCCGATGACTCGATAGGGGTTGATGGGCGCCTGGGAAGATTGGAGCTTTCCCGCCCAGCGGGCCTGCCAGGCGTTCCGAAGCTTTCCGATGCCGGCCTCGACCGATCGGCGCCGGTCGTCTCTACTCCCCTTCCCGGATTGGCGTGCGATCTCCTCCAGCATCTGCTGCAAAACCAGCCTGGCGTCTCCCAGGATGGGGACGTCGGCCCGATAGCCTTTGTTCAGATCCTTCCAGTCCAAGGTGGCGTGAATGATCACCCTGCCGTCGCTGGGCATGACGGGGGCGAACAAAGAACGGGTCAGGCTGGAGCCGATGGCCAAAATGGCATCGCTGGCCGCCAGGTGCTCCCCCACCATGTCGGTTTGGCTGTATCCGGTCGTTCCCAGAGCCAGAGGATGGGTCTCGTTGAAAGCGCTCTTGCCCTGCAGCGAGGTCATCACCGGCGCCGCCAACCGCTCCGCTACCTGCTCCAGCTCCCTGGAGGCCTTGGCGTAAAAGATCCCCTGCCCTGCCCAGATGAGCGGCCGCCTGGCGGCCAGCAGCAACCGAACGGCCTCCCTGACAGCCGCGGGATCGGGCCCGGTCTTGATCGCAGGCACCGGCCGGTACTCCAGGCGACCGGGGAATTCCTCCTCGGCCACGTCCACCGGAATCTCCAGCAGGACCGGGCCGGGCCGCCCCGAACGCAGGGCGGTAAAGGCCCGGGCCATCCGGCCGGGGATGGCTGCCGCCGAGGGGACCCGGTCCGCCCACTTGGTGGTGGCCCGGTAGTTCTCAAGCGAGCCGAAGGTGGGGGGAACCCCGGCCTGGTCTCGCCCGGGATGCCCCGGAAGGAAAAGGATGGGGCTGGAATCGGTATAGGCGTGGGCGATCCCTGCGAAGGCGTTTTCGGCTCCCGGACCCTGCTGCACCGTCACCACTCCGATTCGGTCTCCGTGAGAGGTCCGAGAGAAACCGTCGGCCATGTTTCCCGCCACCCGTTCCTGACGGGCCACGATCAGCCGGACTCCGGCCTCGGTCAAGGACTCGAGGATCGGAGTCATTGGAAAGCAGAAGATCTGTTCCACGCCTTCGCGCTTCAAGAGTTCGGCGATCACCTGGCTGCCCAGCATTTTGTCTCCTTCCTGCGACCGAACCCCGGCTGGCCGGTTCGCGCCGCTATCCCGGCAAAACGGGAACGTCGACAGGTAAGTCCAATTATCAGACTGTAACTCCCTGAATGTAGATTGCGCACTCCAGATGGATCAGGGACACAATCAATGGCCCTAACCGGCCAATCGACAATCCATGACTTGTCGACATGCGACACAGCCTGGCTAGGGGTCCCTCACAAACAGCGCCCTCAAATCATAGGACACGTTGAGCGGATAGGGCATCCGCATCCCGATGGCGAAGTAGAAACACCAGGCGTGGTCGGTCCCGGCGCGAGTGGCGCTCCACACCCAGGCTCCGGTCAACTCGAAAGGCTCTCGAATGGTGCGGCGTGGTGGGTCCCACACTCCGTGGAGCTCCTCCAGGGTCGGCAGGCGCCAATCGCCGTAGCCACCCAAATCCAGGCTCTGCGCACAACGGGTGGCGTCATGCCAGTTGAGGCGGCTTCCGTTGTCTCGCCGGCTCCAGACCAGGCCCGTACGGCTGTCAACGACCAGATCGGTAGACGCCCCTGAAGATTGCATGGTCAGTCACGCCCGAGGCAGGTGTCTGCCCAAGGGTTAGAGATTGACTGAGACCTGAACCCGGTTCTGTTCCACCCAATGCCTCAACTTTCGCCAGAGCAGCGCTTTCAGGAACTGACGGAACGCGGGAACCAGGCAAAGAAAGCCCAGGATGTCGGTCAGAACTCCGGGAGTCAGCAGAACGGCTCCCGCAAGCAGGATGATCACCCCGTCAACCAGCGGGGCCGCCGGAAGCCTGTCGGCGGACGTTTCCGCCCGTAACCGGCGTAGAACCTCCAGCCCCTGACTGCGTGCCAGAAAAGCGCCCAGAGCCCCGGTGGCGAGGATCAGCCCCACCGTGGCCAACGTGCCGATGTGGCTGCCGATCTCGATCAGAAGGGCCAACTCAACCAGGGGAAGGAGGAGAAAGAGGGCAAGAATTCTCAGCATGAAACCATTATGGCACAGGCGAAGCGGCTGGACGTCTCCGGCTGGTGCGATGCACATCCAAATATTGCAGCAGGGAGGGATCGAGAGAATGCCTCGGAGGAAACTGCGGCCCCCGTCGCACCCCTGGCGCAACGGGGACGTCACAGGTCGGCGACCTGCAGAAAGGAAACGGGGCAGGCTGGAAGGCTTGCCCCGGAAGATTGACGTCGGGTGCGGCTCTTAAGGAGCCAGGTGCTTCACCGACTTGATGGTCAGGGTACCGTCCATCACCTTGCCGGTGACCTCGACCTTGTGGCCGAGATGGGCCATCACCTTGTCGGCATTGGCGATCTTGAGGACCTTCTTGTCTCCCGTGACGAAGACGGGCGCCGTACCGCCACCGACACACCCCTTGACGCAACCGATCGACTTTGCGGAATGGTCGGCGTGGGCGGCTCCGCACTTGGCGTCGGAGATGTGTCCTGTCAAGGTCTCACCCGCCAGGAATTGCCCGCCGGCCACCGCAACCGCCAGCAACAAAATCAGGACTGCCTTTCTCATAGTTCCTCCCGCTTCCCAAGCAATGTCATTGATTCAGGGACTACAGCAACTAAGGCTACTTCAATGACTGTTCCCTGTCAACCAGGGTGATCCCACTCTATTGGATTCGAGGCGTAGGGCAGGTCAAAACGACTGAGCGGACAACGGACGACCACAAGGGTTGCCCCTACCCGACAATCACCTTCACGAACCCCCGCTTGCCCACCTTCAGCACGGCGGATGAGGGCCGGGAGCAATCCATCTCCGCCTTCACATCGGTGACCCTCTCCTGGTTCAGGGATACTGCGTGCTGGGCGATCAATCGGACGGCCTGGCCCACCGATGCGGCCAACCCCACCCGCACCATCAATTTCGAGATCCGCATCCGCTCCCGGGATATCGGCAGCCTTCTCTCCTCCATGCGATCCGGGAGCAGCCGTTGGGAATGGATTCGGTGGAACTCCTCCTCGGCCCGGTCGGCGGCCTGGCGCGAATGAAACTCCCGTACGATCCTCTTGGCCAGGTCCACCTTGGCCGTCTTGGGATGCAGGCTGCCTCGAGCCACCTGTTGTCGGATTCGGTCGACCTCCGGCGAACTCAGGTCGGTGCAGAGTTCGTAGTAGCGATACATGAGGTCATCCGAAATCGACATGACCTTGCCGAAGATCTCCGAGGCCGGTTCCTGGATCCCGATGTAGTTTCCCAGGGACTTCGACATCTTCTGCACGCCGTCCAAGCCCTCCAGCAACGGCAGCATCACGAGCACTTGGGGATCGTGTCCATACTCCCTCTGCAACTCCCGTCCCACCAGCAAATTGAACTTCTGATCGGTGCCGCCCATTTCCACGTCGGCCTGCAACACCACCGAGTCGTACCCTTGAATCAGGGGATAGAGAAGCTCGTGAATGGCGACCGGCTGCGACTTCTTCAAGCGCTTGCTGAAGTCGTCTCTCTCCAACATGCGGGCCACGGTGTAGCGGGCGGCCAAGGCAAGGAACTGCTCGCTGCTGAAGGGCATCATCCAGCGGCTGTTGAACTCGATAACGGTCTTTTCCGGATCCAGGACCTTGAAGACCTGCTGCTTGTAGGTCTCGGCATTCTCCGCCACCTGCTCCCGGGTCAAGGGCTTCCGGGTGGCGCTGCGGCCGGAGGGGTCCCCGATCAGACCGGTGAAGTCTCCGATCAGGAAGATGACCGTGTGACCCAGGTCCTGAAAACGCCTCATGCTGCGCAGCATGACCGTGTGGCCCAGATGCAGGTCCGGAGCCGTGGGATCGAAACCCGCTTTGATCCGCAACGGCATTGCGGTTTGAGCGGAGCGGACCAGCCTTTCACGAAGCTCTTCCGGTCGAATCAGCTCGGCGACTCCCTGCCGCAGGAAGTTCAGTTGTTCCTCAATGGTCACGATCAGGAAAAACCCTCGATCTGAATAAGCCCTGCGAACCGGTGTTCAGAACCGGCGGACCACCCTTCGACCCTCCAGGCGCAGTTCGCCCCGGACCAGCATCCCGATGGCCTGGGGATAGAGCCGATGCTCCTCCGCCAGGATCCGCGCGGCCAGCGACTCTTCGTCGTCGCTCTCCAGCACGGGCACCGCAGACTGCAACAGAATGGGGCCGGAATCGACCCCTTCATCTACAAGGTGGACGGTGCAACCCGAAAAACGGACGCCGTATTCCAGTGCCTGACGCTGGGGATGCAGTCCGGGAAAGGCCGGAAGCAGGGAGGGATGGATGTTCAGGATTCGGTTGGGAAAGGACCGGACGAACACGGGACTGAGGATCCGCATGAACCCGGCCAGACAGACCAGATCCACCCGGTGCCGCCTCAGCTCGAAGACCAGGCTCCGGTCATATTCCTCTCGTTGCACACCCCGGGAGGGGATTACCAGAGTCTTCAAGCGCCGCCGCCGCGCCTTTTCCAGTCCGGCTGCCGAGGCCAGGTTGCTTACCACCACTTCAATTCGGGCCGGCAAACGACCCTGCTGGATACTGTCGGCGATGGCCTCGAAGTTGGAGCCGCGTCCGGACAGCAAGATCGCAAGTCGTTTCATTTGAAACATTCCCATTCAGAAGGCCCGGCTCCCGACAAGGGCCCCGTGACGCTGCGCTAGTGCCTGTAGTAAACCCGCCGCTTTCCCGAACGGATCTCGCCGATCCTGTAGAGGGCCTCGCCGCTACGGGCGAGATGTTCTTCCACCTTGGACGCTTGGTTGGGTGAAACGATCAGCGCCATGCCGATACCCATGTTGAAGGTCCGCAGCATTTCAGCCTCATCGATCCGGCCCAACTGCTGAAGAACGCCAAAGATGGGCGGCTCGGGCCAGGATTTCAGTTGAATGTGGGCGGAACAGCCGCCGGGGAGAATGCGAGGGAGATTGTCGGTGAGCCCACCTCCGGTGATGTGGGCCAGCCCGTTGACCCAACCCCGGTCCAGCAGCGGCTTCAAGAGGGACAGATAGCTCCGGTGAGGCTGAAGCAGCACCTCACCCAGGGGAAGCGTCAACTGGGGGAGCCTGGTGCCAACCTCGTACCCCCCCACTTCAAACAACAACTTGCGCGCCAGGGAGTAGCCGTTGGTGTGCAATCCGGTGGATGCCAGGCCCAGGATGGCATCTCCCGGCCGGATGCGCTGTCCGTCCACCAGTTGCGACTGATCGACCAGCCCCACGATGAATCCGGCCAGATCATATTCCCCGCTGGAGTAGAATCCCGGCATCTCGGCCGTCTCTCCTCCCAGCAGAGCGCATTCCGATTCCCGGCAACCGGCGGCGATCCCCTCCACGACCCTGGCGATGACCTCCGGCTCCATCCGATGGGTTGCGATGTAGTCCATAAAGAAAAGGGGCGCAGCTCCCTGAACCAGGATGTCATTGACACAGTGAGCCACCAGGTCCCGTCCCACGGTGTGATGGATACCGGTGGCGAAGGCAATCTTGAGCTTGGTCCCGACGCCATCTACGCTGGACACCAGAATGGGCCGAGTCGCCCCCTTCCTCTTCAGGCGAAAGAGGCCACCGAAGGCGCCGATCTCGCTGACGACCTCCGGCGTGAAGGTCCGGCGGGCCAGCGTCTTGATGCGTTTCTTGGCGGCATCGGCCCGGTCTATATCCACGCCGGCGTCCCGGTAGGCAAAGACGTTCTTGGCGGTCATGGGTTTTTCAGGCAGTCTCGGCCGCGGGCATCTGGGGAAAGGGCACCGGATAGTCGCCGGTATAGCAGGCCGAGCAGAAATGTCCCTGGCCCTGCTCCACGCCGCAACTGCGCAGCATGCCTTCATGGCTCAAATATCCCAGGGTGTCGGCCTCGATATACTTGCGAATTTCTTCGACCGAATGGCTGGAGGCAATCAACTCCCGCTTGGTAGGCGTGTCCACCCCGTAAAAGCAGGGGGAGATGGTGGGTGGGCAACTGATCCGTACATGGACTTCCACGGCGCCGGCGTCCCGGACCATCTTGACGATCTTTCGGCTGGTCGTCCCCCTCACGATGGAGTCGTCCACCAGAACCACTCGTTTCCCCTGGATCAGCTCCGCAACCGGATTCAACTTGATCTTGACTCCGAAGTGGCGAATGGACTGCCTGGGCTCGATGAAGGTCCTGCCGACATAGTGGTTGCGGATCAGTCCGAACTCGAACCGGATGCCGGATTCGTGGGAGAAGCCGATGGCCGCGGCCACGCCCGAATCCGGAACCGGCACCACGATGTCGGCCTCCACCGGCTGTTCCTGCGCCAGGGTCCTCCCGAGAAGGTGACGGCTTTCGTAAACGGACCGGCCAAAGATATGGCTGTCGGGCCTGGAAAAGTAGACGTGCTCGAAGACGCAGAAGGAGGGAGACTGCGGCGGCGAGATCCGGCGTGACCGGGTCCCGCCCTCGAAAAGCGTCAGCATTTCCCCGGGAGCGACTTCGCGGTCGAACCGGGCCTCGATAAGGTCAAAGGCGCAGGTCTCCGAAGCCAGCACGGGAGAACTGTCCAGCCAACCCAGGTTGAGTGGGCGAAAACCCCGTGGATCCCGAACGGCGATCACCTTCTCCCGGGTCAGGAAGATCAGCGAGTAGGCCCCCGTCAACTGCGACAGGGACTCCTGGATGGCGTCCTCGATGGTCTCCTGGTGGGATCGCGCAATGAGGTGGAGAATGACCTCGCTATCGGTCGTCGACTGGAAGATCGACCCCGACTTCTCGAGCTGACCCCTCACCTGCAAGGCATTGATCAGGTTCCCGTTATGACAGAGCGCCAGGTCGCCTTGACTGCAGGAAACGACCAGGGGCTGGGCATTCTTTGAAGCGCTTTCACCCGCCGTGGAGTAGCGAGTGTGGCCGATGGCCGCCGCCCCCTTCAAATGCTCCAGGCGAGAATGGTCGAAAATGTCGGCCACATGGCCCATCCCCGTCTCACTGTGGAGCCCGCTGCCGTCACTGGAAACGATGCCCGCGCTCTCCTGACCCCGATGTTGAAGTGCGTACAAGCCCAGGTAGGTGATCCGCGACGCCTCTCGATGCCCGAATACCCCAAAGACTCCACACTCTTCCCGAAACTTGTCAAACATCGGTTCCCCGGGACACCTTGCTCTGTACGGACCGCAGCCTGCGGCTTTTGGAGGGATTGGCAACAGGGATGGCGGGCGGCGCGAACAGAAAATTATAATGGATCGGCGAACAATCCTCCCAGACAATTTCTCCAGATCTCCTCCAGGGAGACCACCGATCTTTCGAGCACGACCGAACCCGGACGACGTACGCTCAACACCTCCGGGACCACCCGTCCCAGAGGAGTTACCGGCACACCCTGCAGCGCGGCAATTTTCTCCAGGGCCACCAGATTTTCCTCCTCAACGGTAACCAGAATCCGGGAAGGATATTCCGCAAACAGCACCTCTCCCACTTCTTCGGTCGGGGGCAAAAGGATGTCGGCCCCCAGAGTCCCGGCGCCGAAGCGGGAAAAACCCATCTCCGCCAAGGCCACGGCCAAGCCTCCATCCGAACAGTCGTGAGCGGAGAGAATCAGGTCTCTCTCGATGCCCTCGCGGCAGGTCCGCTGCACGCGCACCTCCAGGTCCAGGTCCAAGGGCGGACAGGGAAGCCGACCGACCCAGCCCGTATAGAGGTCTGTTCCGTTTCCCCGCGACGGTTGCAGCCTCGCCAAGTGGTGGCGGACAGCGCTGGAATAGCCCGTCGGTTGTCCGACCAGTGGGCCCAGCAGGACAACCCGGTGGCCTTCCCGGACAAACCAGGAGCCCCGCAGGCGGGAAAGCGGTTCGATCAAGCCCACCATTCCAATGACGGGGGTGGGGTCGATGCCCTCCCCAAGCGTCTCGTTGTAGAGGCTGACGTTTCCGCCGGTGACCGGCGTCCCCAGGGCGCGGCAGGCCTCGGCCATTCCCTCGACCACCTGGGTCATTTGCCACATGATTTCGGGTTTTTCCGGATTGCCCATATTCAGGCAGTTGGTGGCCGCCAGGGGACGGGCTCCGGCACAGACCAGGTTGCGGCAGCTCTCTGCTACCGCCAACTGGGCTCCCACGCGGGGATCCTGACGGCAGTAGCGGCCGTTGCCGTCCAGGCACATGGCCAGCGCCTTCCGGGAATTCTTGACCCGAACCACGGCCGCATCGGCGCCGGGAACCTGAACCGTATTGGTCCGTACCATGTGGTCGTATTGGCGATAGACCCACTCGCGGGAACTCAGGTTGGGGGAAGCCAGAAAACACTCCAGGAGCTTGCCCCAATCGTTGGAGAGGGCACCGGCGGGAGTCGGCGAAGGCGGGACCCGTGCGGGGGCGGCCACCGGCCGGCGGTAAAGGGGAGCCTCATCGGTCAGCGCCCGATTGGGGATCTCGGCCACTTCCCTTCCCCGGTCCAGGATTCGAAGCATTCCGTCCCCGGTGACCTCTCCGATTGCGACGGCATCGATTTCCCATTTTCGGAAGATCCGGAAAATCTCCTCTTCCCGTCCCTTTGCCGCCACCAGGAGCATCCTTTCCTGGGATTCGCTCAGCATGATCTCGTACGGAGTCATGCCTTTCTCGCGTTGGGGGACTCTTGCCAGGTCAATCTCGATTCCCGTGTCCGCCCGCCCGCCCATCTCACAGGTGGAACAGGTCAGTCCGGCGGCCCCCATGTCCTGGATGCCGACCACGGCACCCGTCTTCATGGCCTCCAGACAGGCTTCCAGCAGCAGTTTCTCCAGAAAGGGATCGCCAACCTGCACATTGGGGCGCTTGCTCTCCGAGGCTTCATCGAACTCGGCCGAAGCCATGGTGGCTCCGTGAATGCCGTCCCGGCCGGTCTTGGCGCCGACGTAGATCACCGGATTCCCGATTCCCACTGCTTTCCCGTAAAAGATCCGGTCCTTTCTGAACAAGCCCAGGGCGAATGCGTTTACCAGGGGGTTCTGGGAGTAACACTCCTCGAAAACCACTTCCCCGCCCACGGTCGGCACCCCGAAACAGTTTCCGTATCCGGCGATGCCGGCCACCACGCCCTCCATGATGCGCCGGTTCCGCGGCTGATCGGGCGGCCCGAAGCGCAGGGAATTCATGGCGGCGATGGGACGGGCGCCCATGGTAAAGATATCGCGCAAGATCCCACCGACACCGGTGGCCGCTCCCTGGTAGGGCTCTACGAAGCTGGGGTGATTGTGGGACTCGATCTTGAAGGCCACCGCATAGCCATCGCCGATATCGACGATCCCGGCGTTCTCGCCGGGTCCCTGCAGCACTTGCGGGCCTTGGGTGGGCAATCGCTTCAGGTGGAGCTTGGAACTCTTGTAACTGCAGTGCTCGCTCCACATGACGCTGAAGATCCCCAGTTCCGTCAGGTTGGGGGAGCGGCCCAGGATCGAGAGGATGCGATCGTATTCGGCATGGGTCAGGTTGTGCTGTTCCAGCACTTCAGCCGTAATCGCAGGATTGGCTTGCATTTCAGACCTGGGATCGGGACTGGATCATCGACTGAAAAAGGCGCACCCCGTCCTCGCTGCCCAGCAGCGGCTCGCTGGCTCTTTCCGGATGGGGAATCATTCCCAAGACGTTGCCACGGGGATTGCAGATCCCGGCCACGTTGGCTGCCGAGCCATTGGGATTGGAGTCGGCGGTAATCTCACCGTGCGGGGTACAGTAGCGGAACACCACCTGCCGGTTGCGCTCCAGCCTCTGAAATGCATCGGTGTCAAGGGTGTAGTTGCCCTCCATGTGTCCGATGGGAATGTTCCAGACATCGCCTTCCCCGGCCAGACCGGTAAAGGGAGTCCGAGCGTTCTCCACCCGAATCGAGACCTGCCGGCACACATACTTCAATCCGCGGTTCCTCAGCATGGCTCCCGGCAGCAGCCCCGATTCCAGCAGAATCTGGAAGCCGTTGCAGATGCCCAGGACCAGTCCGCCCCGGTCAGCGAAACGCCGCACCGCTCCCATCACCGGAGAGAACCGGGCGATGGCTCCGGTGCGCAGGTAATCCCCATAGGAGAATCCTCCGGGAACGATGATTGCCTGGCAATCCTTGAGGTCGGTGGATTGGTGCCAGATAAACTCCGCCGGCTGTCGCAGCACCTTGCGAATGGCGTGATAGGCATCGTGCTCGCAATTGCTGCCGGGGAACATCAGCACACCGAATTTCATTTTCAACCGTCTCCTGTAAACCGATCGGAGGGCAGAAGACTTCTCTTCCCCACGGCCCTTTCCTCCATCCGGGACGCAATTATTCGATCCGGTAGCTGAATTCCTCGATCACCGGGTTGGTCAATACGTCCCTGGCTATCTTTTCGACCTCGGCCTGAACTTCCTCCCGGGTGAGCTCGGAGGCAAAGTCGATTTCGAAGAACTTTCCCTGGCGCACCTCGGTTATCTGCTGAAAGCCGATGTTCTGCAGACTGTGATGAATGGTCTTGCCCTGGGGGTCCAGAACGCTTTTCTTTAGGCTGACGTAAACTCTAGCCCGCATATCTCACCCGAATACACGCTCGAAAACGGCGTCCACGTGGCGCAACTGGTGTTCCAGGTCGAAGCTGGTCTCGATCTCGGAAGGGGACAGATGCTTCAGGATTTCCTGGTCCTGAAGCACCAGGCTCTTGAATTCGGTTCCTTCCGACCAGACGCGCATGGCGTTTCGCTGCACCCACCGATAGGCCTGCTCCCGGCTGACCCCTTTTCGAGTCAGGTCGAGGAGAATCTGTCCGGAAAAGACCAGCCCCTTCATCAGGTTGAGATTCTCCAGCATCCGCTCCGGGTAGACCAGCAGTCTTTCCAGCAGTCGCGTCGTCTTGGCCAACAGGTAGTCGACCAGAATGGTTGAATCCGGCAGAATCACGCGCTCCACCGAAGAGTGGGAAATATCCCGCTCGTGCCACAACGTGATGTTTTCCAGCCCGGCCAGCAGATTGGAGCGCACCACCCGGGCCAGTCCGGAGATCTGTTCGCAGGTCACGGGGTTCCTCTTGTGCGGCATTGCCGAGGAGCCCTTCTGCCCGGCCGAGAAGTACTCTTCCACCTCCCGGACTTCGGTGCGCTGCAGCCCCCGGACCTCGGTGGCGATCTTCTCCAGGCTGGCAGCGATCAGGGCCAGCGCCGACAGGAATTCGGCATGGCGGTCACGTTGCACGATCTGGGTCGAAACCGGGTCGGCCTGCAGTCCCAGGATGCGGCAAACGGATTCCTCGACCGTGGGATCGAGGTGGGCAAAGGTCCCGACGGCTCCCGACAACTTACCCACTCGAACGCCTTCGGCCGCGGCCTGGAGCCGCCTCTGGTTGCGGCGGGCTTCTTCGTACCACACGGCCAGCTTGAGGCCCAGCGTGGTGGGTTCGGCATGAATCCCGTGAGTCCGCCCCACCATGACCGTCCTCTTGAACTCACGGGCACGCTTCTCCAGTGTCTTCACGAACCGGGCCAGCCCTTCGGTGAGAATTTCCGATGCTTCCTTGAGCTGCAGAGCCAGGGCCGTATCCACCACGTCGGAGGAGGTCAGACCGTAGTGGACGTAGCGGGACTCCGGCCCCACATGCTCGGCCACCGAGGTGGTGAAGGCGACCACGTCATGCTTGACCTCGCGCTCGATCTCGTCGATCCGGGCCACGTCGAAGTCGGCCTTCTCCCGAATGACCCGAGCCGCATCCCGGGGGACGACGCCCCGCTCGGCCAGGACATCCGTACAGGCCAGCTCCACTTCCAACCATTTCCGAAACTTGTTTTCCGGGGACCAGATCTGCCCCATGCGGGGACGGGTATAGCGTTCAATCACGGTGGGGAATCCTCCTGAAAAGCAGCCAGGGCGGGCCGGCTGATCGAACTGCGCGAATTCCAGCCTGCCGGATATCTAGAAGCGGACGACCCTGCTCGGACCGGACTGGGAGGCCAATAGCAGGTTGTCCAAGTCAAAGCCCCTCTTTTCCAGGGCTTTACGCGCGACCATGCGCGCGATATCGGGATGGTTGTTGTTTTCGCTCAGGTGAGCCAGCAGGATGAATGCAGCCCTTCCGTCAAAGTCCTCCTCGAAGAATTTTCCGACGCTTTCGTTGGAAAGATGGCCATGACGACTCATGATTCGTTGCTTGACAGCCCAGGGGTAGGGGCTGAGACGCAACATTTCCAGGTCATGGTTCGACTCCAGGACCAGCAGGTCGCTGCCTGCCATGCGGTGCCGCACCAATTCGGTAAGGACACCCAGGTCCGTCACATGAGAGATCTTGACTCCCTCGGCTTCCAGGTTGAACGCCAAGGGGTCGGCGGCGTCGTGGGAAACGGGAAACGGGGTTATCTTCAAATCTCCAAGCTGAAACGAGGTTCCAGCTCTGAGGTATTCCCTCCTCTTCAGTTCCGGCTTGAGTGAAAGCGCCTCGTAGGTCACGTCTCCGATGAAGGTGCGAATATCACAGGCCTTCAGGAGCCCCGCCAAGCCCTTGACGTGGTCCGTGTGCTCATGCGAGATGACCAAGGCATCGATGTCGTCCAGGGATTCTCCGATGGCCAGCAGCCTCTTGGCCGTCTGAGCCCGACTGAAACCTGCATCCAACAGCAGCTTGACCCTTTCGGTGGCAATGAAGGTACAGTTGCCGGAACTCCCGCTGCCCAGAACTGAAACCGTAACCGCCACTGTCGCCCCGCCCGGCTTCACCAAGTGAAGAGTGAAGAGTGAAGAGTGGAGAGTGGAGAGTGGAGAGTTATTTGATCGACACGTTAAGTAGCTCGCCTGAAACATCAGTGAATAGTGGATAGTGATTAGTGGATAGTGATTAGACCCAAACGTTAAGCAACTTGTCGGTCTCGGCGCAGTCGTTCAAAAAACGCAACCAAGCCGTCAGGCACGTACCGGTTCCCGAAATCCTCCGTTGACCACTCTTCACTCTCCACTCTTCACTCTCCACTTGCCTCACCCGACCGCTCATCCACAATCCAGGTCGGCACGGCTGAATCGGACCCCCTCCAGGTTGCCCAACACCGTAAGCGCTACCTGGCGAGTGTCGAAAACCGAACAAGCCAATGCCTGGACTTCATCCGCGGACACTCGATCGATATCCAGAATCGTCTCCCGTGGAGGTGTGTAATCCCCGAAATAGAGTTCCTGCCTCGCCAGGTTGGCCATGCGGCTGGAACTGGATTCCAGGCTCAGCAGCAGGCTCCCCTTCAGGTGATCCTTGGCGCGCCGGAGCTCCTCGTCCTGCACTCGATTCTGCTTGAGGTCACGGAACTCCCGCACGATGGAACTGACCACCCTGCCGACGTTTTCGAGAGACGTTCCCGCGAAGACCGATAGACAGCCGGTGTCCCGGAACGAACTCAACCCCGAGTAGATGGCATAAGCCAGGCCCTGCTTTTCCCTGATGTTCTGAAAGAGACGGGAACTCATTCCGGCGCCCAGAATGGTGCTCAACAGGTAGAACGTGAACCGGTCCCGGTCGGTGAGGGCGCAGCCGGGCACACCCAGGCAGATGTGGGCCTGTTCCAGCTCTCTCTTGGTGCGCAATGAAATGGGATTGCACGGCTTGGCCGGAGCCGGGACTCGCCCGTTCGAGAGCCCCTCCAGGTGGCCGAAATGCTGCAGGGCCAGGTCCAGGATGTTTCGGTGGTCCAGGTGGCCGGCAGCCGAGACCACCAGTTGATCCGCAGTGTAGTGCGCACGGAAAAATTCCGACACCCGGCCGCGGTCGAGTTGGCTGACCGTCCGGCTGGTCCCCAGAATCGGTCGTCCCAGCGGTTGGTCCCTCCAGAAGTTCTGGGTGAAAATCTCGCAAACCAGGTCGTCCGGACTGTCTTCCTCCATCTTGATCTCCTCCAGAACCACGCGGCGTTCCCGCTCCATCTCATCGGGATCGAACCGCGGGTTGAGGACGAGATCCGCAAGAATGTCGAACGCCAGGGGAAGGTGGTCATCCAGGACTTTGGCGCTGTAACAGGCGGTTTCCTTTCCCGTGAAGGCATCCAGGTGGCCGCCGATCGAATCCACCTCTTTGGCGATCTCTTCGGCCGTGCGACGCCGGGTCCCCTTGAACAGCAGGTGTTCCACGAAATGGGCCACACCATTGAGTTCAGGGGTTTCGCTGCGTGAGCCGGTCTTGACCCAGACTCCCATGGAAACGGAACGGACATGAGGCATGCGCTCGGTGAGTACCGTGAGCCCATTGTCCAACACGTCCTTATTGACATTCTCCATGGAGTCCGTGTCCCGGGGGTGCGAACTGGATTGTTCCGGAAGGCTCGACTGTGGCTGTGGCAGTGGGAAAATCGGTCGAGCCGCATGGGTGACTGCTTAAGGCAAAAAACTAACACAACCCCGGTGGATTATCAATCGAAAACTGCGGCGACTTCCCATTCTGACTCCATAGGGTAACTGATTTAGAATCAGCATATTATTCCCTTTCCGCCTGCAGACCTGCAGGGGGGATGTTTGCCCCCCGTTGGGGCTTTCAAGAGCCGGCTGGCATTCCCGAACGAGACCCCGGTCAAGAAACCGAAAACAACTTGCTCGGATGGTGGTTGGACAGGGCGAACTCACTCCTCCCCGAACAGGGGACGTTGGCCTGCGTGGTCCGGGCCCGCCCCGGAAGTCAGGTCTTCGGCAAGGGAAAAGCCGCTTTCCAGCAGTTCACGGGCCTTGCCGTTCGATTCCAGGGGAATCGCCTGGGCCCCCTCCACGCCCGGAATGATGACCAGAGTCTGCTGGAGCCCCGTTCTCTTGTCTCGCAACAGTTCGGGAGAGTGGGTGCTCAGCAGGGTTTGCCTTCCGGTGCGGCGCTGGACCCGGGCCAGCATCTTCGGCAGTGCCCGGACCATGCCCGGATGGAGCGAGAGCTCCGGTTCCTCCAGCAACAGCGGCCCCTCCTTCTCCATGGCCGACCAGAAAAGGCCGATGAGCCTCAGAGTGCCGTCGGAGAATTGCTCTTCCGTTTGCCAGGCGCCCTGGGGGCGCCAGTGCCGGTATTTGCCGCGAAGATGGGGGGTCCCCCGGGAATCGCGCCACAGGTCGATGGCCTCCAGTTGGGGCACCGCCATTTGAAGAGCCTTCCCAATCCGTCGGAGCCGCGCATTGCGGGTTCTATCCGGGACCCCGGCCACCTGTTCCAGAAAATCGCCGCCAAAGGGGTCGTTGGAGCCTCCCCCCGAACGGTCCGAGTCGCGGATGAGCTGGGGCACAATGTGCAGGTAGCGAATGGATGCAAAGAAGGCGGCCAACTCGCGAAAGGCCCGGTTGGCGTTCACCTGTTCCAGGCTGGTCTGGGTGAGACGCTCCGGATCGGCGTAATCCTGATCATCGGGACGCTTGATCAGTTCCACGCAATCGCGCAAGACCCGCTCCTTGCAAATCCGGGGCCGTCTCTGCCGATCCTGGTGCAGACCCACCTCGTAGTTCCACTGAATCCCCGTCTTTCCTTCGATCAACTCAACCCCAATCTCGACCTCCGACTGCCTGCGCGCCGCCAGGCAGCGGATGGCGCTCAGCCCACCCCGTCGAGCCACCGCCTGCTGAAAGCCGCCGCCCGGCGCAGCCAGGTCCCGCAGGAAGCGGAAGACATCCAGAAAGTTGGATTTCCCCGACGCGTTGGGGCCAATGAGACACAGACGGTTCGGGATGGCCACCTCGATGCCGGTGAAGTTTCGCCAATTCCGCAACCACAGACGCCGGAAACGCAGGTTTCCGCCCATGACACCTCCGACGCAACCGGCCCTGAATGGGGGAGGGTTGCTTCACCCCTCAGCGCCAGAACCCCCTGGCGCTTCACGCCTTGGACAGGGTCGTTGAGTCAAGCCGAAAATATAGCACCGAACACCACCTGCAACCAATAGCGCCCCCCCGACTCCGGAGCCGATTGCGCTATCTCCAACCCGTCTGCTATCATCCCCATTCCAGCTTGAACCGATTGAAAACAGGAGACTTCCCGCAATGGCTGCTTCCGGGGGCGAGCTTTTGGGGCTGACCGCCGACGAACTGGCCGCCCTGATGGTCGATTGGGGTGAGAAACCCTATCACGGGCGGCAGCTCTACGGGGCCCTGTACCGCCGGAGGCAACTCGACCCGGGATCGATGACCGAACTCTCCAAGTCCCTGCGGCGGAAGCTTGAGAGCTGCGTCATTTCCCTGCCCCGGCTGCAAAGGCGTCAGCGAGCGGCCGACGGCACCGAGAAATACCTGCTTGAGTTGACGGACGGGGAGAAGGTCGAGTGTGTCCTGATCCCTGAGCGAAAGCGCAATACCCTGTGTATTTCAACTCAGGCGGGCTGCCCTCTCGATTGCCGCTTCTGTTTGACGGCCATGCTGGGATTCAGGCGCAACCTCGACCCGGCGGAGATCCTGGGGCAGGTCCTCTACGTGCTTGCTGACAAGAACCTTGCAATCGGTTCGGTGGGCATTGGCAGCCGTCCGGCACTCACCAACCTGGTGCTGATGGGAATGGGCGAGCCCCTTCTCAATCTCGAAAACGTCCTCAAGTCCCTGATCATCATGACCGATCCTGAAGGGCTGGCTCTCTCTCCCCGCAGAATTACACTGTCGACGGTAGGGCTGGTTCCCCAAATCAGGAGACTGGCCCAGGCTCCCGTAGTACCCAACCTGGCCGTCTCGCTTTCCGCTACAACCGATGAGGTTCGCGACCGGCTGATGCCCATCAATCGAAGGTATCCCATTGACACGCTCCTGCAGGCCTGCGCCGAATTTCCCCTCAAGCGAAACCAGCGGTTGACTTTCGAGTACGTCCTCATGGACGGGATCAATGACAGCGACCAGGATGCCCGGCGGCTGGTCAAACTGCTGGCCCAACTCCGCTCGAAGGTCAATCTCCTTCCGCTCAATCCCGGCAATGCCAACGGATTGCGACCTTCATCCCCCCGGCGGGTGAACCGCTTCCGGGAGATCCTTACCGGAAAGGGCCTGCCGGCATATGTCCGAAGACCCAGGGGAATGGACATCTACGCCGCTTGCGGCCAATTGCACCTGGCGGCCGGTCATCATTCCCGCGCCACCCGCACCTCACGGCTGGACACCAACCGGTAGCGCACCCGCCGCCAGACAATGGTGGAGGTAAACAGGGAGACCAGCAGGTTGAAGGCGGTCAGGGTTGCCGCCAAGGGTCCCAGCAGCAGGTATCCCCAGAAATCCCGCTTGAGGCTCTCTCGCTGCTCGCGGCGGATCCGGCAGATCATTCTCCAGCGGAAGAGTCCTCGAACGGCGCCCAGCAACCAGACCAGCCCCAGCAGGAGCAGCAGCGGGGCGCCCTGCAGCCAGTCGATCCGGATCGTTGCGCCTACCCCAAGCGCCCACGCCGCCAACTCGCCCACTGCCCACCACCAGAACAGCACAAAGGGCCACTCGGAGAGCATCGCCAGCCTCCAGAGGCCTCGCGAGTAGACCTTGGTAATGATGACCTGGCGTGTGGACCATTCCAGCAGTTCTCTCCAGTCGCAGTCCCCATGGGAGGCTACCAGGCATCGGGGTTGATAGTGGATCCGGAGCCCCGCCGACCTCACGGCCTCCGCCAGGGAATAGTCGTCGCTGACGGAATGTTCCCAGTAGGCCGGAACGTCGACCGCCGCAAAGGTCGACCGCCGGATGGCCATCGAGCCTCCCCAGGCGAAGTTTCGACCGTGCTCCCCCAGCAGCGTGGCTACGGAGCTGTTCCAGATGGCCCGCAGAAGGCTGGCCAGGTTTCCCCTGCGGGGGAAGAACCACCGGTAGCCGGTGGAGGCTCCCGTTTCGGGGTCTCTCAAGGGGGCCAGCAGGTCCCGCAGCCAGTGCCGGTGCGGCCGCCCGTCCGAGTCCGCGAAAACCAGAACCCGGGTTGCGGGATCCACTTCTTCCAAAGCCCGCATGAGGCTGTGCACCTTCTCTCCCCGCCGGTTCGAGAATCCCGACACCACGAACTTGACACGTCGGCCGGGAAATCTCCGAGCCGCCCGGCGGAGAGACTCCAGAGAGGAATCGGCTTCGGTAGCGGTCACGAATATGACTTCGTAGTCTTGGAAGTCCTGATCCAGGATGGCCTCCACGTTCTCCTGCAACTCGAAATCGCTCCCCTTGCAGGGAACGACGACAGAAGCCGGAGGCATCCAGGCAGGCGGTGTCCGGGACAGTTCTCGGTCGAGATAGCGCTGGTAGCTCAGGCTGTGCAGCACGCCAAGCAAGCCCTTGAAGAGAACCACGGCGGCAAGAAGGAGGAAAAGCGCGTCCATGAAGGGGGATTTGCAGGCCCGGCCAGCGGAACCCGGCTACTCCCATCGAAAAACTCTCACCGCCGCCCAGACCGAGAGGATGCTCCACAATCCCAGACCGACCAGTTGGAGCCACAGGGCCGGGAGAGTCGAGCCTTCCAGCACGATGCTTCGCATGCCGTCGGCCAGGTAGGTGAGGGGGAAGAACTCGGTGACCACCCGGACCGGCTCGGGCAGGTTGGCGCGGCTGAAGAAGACCCCCGAAAGAAGCATCATGGGCAGCGAGACCACGTTGGCCAGGGGAACAACCTGATCCTCCGTTCTGGCGATTCCGGCCAGGAAGAAGCCGATGGCCAGGAACACTGCGCCTCCCAGCAGACCCATGGCGAAAAGATCCAGCAGCCTTCCCATGAACTGCAGATCGAAGAAGAGGATTCCCACCCCGACCAGGACAACGATCTGCGCCAGCAGGACGATCAGCCGCATGGCCACCTGGGCCGCAATGAAGTCCTGCGGTTTCATGGGAGTCACCGACAGACGGCGCAGCACTCCCCGTTTCCGCAGTGAAACGAATCCGAAGGCCACTCCAAAAATGCCGCTCTGCATGATGGCCAGAGACAGCACCCCTGGAAGCAGGAAGTCGATATAGCTGGACCGGCGGCTGGCTACCGATTGGATCGCCATTGGAATTCGATCGGGCGCCGACTGCACCCCGAAGGTCGCATCGTCCAGCACCTTGCGCAGGATCAGCAGGCCCATCTGCGTTTCCTCGGGTGTGCCGTCATTGACCAGGACCCGCAACTCCTGCTTCCCGGCGGGATCGAACCCCTGGGGAAGGACCAGGACCAGGTGGCGCTTGCCGGCCTCGAGCTGCTCCAGCTCGGCGCTTTCCGCTCCCCGATTGACCTGTACCGTCCGGACCTCGCCAAGCCGCCCCACCAGTCTTGCGGCCGGTTCATTCTCCGCGCCGGACACTCCGAACTGAATTTTCTCCATACCCTCGAAGCTGACAAATCCGAACAGGAAAACCATGAAGAGCGGCAGCAACATGGTCCAGACGATGGCCTCCTTCTGCCGGGTGAACATCTTCAGAGACGCCACCGTCAATTTCCACTGAAGCCGCATGGTTCGTCACCGTTCGTTGCGGAGTGAGCCGGAATTGCCAGCGTTTCCAGGCACTTCCTCCGATATTCCATCGGTCCCGGCGAGGGCCGGGAGAAGTCTCCGATTCAATCCTCTTGCAAGGCGTGGCCGGTGAGGTGGAGAAAGACGTCTTCCAGGTTGGCCAGCCGCTCCACTCGTTCCTTCTTGAATCCGGATGCCAGCAGGTCGCCGATGAGCGTCCGGGGGGGCGCGTCGGCAACAATCCTCCCCCGGTCCATGATGGCCACTCGATCGCACAACTCCTCGGCCTCTTCCATGTAATGGGTCGTCAGGACCACCGTCTTTCCTTCGGAACGGATTCTGCGTATAACTCCCCAGAGGTGTCGTCTGGCCTGAGGGTCCAGTCCGGTCGTCGGCTCGTCCAGAAATACCAGCAGCGGATCGTTCACCAGGGACGCGGCTATGGAGAATCGCTGTTGCTGCCCCCCCGAGAGCTGCTCCACCTGCGCTTTGGCCCGATCCTGCAGGTCCACCTCGCTCAACAGTTCCATGGGATCGACCACCCGGCCGTAGAGTTCTCCCAACAAGAGCAGCAACTCCTTCAGATTGAGTTTCTCGAAAAAGGAAGCCGACTGGAGCTGAACGCCAATCCGCTGCTGAACCTGCCGGGGGTGGCTGCTGACGTCCAGCCCATCCAGAATGACCGTCCCGGCATCGATGGGTCTCAGCGTTTCGATCATTTCCAGAGTGGAGGTCTTTCCGGCGCCGTTGGGCCCGAGGATGCCGAAGATTTCCTGGCGATGGACCGAAAAGCTCACCCGATCCACGGCAACCAGTTCTCCATAACGCTTACACAGGTTGTTAACAGCCAGAATCACCGGCGACACTGAGACCCCTGTCTGAAACATCCTCGTTTCACTTCGTTTGATCTGCCCCGTCGCGTGGGACGGGGGCGCAACTTGGTAAAAAGTGAATAGTGGAGAGTGGAGAGTGGAGAGTGGTCGGCCGAGGATTTCGGGAACAGGCAAGAGCCCGATAACCTCGTTTAACTTTATCGAAAAGACTTCGCCGAGATCGACAAGTTGCTTAACGTATCGATCAAATCACTATCCAATCTCCACTCTCCACTATAGCGATTTGGACGCCCATTGCCCTCTGGCGGACGCTGCTGTATTTTAGTCGGAGGTGCTGGCGTCACGACCGAATCACCTGGCACAAGCCGAAAGGGCCGCACCGATTCCCAAATTCAAGATTTCTCATGAAACGCGCGCTTGCCCTCGTAGTTGTCTTGACGGCGGCACTATCCCTGGGATGGTTGGCGGGGGCGATCATGCAGTCACGAATCCACGCCTCGGGCACCTCGCCCGAAGATCGCACCCTTGCCTACCCCAAGTCCAGGAAAGCCGATCAGGTCGACCGCTACCACGGCATCGATGTCCGGGACCCCTATCGCTGGCTCGAAAACCCCGATTCGGAAGAAACGCGTTCCTGGATTCAGGCCCAAAATTCACTGACCTTCCGTTACCTCGGCGAAATTTCCCAGCGGGGACCCATCAGGAGAAAACTGGAGCGGCTGTGGAACTATGAACGCTACGGCGTACCCCACAAGGAAGGCGGCCGCTATTTTTACCGAAAGAACGACGGCCTCCAGAACCAGAGCGTTCTCTATACGGTTTCCAGCCTGACCGGAAAGCCCCGGGTGCTCCTGGACCCCAACCGGCTGTCCGATCAAGGGACCATCTCCCTGGCCAACTATTCCATCAGTCCCGATGGCAGGTTCATGGCCTACGGTCTCTCAACCTCCGGTTCGGATTGGATGGAATGGAAGATTCGAGAGGTCTCGACAGGCAAAGACTTGAAGGAGACGCTGCGTTGGATCAAGTTTTCCGGCGCCTCGTGGGACCATGACAACCGGGGATTCTACTACAGCCGCTACGACGAACCCAAGGGAACTGCCGGCTCGGCGGACACCCACTACCACCAGAAACTCTACTACCACCGAATCGGCACTCCCCAGTCGCAGGATGTGCTGATTTACGAGCGTCCCGACCGCAAGGAGTGGGGCTTCAGCTCTCGGGTTACCGAGGACGGGAGCTACCTGGTCATCCACGTCTGGAAAGGCACCGACAGGCGAAACCGTGTCTATATCCAGGCACTTGAAGACACCGCCTCGGAGGTGGTTCCCCTGTTGGACGACTTCGACGCTTCCTACCGATTCATCGGCAACGACGGTTCCCTTTTCTGGTTCAGCACCGACCTGGAGGCCCCGAGGGGGCGGGTCATTGCGGTGGATGTTCGACGGCCGGGGCGGTCAAACTGGCGGGAAGTCATCCCGCAATCGGCCGAAACGCTGGAACAGGTGAGCCTGGTCAACCATCGGTTCATCGCCACCTACCTCAAGGACGCCCACTCCGTGGTGCGGCTCTTCGGCCTCGAGGGACAGTCGGCCGGCTCCATCAACCTTCCCGGACTCGGCACCGTCACCGGCCTCGAAGGCAAGAAAGACGACTCGGAAACCTTCTTCGGTTTTACCGGCTTCACCACTCCTCTGACAATTTTCCACCAGGACCTCGAATCAGGTAAGCGCAGGCTGTTCCGTGAGCCCAGCGTCGACTTCGACCCCGGCTCCTATGAAACTCGTCAGGTCTTCTACCGGAGCAAGGACGGAACCCGAGTCCCCATGTTCCTGACCCACCGCAAGGACCTCTCCCGCCAGCGGCCCCACCCAACCTACCTTTACGGCTACGGGGGCTTCAACATTTCCCTCACTCCCTACTTCTCCGTCTCCAACCTGGTCTGGCTGGAACTGGGGGGCGTGTTGGCAATCCCCAATCTACGCGGCGGCGGCGAGTACGGAGAGGAGTGGCACCGGGCCGGGACCAAGGAGAACAAGCAGAACGTTTTCGATGACTTCATCGCGGCTGCCGAATGGCTGATCCGGCAGGGATACACCCGTCCTGCCCAATTGGCCATCGGCGGGCGCAGCAACGGAGGGCTGCTGGTGGGAGCCGTCATGACCCAGCGTCCGGAACTGTTCGGCGTGGCTCTGCCGGCAGTCGGGGTGCTGGACATGCTGCGTTTCCAAGAATTCACCATCGGATGGGCCTGGGTATCGGACTACGGCTCCTCGGAGGATCCCCAACAGTTCAAGGCGCTGTTGGCCTATTCCCCGCTGCACAACCTTCGGCACGGCACTCGCTACCCGCCGACCCTCATCACCACCGCCGACCATGACGACCGGGTGGTGCCGGCTCACAGCTACAAGTTCGCCGCCGCCCTGCAGGCCGCCCATGCCGGCGAGGCGCCCGTGCTCATCCGGATCGAGACCCAGGCTGGCCACGGAGCCGGCAAGCCCACCCGCAAGATCATCGAGGAAGTGGTCGACCAGTGGGGTTTCGTGGTCCACGCCTTGAAGATGGAGCTGTCCGATGCGGAGGCGGCGGACTCCTCCCGAACCGGAAACAACTGATGGCGACCTCCCAGCACGACCTCTCCTTTCTGTGGCCGCTCCTGAAGGGCTTGGTGGTGATCTATGTCGTCCTGGTCGGAAGCGTCTACCTTTTCCAGAGGAAACTGCAGTACTTCCCCAACCCCGATCCGGTTCCCCTGCCCCGGGGCGAAGCATTCCAGGGACTCCGGGAGGTCACGCTGCCAACAGAGGACGGACACCGGTTGCAGAGCTGGTTTTGGCCGGGACAAAAGCCGCTGACCCTGGTCTATTTCCCCGGCAACGGCGGCAACCGCGCCGATCGCCTCGACTGGGCCCGGGACTTTCACCGCCTGGGTTATGGCCTTCTTCTTCTGGATTACCGCGGATACGGAGGCAACCCGGGAACCCCCACCGAGACGGGCCTCTACCGGGACGCCCAGGCCGCGGTGAACTGGCTCAACGCGGAGCCGGATCGAAAACTGGCCTACCTGGGAGAATCCCTGGGGTCGGGAGTGGCGGTGGAGATGGCGACACGAGCCGCGCCGGCCGGGCTCATCATCCAATCGGGTTTCTCGTCGGCCGCGGATGTCGGCCAACACCGGTACCCCCTTCTGCCCGTGGGCCTGTTGATGAAGGACCCTTTCGATTCCCTGCCCAAGATCAGGGGCCTGAGCTGCCCCCTGCTGTCCATTCACGGCGACCGGGACAGGACGGTCCCCCTCTCCCTGGGCCGGGCCCTCTTTGAAGCGGCCCCGGAGCCCAAGGAGTGGCTGCCGGTTCCCGGCGCCGCCCACAACGATGTGTCCGGCGTAGGCGGGCAATCCTACTGGATGAAGATCGACGACTTCCTGAGTGAGGTCTCGGGCAGCGGGCCGGATGGCGAGGCTGCGCCTCAAGCCCACAAGCCAATAATGGGGAAAGAGATATCCACCCAGGGGCACCAAGGAACACCAGAATGAGCAAGACCCTCTATCTGGCCAATCCCTACGGATTTTCGACTCAGCAGCGCCAGGGACCGCTGCAGGAACTGGTGGCGACCCTGGAGTCGATGGGAGCCGAAGTCTGGGAGCCCTTTGCCCGTAACAACCAGATCGACCAGAGCAGTCCGAACTGGGCCTATCGGATCGGCCAGGCCGATCTTCGCGACGTGCGGGAGGCGGATGGGCTGTTTGCAGTGGTCAACGGCTGTCCCCCGGACGAGGGAGTGATGGTGGAGCTGGGAATGGCGATCGCCTGGGAAAAACCGGTGTTCCTCTTCCGGGACGACTTCCGCCGTTGCACCGACAGCGAGGGCTACCCCCTCAACCTGATGGTATTCACCGGTCTTCCGGAAAACGGCTGGGAAGCCAGCTTGTATACCTCCATCGAAGAACTGGCCAATCCGAACAAGGCGCTGGCCAAGTGGTTGAACAGCGGGTAGCCGGCGAGAAAAATGGGGTATCCACGAAGGGGCAGGAAGAACGACACCGGAACACGAAGAAAAACCACTTTAGAGGTGACGGTCTGGTTTACATAATGGGGGATTATCGGAAGATGAGGGCGGTTACTTTGATTTTGAGGACTCGATGCGCGTGAAAATTTTGGAAGCGAACTCCTGGGCCTTCCTGATCTGCCGGGAGGTCATTTGTTCTCTGAGCCACACCTCTAACCCATCTTTAACAACGTTTCTGATCGCACGTTTATTATCAACAGGTTACAAAGACAAAAAACCGCAAGTGGCACTACAAACGGGTTGAAACCGGAGATTGCGGGGTTTCAGACGATCATCTTGCGGACCCCTCCAGGAGCAGGATCGATGCCCAGGGCGTCGTAGATAGCCTTCTGATCGGGCTCGGCCCGAGTGGCCTTTCGGACGTGCAAGGTCCGCCCATCTCCCCGCCGGAAGGTCACCGTCACCCGCTGCTGTCCTTCCAGGATGCGCCGCAGCGTGGTCCAACTGGAGCAGTTGCCCCGCTGCTTGAGGCGTTTGCGGATGACCTGCACCAGTTGATAGGCGATGACGGTCAGGAACAAGTGGCCTTCCGAGCGCAACGGCTTGTGATGGTAGATCGGCCGCAGGCCCAACTCGGACTTCAGGGAGCGGAACACTGCTTCCACGTCGGTCAGAGTGGTGTAGGTGCGCCACAAACTCTCCTCGTCCCAGTCGGTCTGGTTGCTGCGCAGGCAGTAGACTCCCGGATGGGTGGCCATCGAGCCGGGGCGGGGCTGGCGCTTCCAGGTCAGCCCCGTGGCCTTCTGGCCGCTCTCGTCGGTGAGGACCTCAATGGTGTAATGCTGAGCCATCCCCCGGCTCTGCTCCTTCAATCGCCCGATCCGCTCCCGCACCTTCCCGATGCCCTTGTGAGTCCGCGGCCGCCTCAGCCCCTCTGAGAGTCGACTCAGCCCCTGCTCGAAACGCCGGCTGAAGCGCTCGTGGATGCCCTTCTCCTTCTCGGCCCGCTGCTGGGAACGGCAGTAGAGACGCACTTCCTTGCCGTCGTCTGAGACCTCTTTGTGGAGTTGTAGGGGGGTCTTGGAAGCGGTCTCCACCGTTACGGCCGCCTCGGGGTCGAACTGGCGGGTGCCCTGGCGGCTGGCCACCAGGTAGCGGTACCCTTCCTGCCTCAGCCACTGGATGCGATCCTCGGTTGCCACCCCCCGATCCATCACCACCAGCGCTCCCCGGGGCGCCTCCAGCGCCTCCAGCATCTCGGCCAGCGTCCGGTGCTCATCCACCCGCCCCCCAAAGACCTTCGAGCGACGCACAAACCCGGCTCCGTCCAGCACCAACCCCAGCGTCAGCAGCCGGCAGTCGCTGCGCTTGTCCTTCGAGTGCCCCCGCTGGGCCTTGGGTTGACTGCTGGCCGCCCCTTCAAAGAAGGTGTTGGTCAGATCGAACAAGGTGACCGTCGGTTCGAGATCGAACAACCCCATGGCCCGAGTGAACAGGTGACGCTCGATCCCCTCACGATGCTTCATCAGCGCGTCCGACGCCCGATACATCTGCATTAGACTCAGCGTCTCGTAGTCGACCTCCAGCAACTCTCCCAAACCGCTGCGTCGACTCAGCCAGCCCCAGGTGGCCCTCTCCGAACCGGGACGGGCCAGACGGCCTACGATCGCCCCCATCGCCGCCGCCCGCATCGGTCCGTTCAGCCCCAACTCGGCCAGCAACTTCACCACTCCCAACTGCTCCAGCGCCCAGCAGCCCACCTGCTCCACCCCCACGCTGCGGGGACGCATCAGCTCCACCGAACCCACCTCCACCGTCTGCAGGTCCTCTGAAGGAGCCTCCCCGCCGGCCCCCATGACGTCGGCTTCGCCCTCAAGCAAGCGCTCGGCCATGCGCTGGGCTTCCTCCTCCAACGGGGTGGAGACCTCCTCGATCAAGGGCAACTGACCGGTGAGGATCTGATCGAGGCGCCGGCACAGCAAGGGCCATTGGTCACGGGGGATGGAGAAGTGGCGACCGAGGTTGAGAAGGGTCTGCTGACGGACCTTGCCGGAGACGCGGTGGGTGCGGACGAGGCGATGGGTGAAGTAGGTCTGACCGGAGGAAGAAGAGCGGGTCTGGGTGCGGCGGATGAACATGGGAGGGACCGTAACAGAGGGAGGAGAGGGGGTCAAGCCCATCCCATACGATTATGGCACTACATTAAGATCCCTCAACCAAGAATCAACAACTTACGGGTGATTTTAGGCCAAAATAGGAGTAAAATACCTCCAATCGCCCGTCTCTATGTTAAAGATGGG
>JAJECY010000105.1 GCA_022821775.1 Acidobacteriota bacterium
CCACGCCCCTTCCCGAGCCGAGGGCCGGCCATGCCGCCGGCCTGCTCGACGGGAAGTTTGTCATCGCGGGCGGAACCTGGTGGGAGGGAGAAAAGGGCAACTGGACCCAAAAGATATTCTCGGCCAGCACCCACGCCTTCGATCCCGAAACCGAGACCTGGGAGCGGCTGCCGGACGCGCCCTTCCCCTTCGGCTACTCGGCCTATGCCGTAGTGGAGAACCGCTTGTACGTTCTGGGCGGCTTCGACGGCCGGCAGGAGATCAAAAAGATTCTGAGGCTGTCCCGCAAGGGAGACGGATACCGCTGGGAGGTGTTCGGCGATCTGCCGCGGACCCGCCTGTTCGGATGGGCCGGCAGTTCCGGGTCTTTTCTCTATCTGCTGGGCGGAGTGGAGCGATTCGAACCCACCGACGAGGTGGGCACCTGCTGTACCTCCAAGACGGCCACCAACAGCTTGAGCGTTCTGGATACGGCCGCGCCCGAAGATGGCTGGCGCGAGCTTTCACCCTATCCGGGCGGAAAACGGTGGCTGTTCGCGGCCGAGGGTGACGGAGAGACCTTCTGGTTGTTCGGCGGGATCGACATCCCGGAGGCCGGGGCGCCCCCCATCCGGTTCAACCAGGCCCTGCGCTACGACCTCGAGCAGGACCTCTGGGAGGAACTCCCTCCCCTGCCCGACGAAACCTCGGAGGCTAGACCGCTGGTTCCGCTCCATATTCCGGGGAGAATCCTCTTCATGAGCTTTGCCAAAACGGTGTGGCAACTGGATCTGCAAACCCTGGAGTACAGCCAACGGACACCCTTGCCCGAAGAGGCCTTTGTGGACAAGTTTGCCTTTTTCCAGGGCCGTATCATCGGAGCCGGTGGAGAGAACAGGATCGAGTCCCCCCGGCGGCGGTCGGAATGGACCTTCATCGGGGAGTTCCGGGCCGAATAGCCGCCGGCGGCCGTCAGTCCGGGAAAAGGCACGAGAAACAAAAAGATATCCACGAAGGGGCACGAAGGACCACGAAGACACACGAAGACTGACCATAGGAAGAGAGACCCGGGTTCAGCCTACGGGATCGGAAGGAAAAATGGCCGAAGACACCTTGTCCCCCGCAATCACCCAGAAGCTGCTGGCGGCCGTCAACCCGGAGCGCCTGCTGCAGACGGCCACGGCCCTGGTGGAGGTGCCCAGCCCCACCCGAAGCGCCGGGGCGGCGGCCGACCGGCTGGCCGCCATTCTCCGGGAGGACGGATTCAGGGTGGAACGTCCGGAGGCCGACTGGCCCGAGTCCCCGGCGGTGGTCACCCGTCTCGACAGCGGCCGGCCCGGCCGCACTCTGCAGTTCGACGGGCACCTGGACACCGTCCACCTGCCCTTCGCGCCTCCCCGCTTCGAGCAGGGAGTGCTGCACGGCTCCGGGGCCTCCGATATGAAAGGGGGAATCGCCGCCTTCGTGGAGGCACTGCGGGTGTTGCAGGAGACCGGGACCCTTTCGGGAGGCGGCGTTCTGCTGACTGCCCACGACCACCACGAGGGCCCCTGGGGGGATGGCCGCCAGTTGCGGGCCCTGATCGATGCCGGCTACACGGGAGACGGGGTGCTGCTTCCGGAGTACCTGGGAGACCGCCTGGCCCTGGCCGGTCGGGGGGCGGGCATCTTCGAAGTCACCATCAGCCGGGAGGAGCCGCCCGTCCACGAGGTGCTGCGGCCGGAGGGGCTGCCCGACGTGATGGGAGCCGGGGTGGAGCTGGCCTCACGCTTTGCCCGCTGGCAGCCGGAGCTGGAGCAGCAGCGTGATCCCTACTCCGGCCACGACTCGGTCTTCATTGGAAAGTTCCACGCAGGCGAGATTTACAACCAGTCCCCCCGGGAATGCCGCCTCAACGGCACCCGCCGCTGGGTGACCCCGGGCTTTGGCAAGCAGGCGGAGGCCGACTTTCACCGGCGATTGCAGAACCTGGCCCGTGACACCCGGACACGAGTCTCGGCCGACTTTCACTTCATGGCCGAAGCCTTTCGCATCGATCCCGCCGACCCCCTGGTCCTGGCGCTCCAGTCGGCGCACGGGGCCGCCGCCGGAGGGCCGCTGCCGCTTGGCGGCAAGCCCTTTGTGGACGACGGCAACGTCTTCTGCAATCGGGCCGGCATCCCCGCCTTGACCCACGGCCCCCTGGCGCAGGGCGCCCACACCGTCAACGAGACGGTCACGCTCGACGAACTGGTCCGCGTGGCCCGGGTGTATGCCCTGACTGCCGCCGCCTACTGTTAGGGTTGGGTGGATAGTGGTGAGCCTGCGATTCCCTATGTGAGGTCGGCGTTGGCCCCCCTCCGGATCGACTGCGGGCGGAGCCGAGCCGAATGGCAAAGGCTGATCCGGTGGGGGGCCGACGCCAGCCGGACAGACCGGGGAATCGACTTGTCATAATTGACATCGATGCACAGGATTAACAGGATGGGAGCTTTGTGCACGAGAATCCGGCTCGGACAATGATCCGGTTCGGGCTTGCGGATGCAATGAACAAAAGGACAGCGGACTATCAGAAATAATCCTGTAAATCCTGTGCATCGATGTTAGTTCTTCCTGTAAGTCACAGGGTGGAAAGCGCCGTCGGCTCTCCCGCTCAGGCGCTGACTTTCAGACGATGCCCGCGGACTCTGCCCTGCCCGTCCTCGATGGTCCAGTAGGCAGCCAGGATGGTGCCGTCCTGCAGGGGCAGCAGCGAGGCCTGGCCGAACCGCAGGGACTGGAACATCTCGTGGATCACCTGGCCGGAATCGGTTGCCAGAGACTGGCCGGCGTTCCAGATGAACTTCTCCTCCAGCGTCTTCCAGCGGTCTCCCGCCAGGTCGACGATCCGGACGCAGACGCCCAGATCCCCCTCCCTGTGGCAGTGGATGGTTAACAGCAGATCATCTCCCAGCCACATCAGGTTGGAAGCCTGGGCCTGGTGGCCGGTGTTGATGGGGTCCAGCCAGGTGTGGCCGTTGTCCCGGGAAATGGCCAGGTAGTTGGGCAGGTGCTTGGCGGCCGGAAAGTCGTAGGCCCAGGTAATGGCCACCACCCGTCCTGGCTGCATCTCGCAGATCCGGGACTCCCAGGCCGTCACTTCCCGGCCCGGCAGGTCGAAGAAGCGGCCTCGATCGTCCCAGGTTTCCCCGTTGTCCCGGCTCCTGAACAGGACGCCGTACTGGCCGGAGGGGTTGGAGCCGTCGGGCATCTTGAAAACCCCTGCCACGGCCAGCAGGTCGCCCTCCGCCGTCTGAATGCAGGGGCCCGAGATCTCCAGCAGTTCGGGGTGGCTGCGGGGAATCACCCGCGGAACGGTCCAGGTTCTCCCGTCGTCCTCCGAGAACGAAACGATGTCATCTCCCGGCAGGATGCCTCCGGTCTCTTCGATGCTGATGCCCTGCTCCAGGTCGCGGCGGTAGAAGCAGTAGCCGACCGCGATCAGGCGGCCGTCCCGCAAGCGGGTGGCCTTCAGGCAATCGCTGGTCACCACCTGGTCCTGCGACTTGTCGTAGAGCGCCCCCTGCAGGGTCCAGCTTCGTCCACCGTCCCGTGAGCGCGAGACATGGGTGGTGGAGTTGGGTGACTCGAAGGCCTCTCCCAGGACGAACAGAGTCAGCAGCTCCCCGTCGGGCAACTCCAGCAAGCCGGGGAAAATCCCGTGGCGGCTGTGAACTTGAGGCCTGGGATTGTCGTAGATGGTGATGTCTTCTATGACCTCGATCATGGACGAGTCCTCTCGAATCGGGTGGCAGGGAGTCTTTCGCTGCGGGCAAACCGGCGAAACCGAAAGGCCGCAAACCGGCCCACGGCGCCGTTTGCCAACGGGAGGGCCATGGTGTATGGTTTTGCGTCGAGTGTCAATCGAAGTTTGGGGCTTCCACCGGCCTCCCGGGACCCCGCCCGGGGACAGCCCCGCACCACCGGGCGCCCTATTTCATCGCACGAAGGAGACAGCCGCTCATGAATCCCTATTCACAGTACCACGAGGAGTTTTCCAGGAACGGCTTCGTCAGGATCGAGGGCTACCTGACACCCGAGGAAGTGCGGAACCTGGAGGAGAATCTAAAGCGCTACCTTAACGAGATCGCACCCGGCCTGCCCCCCACCGACGTCTTTTATGAGATCCAGGGGCGCGCCGAAACCCTCAAGCAGATGCAGCAGATGGAGACCCACGACCCCTTTTTCCAGTCCATTACCAGTCTGCCCAAGTTCGCCAGGCTGGCCGAAGCCCTGCTGGACACGCCGGTGGTTCTTCGAGGGGTGGAGTTGTTCAACAAGCCGGCGGGTATCGGCAAACCCACCCCGGCTCACCAGGACGGGTACTATTTCTGCCTTGTCCCCAGCCAGGCGGTGACCCTGTGGTTCCCGCTGGATCCGGTGAGCGAGGAGAACGGCTGCATCCGCTATGTGCGGGGCTCACACCGGAAGGGCATCCGTCCTCACCACGTATCGAACATCCTGGGGTTTTCCCAGGGCCTGAGCGACTGGGGGCCCGAGGATGAAGCCGCCGAAGTCAAGGCCCTGGCTTCTCCGGGAGACCTGCTGGCCCACCACTGCGACATCATTCACCGTGCCGACTCCAACCCCAGCCGGATTTCCCGCAGGGCCCTGGCCATCGTCTACGACGCCGCCGCCTCCACCATCGACGAGGCAGCCCAAGCCCGCTACAAGCAGTCCTCCACGGCCCAGCGGGTCGACATACAGTCGCGGTAAGACTACTCGACCCTCAGACGGGCAAAGCGAATCTGGGTGACCGACACCTCGGTGCACCAGAAGGTCGCCAGGATATCGCCGTCGTCCAACACGGTCGCCATGGGGGCCCCGAAGGCAATGCTGTCGTGGGACCGCGGGTAGGACTCGGGCGCATCGGTCCCGATCTTGTCCCGGCCGCTGGCGTCCCAGACCTGGACCTGGTTGTCGAGGTCCCAGGTGAGGCCCCCGTCCCGGGAGCAGGCGGCGAAAAACCCGGGAGGGTCGGTTTCCCGCACGGTGTAGACCACCGCCATGCGCCCCCCGCCCAGGTCGACGGCCCAGTTGGTCTGTCCGGGGATGTTGGTGGGGACCGGCTCCGACCACTCGCGTCCGTCGGGAGTGCCGGTGGAAGCGTGCAGAGTCAGGTTCTTCCCGGACTCTAGATCGGCCGTCCAGAACAGGGCGAACAGGCTGTCGTCCCGCTGCCGGATGACTCGCCCGTGCCAGTGGCCCTTGTCGGTCCCTGACCCTACCCCGAAAATCACCGGATCTCCCCAGCTTCGGCCCTGGTCGGAGGAAAACAGCCCCACCGTCCTGGGCTGGTAGGGGCCGGGATCGTGGTAGGCGTGCCACTGGTCGAAGGCCTGGAACCAGGCGCCGTTCGACAAGACCACCATGGAGCAACTGGGGGTGATCACCATGCCTTCGGGAACCTGCAAGACCTGCGGCCCCGACCAACCGGCCCCCTTGTCGCCGGACCGGTAGAAGAGAGTATCGGCCGGAAAGATGCCTCCGGTCTGCTCGTTGAACAACGGATGGGTCGGATCGGACCGGTCCCAGCGCTGGGCCGTCATCAACAGGGAGCCGTCGGGCAGACAAGTGCCCATGGGGGCGTGGTAGGAATAAGCCCGGTCGTCCCCGGAGGGGCCATGGATAGATCCCTCACTCAGCCAGCTCCGCCCTCCGTCGATGGAGCGGGACTGCATCATCGCCGAGTCCACGCTGTAGAGGGCCTGGCCCCGCTGAAAGGTGCAAAGCAGCTCCTGCGCCGTCAACTGCACCAGGTAGCTGTGACAGGCGAAATGGAACTCGTAGCCCGGATTGGTATTTCGATAGACGACGCCTTCGTCGACGAGACGGACGCTGATCACGGTCTTGACTCCTCTCGCTGCCTATTGCAGCGAACAGTGGGACTCATGAGTTTGGAATCTCCTGCTTTGCTACGCGTCGCCGGGCCTGGCCATGCGATAGCCGACCCCGCGAATGGTGAAGATATAGGCGGAACTGCCCGCGTCGTCGCCGAGCTTGTGGCGGAGCCTCTTCACATAGGTTCGAACCAGTCGAGGGTCAGCTCTCTCCCGCCTCCGCCATACCTGACGCAGTAGTGAATCATAGGTGATGACCCGTCCCGGGTCGACCGAAAGGACTCTGAGCAAATCGAACTCGGTGGCCGTCAGCTCCAGAGGTTTCCCGGCCACCGTCACCCTCCGTTCCAGGTAGTCGATCGCGAGGTCACCCAGCCTGAAGGGTTCGGACCGTTCGCTGGTCTTGCGCAGAATCGCCTGGACTCTTGCTGTCAGCTCCGTCGGCGAGAAGGGCTTGACGATGTAATCAGCCGCTCCCCTATGCAAGGCCTTGGCGATGGTCTCGTCCCTTCCGTATCCGGAGATAAAGATGACCGGCAGATCCGCCATCTCCGGAATCCTGTCCATCAAGTCGATTCCATCCGTCCCGGGCAGCATCAGGTCCAGCAGGACCAGTTGCGGCTTCTTCGTCCGAACCAGATGCGGAACCTCCCGAGGGTCTCCCGTCACAAGCGGCGAGAAGCCGGCGGCTGACAGAGCGTCCCGAACGAAGCGGAGCGTCAGCGGGTCATCGTCCACCACCAGGATACGTGTTCCCTCCTGTCCTTGCGGAGGCGAGCCCGAGGGACGCCGGGCGACGCCGCCAGAGGATCGGCCATCGATCTCCTCGGACACTGGAACGGTGAAGGTGAGCCGCGCACCCAGGCCCTCTCCGCCACTTTCGGCCCGGATGCGCCCCCCATGGGCCTCAACCAGCCCCTTGCAAATGGCCAGGCCCAGGCCGGACCCCCTGATCCCGCTTTGGCTGTCTCCGAAGCGCGCGTGTTTTCGGAACAGGTGAGGCAACTGCTCAGGCGGTATGCCCCGGCCTTCATCGGAGACGGAAACGGCCACGTGGACTCCATCCTGCACGGCTGAGATTCGGATGGGCATCGTCTCGGGAGAGTGCCGCGCCGCGTTGGAGAAGAGGTTGTTGAGAACCTGGACGATGCGACGCCGATCGGCCAGCACGCGAGGCAGATCTGACGGCAGGTCGATCATGAGAGTGTGCCGGCCGCCACCGCTCAGGAAGGTATTCCTGGCTTGATCCACCAGGTCGGAGACCTCTGCCGGCTCGGGCTTGACCGACAGAGTTCCCGCCTCGATGCGCCCCGCATCCAGCAGGTCGCTGATCAGGCCCCGCATGTGATCGGCTTGCTCTTCGATGATGCGGAAAAACTGCAGAATCTCAGCCAGGTCCGGGGCGGGAGAGGCATCCAGCACGGTGGCGGCCGAGCCCTTGATGGAGGTCAGCGGCGCCCGCAGCTCGTGGCTCACCAGGCTCAGAAACTCCGCCCGCGCCCGCTCCAGCTCCCCCAGCGGCGCCATGTCCTGCATGGTGACGACCAACGACTCGATGACTCCATCCTCGGAACGAATCGGCGTGGCATTGAGCAGCGTGGTCACACTGCGGCCGTCGGGGACCTCGAGCACGATCTCTTCGGCGCGTACCGGCGTGGCGCTGCTCAGCAACCGCGCCAGGGGAAACTCTTCCAGGGAGATTTCCTGTCCGTCGGCGCGCCGGAACTTCACGACCTCCAGCAGCTGCTCAGCCGACTGTCCCGGCACCACCAGGCCCCGGACAATCCGCCTCACCTCCCGATTGAACAACTCCGGCTGGCCGGTCCTTGCATTGAAGACCGCCACGCCCACCGGCGAAGTGTCGACCAGGGCTTCCAGATCGGCCCGGGCACGATTCTCGTCACGGTAGGTACGCGCGTTGGCGATCGCCGTCGCCGCCTGGGCGGCGAACAACAGCAGGACATCCTCGTCCTCGCTGGTGAACTCCCGTCCGCCGGCCTTCCCGCCCAGGAAGAAGTTTCCGACATTCACGCCGCGATGACGCATCGGTGTTGCCTGGATGGTCTTCGGCAGGATCGGATGCGGGACGATGCCAAGCGACCGGACGTGACCGGGAAGGTCCGACACTCTCAGCGCACCCTCAAGGTCCCGGAAGTGTTCGAACAGTCTCACTCCATCCGTCCACCCCATAAACTGGCGGTGTTCTTCCGGGGTGTAGCCGGAAGAGACGAAGTCCTCGGGCTCCCCTGAATCGCCGATGGTCGCGATCCCACCATAGCGGGCCCCGGTCAGGGCGCGGGCACTCTCCACTACCTCGGACAAGACCGTGTCGAGGTCGAGGCTTGCACTGATACGCAGGCTGGCTGCGCTCAGTCTCGAGATGCGATCCCGCAGCACCTCGATCTCCCGCATCAACTCGTCGCGACTCTTCAATTCCCTACCCTCCCCAATTCCCGAATTCCACCCGGATCCACGCCGCCGGGCCCCTTTCTCAAGCGAAAAGCCAGGATTGAGGCCGAGCGATCTCAGCGCATGCAAACAATAGCACCCAGGCCAATGGGTTCATAATAATAAAACACAAATAGCCACAATATTCATACTTTCAACACAAATAATTGTTGTATTTTTACATGCAATTCCAGATTCCAGGCAGACTGTTTTATCCAGCCGCAAGATCCAAGACGATCTTGGTGAGCGATGCGCGGCAGTCGGATCCGATGGACGAGGTAGCGCTGGAGTCTCGGCCATCTTGATCCGAAGACGGAAGCAACCTCTGAGGAGGGAAAGGGGCGCAACCGCGTCGTGTGGCAGGCTGCGCTGTAACTGAGACGGTTCAGACGAACCTGACGGAGAGTACGGAACAAGGTTATTCCGGTGAGTCAAGAACGTCGCCTTGTTTTGTCCCGGCCGAAATCGATTTGGGTTACGACGTGAGGATCTTGTAAAGCAGGCCGAGCATGGGTATGGCCAGCAGGCTGATGAGCGTCCAGATGAACTTGTTCAGGGTGTTCATCTCCGCCCGGAGCGCGGTGAATTGAGTCTGCATCTCCGCTCGGAGCTCGATGATTTGAGCTTGCATCTCAGACCGCAGTTCAGTGGTCTGGGCTGCGATGGCGGTGATGACGTTCTGGCCACTCAAATGACGAATCTCCTCGATGGCGGGATGAACCAGCTTGGGGTCTGCGCCGCTGTCAATCAGGACCCGATGGATTGCGCTGGTTTCAGGCTTGGACGAGGTTGGCATCAACTTTCTCCCTTTCCGGATGGGGTGATTCCGCTCACCCGATCCGTGGAATCGATTCAATACAAAGAGGGAGAAAGGTGCGGCCACGCCGGACACGGCCAGGAACGATCAGCACCGGCGAAACCAGACCTTGAACAGTATACCCTGACAGGTTCGCTCTCGCCGCCCTGAATCCTTGCCCTGTTTCCCAGCCTCCGTTTCCTGGCCACCGCGAACAAACGGGCAACCACAAGGCTTGCCCCTAAAAAGTGATTCCAGTCATTCAACAACGTCCCCCTTACTTTCCTCCTCTTCGCTTCAGGTATACTGTGGCGAAATTCATTCATTGAACCGAATCACCGAGGAGACCCCATGTTCTCGCGTATCCCTACCCTGGTGGCTCTTGCCGCCCTTTCGTGCGGCCTGGCCTGTCAATCGTCTACGACTACGACGGAGCAGGCAAGCGCCGTGGACGCCCTGGACGACTTCGAGAAGGACTTTTTCGTTGCCTTCGGAGACCCGGCCTCCTGGAAGGCCGAGGGGGGCGTAATCCAGTGCAACGGCACGCCCAACGGGTATCTCGCCAGCCGGAAGTCCTACTCCAACTACGTCTTGACGCTGGAGTTTCGCTATCCCGAGCAGGCCGGCAACAGCGGTGTATTCAACTACATCTCCGGAGAGCACAAGGTCTGGCCGGCCTGCGTGGAGGTCCAGGGACTCTACTCGAGGCTGGCGCAGATCTTTCCCCTGGGGGGTGCCGAGGGACCCAGAAGCGATGGCGACGAGGAGGCGCGGGCCAAGGCTCGCAAGCCCCATACGGAATGGAACCGGCTCGAGATCACCTCGCGGGACGGCGTGATCGGCGCCAAGCTCAACGGCGTCTTCATCGGCGAGAGCGGGCCCTACCCGGTACGCCAGGGGCCGATTGCCTTGCAGTCGGAAGGCGCGCCGGTGCATTTCCGGAACGTCGAGATCCGGGAGATGTAGTGGAGAGTGAAGAGTGAAGAGTGGAGAGTGGAGAGTGGAGAGTGGAGAGTGGGGAGTGGAAAGTGGTCAGCAGAGGATTATGGGAACCGGTACGTGCCTGACGACTTGGTTACGTTTTTTGAAGGACCGCGCCGAGACCGACAAGATGCTAAACGTTCGGGCCCAGTCACTATCCACTAATCACTAGCCACTATTCACTGTCGTTTCAGGCCAGCAGTGCTTTCACCACCTGGGCGGGTTCGACCCCGGTGAGCTTGGCGTCCAGGCCCTGGTGGCGGTGGGTGAAGCGCTCGTGGTCGATGCCGAACAGGTGCAGCATGGTGGCCTGGTAGTCGCGGATGTGGACCGGGTCCTTGACGATGTTGTAGGAGAAGTCGTCGGTCTCCCCGTGGACCACGCCGCCCTTGATGCCGCCCCCGGCCATCCAGAGGCTGTAGCAGCGGGGATGGTGGTCGCGCCCGTAGTTGGTGGGCGTCAACTCCCCCTGGGAGTAGATGGTGCGGCCGAATTCCCCGCCCCAGATGACCAGCGTATCCTCGAATAGCCCCCGCTCCTTGAGGTCCTGGATCAGCGCCCAGGAGGCCTTGTCCACGTCCCGGGCCTGAGCCGGGAGCACTTCGGGAGCTGAGGAGTGGACGTCCCAGCCTCGGTGGTAGATCTGCACGAAGCGCACCCCACGCTCCACCAGCCGGCGGGCCATCAGGGCGGCGTTCTGGAACTTGCCCGGCTGCCTGGCCTCTTCACCCCAGCGCTTGAAGGTGCTTTTCGGTTCGCTGGAGAGATCGCTCATTTCCGGCACCGAGGTCTGCATGCGGAAAGCCATCTCGTACTGCTCGATGCGGGCCAGGGTTTCCGGGTTCCCCACCTCCTGGTGCCGCATCCGGTTGAGCTCGCCGAGACCGTCCAGCATCTTGCGACGCACCTGTCGGGAGACGCCGCCGGGGTCCTTCAGGTAGAGCACCGGTTCGTCCCCTCCGCGCAGCCCTACGCCGGCGTACTTGGGCGAGAGAAATCCCGAGCTCCACAGCTTGGCCGAGATGGCTTGCACCCCCGCCTTGGGGTGGCTCTTCTCGGCGTTCATCACCACGAAGGTGGGCAGGTCGCGGTTCATGCTTCCCAGGCCGTAGGCAATCCAGGAGCCGATGCAGGGCCGTCCCGGAATCTGGCGGCCCGTCTGGATGAAGGTGATGGCCGGCTCGTGGTTGATGGCCTCGGTGTGCATGGAGCGAATGATGGCGATGTCGTCCACCATCCGGGCCGTGTAGGGCAGCAGCTCGGAGATCCAGGCGCCGCTGCCGCCGTGCTGTTTGAAATCGAAAACGGAGGGGGCGATGGGAAAGCGCGCCTGGCCCGAGGTCATGGTGGTCAGGCGCTGCCCCCGGCGCACCGATTCCGGCAGGTCCTTGTCGTACCACTCCCTCATTTTGGGCTTGTAGTCCAACAGGTCCATCTGGGGCGGCGCCCCCATCATGTGCAGGTAGATGCAGCGCTTGGCCTTGGGGGCGAAGTGGGGCAGGTGGGCAAGACCGCCAAACACCTGGGCGTCACCGCCGGTGGCCAGGAGGTCTTCGGCCAGAAGGCTTCCCAGGGCGATTCCGGCGATGCCCTTGGCTCCCCGAAGGAAAAATTGGCGCCGGGTTTCCGTCAGGATGGCTTCCTGGTGTGGATGCATCTCGAATCCCTCCCATGGTAGAACGGGGCCGAGGGCCGGAGGCTCCTGGCGCTACGGCTGCTCCTCGGGCCCATTGGGGTCCCGCCGGCATGCCCCTACTTGTTCAGCACCTCGTCCAGGTTCATCAACTGGCTGGCCAGCATGGTCCAGGCGGCCGACTCGGCCGGCGGAAGCGCCTCGTCGGGCGCCGACTCGCCGGTGGCCAGCAGCTTTTCGGCCTCCCGGGAGTTCGAACCGTAATGTTCCACAAACTGCCGGTAGGTCCGCTTGGCCACGTCTCGTTCCCCCGCTCTCAGCTCGCGGGCCAGCAGCCGGGTGGTGATGAAGTCCAGCCGCCGGTCGAAGTCCTCACCGGCGTCGCGCATGGCCCGCTGAGCCAGGTAGCGGGCGGCTTCCATGAACTGGGTGTCGTTCATGGTGACCAGGGCCTGCAGCGGCGTATTGGTCCGCTCCCGGCGCACGGTGGCGTGCTCGCGGGTGGGGGCGTTGAAGATCTCCATCGAGGCCGGCGGGGCCGAGCGCTTCCAGAAGGTGTAGAGACTGCGGCGATAGAGCTTGGAGCCGCTGTCGGGCCGGTAGGTCCGGGTGTTGCTGGTGGGCATGGCCACCCTCTCCCAGACCCCGTCCGGCTGATAGGGCTTGACGCTGGGACCCCCGATCCTGCGGACCAGCAGGCCGCTGGCCGCCAGGGCGTAGTCGCGGATCATTTCGCCGTCCATGCGGAAGCTGGGCCCGCGGGACAGCAGCAGATTGCGGGGATCCTTCTCCAGTTTCTCGGGGGTGAGCGCCGCCGCCTGGCGATAGGTGGCCGAGGTCACCAGGGTGCGGAAGAAGCCCTTGATGTCCCAGTCCGACCGGCGAAACTCCACCGCCAGCCAGTCCAGCAGCTCCGGGTGGGAGGGACGCTTTCCCTGGGAGCCGAAGTCGTCGCTGGTTTCCACCAGCCCCGTTCCGAACACCTCCTGCCAGTAGCGGTTCACCACCACCCGGGCCGTCAGCGGATTGGAGGGGTCCACCAGCCAGCGGGCCAGTCCCAGCCGGTTGCGGGGCCAGGAGGCCGGCATGGGATGCAGAGCCGAGGGCGTCCGGGCCTTCACCAGCTCGCGCGGCTGATCGTAGAGGCCGCGGTAGAGGATATGGGCCTCGGGTCGGCTGTCGGCTCTCTCCTGCATGACGTGGGTGATGCCGCCTCGCCGCCGTACCTCCCGCCACTCCCTCTTGATCTCCCGGGCGCGGGCCATCAGGCGGCGATAGTCGTCATCCTCAACGGTCAGGTAGTAGAGGCGCAAGGCAGACCGCTCCTCGGAAGACAGCGCCCGGGGTTCCTTGTTCCTGGCGCTATCCAGCCTGGGCCAAAGCGAAACCACCCTGGCTTCACGGGCCGAGATCGCGCGATTGAAGATTGTGAGATCGGCGATGCCGCCCCCTGAGAAGCTGCTCACCTCGGGAACGGCCAGGTCGCCCACCTTGGTCAGGCCCCGGCCCAGATAGAGCGGCCGGTCGGTGCGGATACTGCCCTCCACCCGGGTGAAATACTCGCTGCCCTGCGACTCGATGGTCTCGCCGTTCCAGTAGAGCGCCAGACCGGCCCGTTCTCCCGAGCCGTCATAGGTCAGTACAATGTGAGTCCACTCTCCCGGAGGCAGCCGCCGGGTGTTGATGGGTCGGATCTGCACCGAGCTGGCCGGTTCCTCGGGGGCCGGCCTTTCTCCCGTCAGGGTGAGGACGAGTTGCCGCGAGCGGCTGATCAGCGTCCAGCCGCGGGAGTGGTCGTCGGGGTCGGACTGGCCCATCACGGCAAAGGTTCCCACCACCTTGGGCTGGTAGTACCACAAGCCGATGGAAAAGGGCGTGTCGGTGTCGAGTTCCAGGCTGGGCAGCTCCGCCCAGGATTCCTCTCCGAACCGCAGCGAGCGGTGATTCCTGGTGGGGCCCTCTCGCACTTTTGCCCCGTCACGGAGGGAGACCTTCTTTCGTTTCCCCCCGATCTCCACCGTGGCCTTGCGGCCCAGCCGGAGCCGCAGCAGCTCGGCCGATGCTTCCAGCGGCGTCCGCAGCGAGCGGTGGCTGCCGCCCTCCAGCCATTCGGACAAGGCACCGTCGACGGAGGCGGCGCGGCTCTCGATCGCTTCCTCCACTTCAGCAGCTTCCCGGCGAAGCCGGTGCCAGCGGTCCAGGTCCTGAGCCCGCGGGACCACCAGCACCGGCGGAGGATCGGAGATGTTGCCGTCCATCACGTACTGGGTGGTGTTCCTGAAGAAGGCCGTCAGGGCATAGAAGTCGCGCTGGGAGATGGGATCGAACTTGTGGTCGTGACAGGTGGCGCACCCCACGGTGAGGCCGAGGAAGACCAGTCCGGTGGTATCGGCCCGGTCCTTGGCGTAGATGGCCTCGTACTCTTCGGGAATGACCCCGCCCTCGTTGGTGGTGATGTTGCATCGATGAAAGCCGGTGGCCACCAGCCGGTCCAGGTCGGCCTCCGGCAGCAGGTCTCCCGCGATCTGTTCGACCGTGAACTCGTCGAAGGGCTTGTTGCGGTTGAAGGCCCGGATCACCCAGTCGCGGTAGGGCCACATCTCCCGATAGTTGTCGATGTGGATGCCGTGGGTGTCTCCGTAGCGGGCCGCGTCCAGCCAGTAGCGGGCTCGATGCTCGCCCCAGTGCTTCGACTCCATGAGGCGGTCGACCAGGGTGTCATAGGCGGCGGCGGAATCGTCAGCCAGGTAGGCGGCCAGAGTCCCGGGGTCGGGAGGCAGTCCCGTCAGGTCCAGGGCCAGGCGGCGGGCCAGGGTGTTCCTGTCGGCTTCGGGAGCCGGCGCCAGTCCTTCGGCTTCCAGCCGGGCCAGGATGAAGCGGTCCAGGGGATTGCGGACCCAGGAGGAATCTCTCACCGGAGGCGGTTCGGGCCTGCCGATGGGCTTGAAGGACCAGTGCCGCTCCCAGGCGGCTCCCTGCGCGATCCACAGCCGGAGTGTTTCGATCTGTTCGCCGGTCACCGGCCTCTTGGAGTGGGCCGGAGGCATCCGCAGGGCCGGCTGCGGATGGGAGATGCGCTGGTAGAGCAGGCTGGCCTCGGGATCGCCCGGAACGACCAGGCTTCCGTTGGGCCGCTCGGAGAAGGCTCCCTCCCGGGTATCCAGCCGCAGATCCACCATCCGGGTGGCCGCATCCGGACCGTGGCATTCGAAGCAGTGGTTGGAGAGGATGGGACGCACGTCCCGTTGGAAGTCGACGGTAGCTGCGCCCGAGGAGGGCGGCTCGGCCGGAGAATACCCCACCCCCAGCAGCACCGCGGCCATGACCACAACGGCACCTGTAACGACCCTCACCGGCTTGCCTCCGCAAAAGAAGTTGGTCCCCATATTCTAGACGATTCCCGGGAAAGATCTCCAGCGCTGCCCGCGGTCAGTGGACCTTCTCGGGGCTCATGATCTGCTCCAGGACGTCCATGCCCACCTGCCGGCTCCAGGCCTCGGTCAACCGGTCGAACAGCGGACCCGGCTTCCCGTCGGCGATGGTAAGCCCGTTCACCCTGGTGACCGGGGAAATGCCATAGGGAGTGGTGGCCAGGAAGGCCTCGTCGGCATTGATCACGTCGTGAACCTGCAGATTCTTCTCGATGAAGGGAATCTGCAGCTCCCGGGCCAGCTCGCTCACGTTGAGCAGGCTGATGCCTCCCAGGATGTTGCGGCTGGTGGGCGACAGCAGCCTTCCGTTCTTGGCGATCAGGAAGTTGGCTCCGCTGGCCTCGCTGATGTTGCCGTCCAGGTCGAGCAGCACGGTGATGGCCTTGGGATCGACCAGTCGGGCCTCCTGCTCCGCCAGCCACCAGTGCAGCCGGCTACGGTTCTTGACCTTGGGATCGAGGCATTCGGGGGGCACGTGCCGAATGGAGGGAATGACCACGTGGGCGCCCTCCCGAAACAGCGGCTGCCAGGTGGCGAACTGCATGGGATAGGTGTGGATGCAATAGGTCGGCGCCTGGTGCACGGACCCCTCGGGCAGTCCGCCGTAGACGGCATTTTCCCCGGGGGTGATGAAGTAGACGATGGCCAGGTCGTCCGATTGGCCGATTCCCTGCAGGTTGTGCTCCAGCAGCTCCAGGGTGACCTCGCGTGTTTCCTCCTGAGTCAACAGCGGCTGGATGCGGGCGTACTTGCAGGATTCGTAGAAGCGGTTCAGATGGTCGTCCAGGCGGAAGGGCTTGTGACCATAGGTCCGGACCAGGTCGGTCACGGTGGCCCCCAGGATGATGCCCCAGTCGTAGTAGGCAACCCTGGCTTGAGAGGCCGGAACGATGGCGTCTCGAAAATAGACGACGGGTTCGAATGCTGGCATGGCGTCCTCCCTTCCTCACACAACAGTTGATTGTTGATTTCTGATGGTTGATTTGATTGTTGATTGGCGGGGACTGGAACCGACTGTGCCTCAGATCCGAAATCTACAATCAAAAATCCTCAATTCACACCACTCGACTTATCTGTCGACGTAGTCTCGACTCAAGTAGTCCAGCCTCCGCTCGTACCGCTCAGTAACTGAGAAAGCCGCCGTCCACGATCAGCGTGGTTCCGTGCACGAAGCTGGCGTCGTCGGAGGCCAGAAAGGCGGCGGCGCCCCCGATCTCCTCCGGCAGTCCGCGGCGGGCCAGCGGGGTTTTTCGAACATAGGTGCGGTCCACCCCCAGGTCCTCCAATTCCTGCCCGAGCTGCTGGTTCTTCTCGACCACGATGTCGCCCGGCGCGATCCCGACCACCCGGATGCCGTGGGATGAAAGATCCAGGGCCATCGCCTTGGTCAGCCCCTCCATCCCTCCCTTGCTGGCGCAGTAGGCAGCCGCCCAGCTCTGGGCCGCAAAGGCCCCGACAGAGGAGATGTTGATGATGACCCCCTTCCCGCGGGAGACCATGTGGCGGGCGGCGAGCTGGGAGCAGAGAAAGGTTCCCTTCAGGTTCACATCCAGGATGTTGTCCCAGGCATCCTCCGAACACTGCAGAAAAGGAGTGAGCGCGGGCAGTCCGGTCACGGCGCCATTGTTGACCAGGATGTCGATCTGCCCGTAATGGCGCAGCGTCTCCTCGATCAGCCGCTCTACCTGGGGCCGTGAAGAAACATCACAGGCCAGGGCACGGCCGCCCAGCTCCGCCGCCGTCCGCTCGGCCACCTCCAGGCGGCGTTGAGCCAGCATCAGGCGGGCCCCCTCCCGGGCGAGGCACTTGGCGATCCCCTTGCCGATTCCGGTGCCGCCTCCGGTGATGACGGCCACTCTGTCCTTGAGTTTCATGGTGTTCCCTCTTGCTGCAGTCTTCCTTTCGGCCGGGGCCGGGCTATTGCGGTCCCGGGGGGGCGCTACCCGGCCCTCAGGCTTCGGAAGCCAGGGCCGCGACGTTCTCGCCCGGATAGATGCGGGGCGTGGCGCGCATCAGCATCAGCACACCCTCGGCGGGGGCCGTGATCTCCTCGACCACCCTTCCGTCCAGGCTGCGGATGATGCCCAGCAGGTCTCCCCGGCGCACCCGCGCACCGATCTGCAGGGAGGCGAAAAACAATCCGCCCTGCCGGCACTTGATGGCCACGTCCATGTCTCCCGATCCCCCCAGCAGCCAGGGCTGGTAGCCCGCGGGCAGGCCTGCGCCCTCCAATTCCGTCATGTCGAGAAATTTCAACAGGTTGGCCAGCCCTTGGGTGTAGCAGTCCACGTCCTCGGGACGCACGTGGCCGGCTCCGTAGGCCTCGGTATAGAGAGAAGGGATGCCCAACTCCAGGGTAGCCGAGAGGGTCCGCCCCGGAGAGGTGTTGGGATGGGCCCAGACCACCGGCGCTCCAAAGGCGAGGGCGGCTTCCCGGGCCACGGCGGCCTGCTTCCCCAGCATGGAGTAGCCGCAAAGGGTCAGCATGTGATAGTTGCGACCTGAGCTGTGCAGGTCGATGTAGAAGCTGGCATGGCGCAACACCCGCTGCAGCACGGCCCGGGCCAACCGCTGGCTGAAGCTGCCGTCGGCGCTGCCCGGAAACACCCGCGCCATGTTGAGTGAGTCGACGGGATTGCAACGGATGCCGAGCCAGAAAGCCGTCAGGGTGACGATGGGCACGGCCACGAACGTCCCTTGCAGCCTGGCGGGATCCAGGGCCTCATAGGTCCGGTAGATGGCTTCCATTCCCTCGTATTCGTCGCCGTGTACCCCGGCCGTCACCACCAGGGTGGGTCCGTCCCGGCGGCCCCTGACTGTCAGAACGGGCATTGACAGCGTCTGGCCATCGAACTGCAGCGCCATCTCGGCCGCGATGCGGTCTTCCGGGCAAAACCCGCTGGAGGCCAGAAAGCTCTGCCGGGCCAGGTCTCCCAGGCCCTCGGGCAGATCCACCGAAAAAGAACGGATCTCCTTGGCTTCCCTGCCAATGGCATCGATGTCGAACTCGGGTGGACGGCTCATTGAACTCCCTCCAGATCCTTCACTCTTCCAGGGCCACCGGGGCGCCCAGCCTCCAGGACTGGATGATGGCCTCTACGACCCGCATGGACTGCATGGCCTCCCGGGCCGGGCTCTCGGGTGGCCGGCGGCCGGCCACCGCATCCAGGAAGGCCTGGTGCTCGTCGGCCATCAAGGGGTCCCGCTCCAGTTCGAAGGTGCGGACCGTTTGCGACTCGGTTTCGCGATCGCCCAGTCGCAGCGAGCCGGAGCGCATCTCGAAGTGAGCCCAGCCCCGGTCCCCGATCACTTCGCAGGCGCCCTGGTCGGGATGCTGCACGTAGTTCATGTGAATGGTGGCGATCAGTGGCTCTTCGTACTCCAGGGTAACGGCCATCAGGTTCGGATTGGACTGCAGCGGCAGTTCCCCGCCCCGGCAGCCGGCGGCATAGACCCTGACCGGCATCTTCCCCAGCCACCAGCAATAGAGGTCGGGCTGGTGGGCGTAGTCCATGGCGATGGCGCCCTCCACCTCGGCCTGGTGCCTGGAGATGGAGTTCATCAGGGTGAGATAGGTCCCCACGTGGAAGTGCAGCGAGAGGATACGCCCGAAGGTTCCTTGCCGGATGAGCTCCTTCAGGTGCTGCATCACCGGATGGAAGTGGTAGGTGAACCCCACGCTGAAGACCCGGCGGCCGGCCTCGGCTGCCTGAACCATGCGCTTGGCCGAAGCCAGGCTGTCGCTCATGGGCTTTTCGCAGAGAACGTGGCAGCCGGCCTGGAGCGACCGAATGGCCATTTCGGCATGCAATCGGTGGGGGGTGGCGATCACCACCATCTCGGGCGGGTCGGCCAGCAGGCTCTCGAAGGAATCATGGGTGGGAACCTCGCCCACTTCCCGCAAGGCCCGCTGCAGGTGGTCGGGATGGGATTCGCACAGCTCCACCGCCAGCTCCGGCCGGGCCGACAACACCCGGGCGTGCCGGCGTCCGATGGACCCGCAGCCGACCACGGCAATGCGCCTCTCGGCCATTCTCCGCCTGCCTTTCGGATCAGATTTCCTCGACGTTGACGAGAGGCATGGAGGCGCCCTCCAGCATGGCGTCGATGGATTCCAGGTGCTTGAACCCACCCCCCGTGACCAGGCACACCACCGTCTCGTCCGCCTTCACCAGCCCCCGGCCCACCGCCAGCTCCAGGCCGGCCAGCGCGGTGGCTCCGGCGGGCTCGGTATAGATGCCTTCCTCCCGGATGAGGCGGCGCTGGCAGGCGTAGACGGCCTCGTCGGACATCATCTGGCCCGAGCCGCCGCTGGCCAGCACGGTGTCGAGG
>JAJECY010000280.1 GCA_022821775.1 Acidobacteriota bacterium
CTCTCGACCCCGTCGCGCAGAAGCCTGTATGCGGAATCGAGGTACGCCACCTCAAATACCTCGTTTTGGAGTCTCCCGAGCCGAAAGCGCCAGAACTCCCGCAGGCGCGACGAATCCAAAAGCGAGTTGCGATCCTCTCCCGATTGCTGCAGGTAGAGAGCGGCAGCAGCCTTGATAATCTGAAGCGCAACAGGGGTGACGGCTCCAATTCCACTGACGGCACGCAATTCGTCGACCGGAGCATCCAGGATGCCACGGAGATTCTTGAAGCGGTTGATCAAGTCCTTGGCTGGTTGCTTGACGTCACCACGCGGAATCGCCAAAGTCAAAAGTAGCTCGACAACTTCGTAGTCGTGAAAGCTACCAAGACCAGATCTCAGGAAGCGTTCGCGGAGACGTTGCCTGTGACCGGCATAATGTGGGCTCCCTCGTTGCATCGAATACTGACACCCTACTCGTTGCGCACCAAGTGCTCTCTCCGGAAATCAGGTCTTGCGAGCGATCCGAGGTCGCCAGCATCAACCAACAATTCGAGACGCCAAAGTACCTGTTGCAGTCGTACAGCGCCGTTCCGGGAAGTGCGATGGAGGGAGCCAAAGATAGAATAGATACCTACTTGGGGGATTTTCGTCAACTCAGGAGTCGCCAACTTTGGCAACGTCGCAATCACCAGGCACCGCACCCCAAAACCACAGCCGGGGCCGTGCGACTCAACTCACTCATTAAAGTATTCCGAACTCTGATAAACGATCTTCCCCCCCACGATGGTGGCGGCCACGCGCCCTTTGAGGGCCGTTCCGTGGAAGGGGGAATTGCGGCTCTTCGACCTGGTCTTTCCGAGATCGTAGGTCCACTCGGCATCCGGATCGAAGAGGGTCAGGTCGGCCGCGGCTCCTGCTTTCAGGTGGCCGAGCGGCTGGTTGATCAGTTGGGCGGGTTGGGTGCTCATGAGTTCCACCACGCGTGGGAGACTGATGAGGCCGGGATGGTAGAGGCGGGTGAGGACCAGGCCCAGGGCGGTCTCGAGACCGATGATTCCAAAGGGGGCCTGGTCGAATTCCAGCATCTTTTCGTTGGGATTGTGGGGAGCGTGGTCGGTGACGATGCAATCCACCGTGCCGTCCACGATGGCTTCCAGCAACGCCTCGATATCCTCCTCGGTCCGCAGGGGAGGACTCATCTTGGTGTTGGTGTCGTAGTCGCGGCATGCCGCGTCGCTGAGGGTGAAATGGTGGGGGCAGACTTCGCAGGTGACGTGAATGCCCTTGCTCTTCCCCTGCCTTACCAGGTCGGCGGCTCCACTGGTGGAAAGATGGGCGATGTGGATGTGGGCGCCGGTCAACTCCGCCAGCATGATGTCCCGAGCCGCCATGGCGTCCTCGGCCGTGCGGCTCATGCCCTTCAGGCCCAGGACCGTGGACTGGTACCCTTCGTTCATGCAGCCGTGGGCCGAGAGGTTGAGATCTTCGCAGTGTTCGATGATGGGAATCTTGAAGGGCAGCGAATACTCCATTGCCCGACGCATGAGTTGCCCGTCCATCACGCCCTTGCCGTCGTCACTGATGCCGATGGCTCCCGCGTTGACCATTTCTCCGATTTCCGCCAGGCGCTCTCCGGCGCTGCCCGCGCTGATGGCGCCTATGGGAAACACCCGGGTCAGGGCTCGCCGCTCAGCCTCCTTGAGGATGAAGCTGGTGACCGCCGGATTGTCGTTGACGGGATCGGTGTTGGGCATGCAGCAGATGGAGGTGAAGCCGCCGGCCGCCGCCGCCTCGGAACCTGATTGGATGGTTTCTTCGTCCTCCCTGCCGGGTTCCCTCAGGTGCACGTGGATATCGATCAGACCCGGGGACACGACCAGCCCGGAGGCATCCAGAACCGTGCTTCCGGGGGCTTGCAGGCCGGGTGCGATGCGGCTGACCCTGCCGTCCTCCAGCAGGACATCGCTGACATGGTCCAGCTCCTGGGCCGGGTCGATGACTCTTCCTCCTTTAACCAGCAAGGCTGTCACGGGTGACTCCTCCAGTCGTTGCGTCGGCTGACACTCACCCCTCGGCGACCCGTGGGGCTTGTTCTCTTCCTCCGATGACCAGGTAAAGAACGGCCATTCGAATGGCGACACCGCTGGCCACTTGTCCCAGGATTACCGAATAGGGTCCGTCGGCCACCTCGGACGCAATTTCCACGCCGCGATTGATGGGGCCGGGATGCATGATGATGGCGTCGGGCTTGGCCGATCTCATGCGCCGGGCGGTAAGCCCGTAGTAGCGGAAGTATTCCCGCACCGAGGGGAAGAAGGCCTCTCGCTGGCGCTCCATTTGAATGCGCAGCATCATCACCACGTCGGCTCCCTCCAGGGCTTCGTCCATCCGATCGGTCACGGTCAGCGATCCGTCCGGGGCGCCCATCCGTTCAAAGCCTACCGGGAGCAGGGTGGGCGGTCCGCAAACCGTCACCCGGGCGCCCATCTTCCCCAGCAACAGGCAATTGGACCGGGCCACCCGGCTGTGGGCGATGTCGCCGATAATGGCGACCCGCAATCCCTGCAAGCTGGGCTTGTGGTCCAGAATGGTGAGCGCATCCAGCAGTGCCTGAGTGGGATGCTCATGGGCGCCGTCACCGGCGTTGACGATGCAGGCGGTGCACGATCCGGCCAGTTGGTGGGGGGCTCCGGCCGATGAATGTCGGATCACGATGACATCCGGGGCCATGGCCTCCAGGTTTCTGGCCGTATCCACCAGGGTCTCTCCTTTCACGATGCTGCTGGCGGAAGTAGAGATATTGATGGCGTCGGCACTGAGTCGCTTGGCCGCGATCTCGAAGGAGGTGCGCGTCCGGGTCGAGGCCTCGAAGAAGAGATTGATGACGGTCTTCCCGCGAAGCGTGGGTACTTTCTTGATGGGACGGGTTGAGATTTCTCGAAGAGACTTGGCCGTCTCCAGGATCAATTGAATCTGATCCACCGACAGCGGCTCAATGCCCAGCAGGTGTTTGGCATTGAATGACACCGGGCCTCCCCGCGAGGTGGGTGGGGTGGACGCTCCGGACTCTGGGGCAATGGCTTCAGGACTCATGAAGCAGGTTCAACCAGCAGGACTCCCTCTCTACGATCGATCTCTTTCAGTCTTACCTCCACCATCTCCGCCGCGTCGGTCTCCACCGTCTTGCCCACGAAGTGAGCCTGGATGGGCAGCTCTCGATGGCCCCGATCGATCAGGACGCAGAGCTGAATGGCCTTGGGCCGGCCGTAATCCACCAGGGCGTCCATGGCGGCCCGCACGGTGCGCCCGGTGAACAGAACATCGTCCACCAGCACCACGATCTTCCGGTTCAACGGGAAATCGATTTCGCTGCTCTGCACGATCGGTTGGGTGGCTACCGAGGAGAGGTCGTCTCGATAGAGATTGATATCCAGATGACCGACCGGAACCTTGACGGCCTGCATTTCCCACAGGGCCCTGGCCAGACGCTCCGCCAGAGGCACCCCGCGGCGACGGATCCCGACCAGCGCCAGTCCATGTTGCCCCCGATTGTGGTCGAGGATCTCCCGCGCCAGCCGGCGAATGGTGCGCTCGATCTGATCGGAGCTCATAAGTTCTTCTTTTTCAATCGGTCCCATTAGAGTCATCATCATTTGGCCGGCTGCCGCTCCCCGCAAAACCGCTCGAATACTACCACAGCGGGCGCCGGTCCGTCACCTCGGCCGGGGAATGAGCGTGCCTGGCAGTTCTTGTCTGAAACAAATCGGTTTCGCGGTGCATGCGACGGGGTAAAAGAGTTATCCACGAAGGCACACGAAGGATCACGAAGACACACGAAGCGAGAGGCCGAGGGGAACCGGAACCTTTCCGTGCTCCCGATACGCCTTCCGGGTCCCCTGTTTCTCTCTCGAATGATCCGCCCGTCGTCGGGGCGGGGGCGCGGCTTGTCTGAAACAACAGAAAAAAAGAGTTATCCACGAAGACACACGAAGGAGAACGAAGGGCCACTAAGGCGTTGAGGTTAATCGTGACGGGATGCCAAGGAAAACGGCGAACCACGAATGGACACGAATGAACACCAATACACTTCGCTGAGCCTTTTGCAATTTTCCGCAGTCAACGGCTTTATGGGTCGGGAGAGGGGATAGGCAGTTCGAGGGACAAGCCCGCTCTGTGTCTGAATGGCCGCAAGAGGCACAAAAACGGGACTGGGTAAGACTGGAGCCTTTTTTTGTGCCTTTTGTGCTTTTTGTGGTTGAGCCGTTTACCCCATTGGCCGGGCAGCGGGAGCGTTTCCGGGAGAAGCCAGGGAAGAGGCACTCGTGGGGCAAGCCCGCTCTCTGTTGTTTCATGGAGATGCGCGATTCCGAATTTTGAAAAGGGCTGCGTTACTCACAAAGGCCAAAAAAAGAACTCCACCAAGGACACGAGGTGACGCCATTCAAGTTCCGGCGTTTGGTCTCGGCCCCGAGTGCAAAAAGACTTTCTACATGGATGCACAGGATGCACCGGATTATCGTCCTCAACCCCCTTGCCCCGATTGCAGGTATCCAGTGTCTCGTTTCGCGTGAGTCAGCTTCCTCTGCAACAGCCTCTCGTTCGGTAGATTGAGGGATTCTATCGGTCCTTGTATCCCTTCGAGGTCCTTGGTGGATTCCTCTTGTTGAGAACCGACTTCTCCTACCGTTGGAGAGAAATGCAGGTTAATATCGCAATCACTTTCCCTGGACCGAACTCGCCTGACTCATGAAGCCCGAAGACCTGCTGTTGGCGCCGGAACTATCCACGGAAGAGGTGACGGAATTCCTCGCCCGATTCGGATTCGCGGACCCGGCGGGCGCCGACCGCAACCTTCAGCTCATGGCGGAGGACGTGACCACCCGGCTGGTCCTGGCGCGCATGGTGGGAAAGTTGCTGGAGGTGGTCCGGGAAACACCCGACCCCGACGGAGCGCTCAACCACTTCGAACGCCTGCTCGGGGTGGTCAGCCACCCCGTGAACTTCCTGGGCTTCCTGGGCGATACCTCCGAGGCCCTGGAGGCGGTGCTCCTGATCTGCGGTTCCTCCAGCTACGCCTCCGAGATCCTCATTCGCGACCCGGAGACCTTCTACTGGTTGTTGAACGAGCTGGGAGCGCCCTGGCCCAAGTCCCTGGATTCCTATTGCACGGGAGCCCGCCAGGCCATCGCCCGAGGTTGGGCTGAAGAAGATCGATTGAGGGCTCTGGCCCGCTTCAAGCGCCGGGAGATGTTGCGCATCAGCGCCCGGGACATTCTGAGAGTCATCGACGTGGGCGACACGACCACGGAGCTGTCTCGGCTGGCCGAGTCCGTCATCGACGGTGTGTACCGGATTTGCCGGGCCCGCCTGGTGAGCCGGCACGGGGTCCCACAGACACCCGATGGCCGGGGCGGCATGAGGGAGGCCCGCTTCACCGTGCTGGGAATGGGCAAGCTGGGCGGCGAGGAGCTCAACTACAGCTCCGATATCGACTTGATCTACTGCTACGACGGGGAGGAAGGACACACCGTCGCCACGCAGGCCGGCTCCGATGCCGGGTTCTCGGGCGGTCCTCCCAAAGCCGTTTCAAATCGTGACTTCTTCACCAAGCTGGCTCGCATGATCACCCAGGCCCTTTCGGAGTCGACCGTTGAAGGAGCCTTCTACCGGGTGGATTTGCGGCTGCGGCCCGAAGGCGGCTCCGGAAACATTGCAGCCTCGCTGACCGACTACCGCAACTACTATGGCAGTTGGGGGGAAACCTTCGAACGACTGGCCCTGATCAAGGCCAGGCCGGTGGGCGGGTCCAGGGAACTGGGAGAGATCTTCTGCGAGACCTTTCGACCCTTTACCTACCGCAAGTTCCTGGATTTCGCCTCTCTGGACGAACTGCAGGAGATCAAGAACCGCATCAACGCCAAGCTGGATTCAACGGGGAAACAGGGACGGCATGTCAAGCTGGGGGAGGGCGGCATTCGCGAAGTCGAATTCTTCGTCCAGGCACTCCAGCTCATCTACGGAGGCCGCCAACCGCACCTTCAGCAGAGACAGACGGTGCGCGCCCTGGAAACCCTGCACCGGGCTCGATTCCTCAATGCCCGGGAACATCGCGGTTTGCAGGAAGCCTACCGGTTTCTGCGCGACCTGGAACACAAGCTGCAGATGGTCTTTCATTTCCAGACCCACGAATTGCCGGAGAAGGAAGGAGACCTCTACAAGTGCGCCCGGCGGATGGGGATTGCCGGCTCCACAGTCGCGGAAACCGTCGACAGGTTCCGACAGACCTACGCCCGGCATACTGGGCAGGTGCACCGCATGTTTGAAGACCTGGTGGCCTGGCGGCGAGGGGGCGCTGCCGGCGTCGAGCTCAGGGAAGCGGCCCTGGTGCTCCAATCGGGACTTCCGGAGCAGGAAGCCCATCACATGCTTGCCGGCCGCGGATTTTCAGACTTGAGAACCGCCTACCACCAGGTCACCCTGTTGCGGGATGCCCCCTCCTTCGCCCACGCCCCTTCCCGGATGCGCAACCTGCTGGCCAACCTGATGCCCGGACTGTTGAGCGGACTTCAGGCCAGCCCCGACCCCGATGCCGGCCTGTCCGCATTCGAGAGTTTCGCCGATGCCCTGGGCGATCGGGATTCGCTCTACGGGTTGCTGAACGAGTCCCCGCAGGTTCTGACCCGGCTCTTGAGATTGCTCGCCTCCAGCCGATTCCTTTCGGATTTTCTCTGCAGGCGACCCGAGTTCTTCGACACCCTGGTTCGCCCCGAGGAGTTGAAACGGCAGAAGACTCTCTCGCGCTTCTCGGCCGAGTTGGGCCCCCTGCTCCGGGAAGCCGGCAACGATCGGAAAAAACGGGACTGTCTGAGGCGGTATCAGCAGACCGAAATGTTCCGAATCGGGATGAAGGACGTGTTGGGCGAGTTGAGCCGGGACCGGGTCGGGAAGCAGATGGCCTCCCTGGCCGAGTGCTGCCTTCTGGCCGCCTTCGATTTGGCCTGCAAGAGCCTGGAAGACCGCTTCGGCCCGGGCTTCACCGGCTGGGCGCGCGAGCAGGTGGCCATACTGGCCATGGGAAAGCTGGGGGGCAGCGACCTCAGCTACCACTCCGACCTGGACCTGGTCTACCTCTACGGCGACCAGGATGCGGCGGCAGCCTGGGAGAGTCAGCGACGCTGTGTCCGCCTGGTCGAGCGCCTCGACGAAATCCTCTCGGTGTCGCAGGGCGAGGGAACCATTTACCGCATCGACACCCGGCTGCGGCCCATGGGGAGCAAGGGGGAACTGGTCACTCCCGCATCCCGTTATCGGGAATACCTGGCGACGCGCGCGGAAGCCTGGGAGCGCCTGGCGCTATCCCGCCACCGCTTCATTTCGGGTGGACGCCGCCTGCAACGACAGATCGGCGCCATGATCGACGGGTTTGTCTATGAGCCGGAGTTGAGGCCGGAGGAAGTCTCCCAAATCGCCCACCTGCGCCGCCGCATGGAAGTCGAATTGGGGAAAGAGGCCCAGCGGGACCGATTCCATTTAAAGGCCGGAGCCGGAGGCCTGCAGGATGTGGAATTCGCCACTCAGTTGCTGCAGCTCAAGTACGGAGGAGAGTACCCCGAGCTCCGCATCCCCCACACGCTAACGGCCATGGGACGGCTGGAAAGACTGGGGCTGCTGGGCGAGGATGCGGTTCGCGACCTGTCGGAGGGCTACCGGTTCCTGCGCCGGCTGGAAAACTGCCTGCGAATTGCAGCCACCGACGGCGTCTCCACGGTCTCCCGCGACCCTGGGCATCTTCGCAAGCTGATTCTCCTGCTGGGGGAACCCAAGGCTCCCTTCTGCCAATCCCCGCAAGCCTTCACCGACCACTACCTGGCGTCTACCCGGCGGGTGCGAAGCCACTACCGGGAAATCGTGGCCCGGCTGGGTGGAGAATTGTGAATTCTGGATTGGAAAAAAATGAATTCGAGCCGACAATTGCCGTCAACTCTTCCGCCGGCACTGTCTGTCGCAGATCCAGGATCTGCCATCGACAATCCCTCATCGGATGATCGGGTCAATTGACGTCCTTTTCTCCGGTGCGGATGTTGTATCCCTCATCTACCGGAAGGACGAATATCCGGCCGTCTCCGATCTCTCCGGTTCTGGCGGTCTCGATGACGACTTTCAATACCTCGTCCACCTGATCATCCGGCAGCACCAAGTCGATCATCATCTTGGGAAGAAGGGTCACGCTGTATTCCCGGCCGCGATAAATGGCTTTATGGCCTTTTTGGCGGCCATGACCGCGTACTTCCGATACGGTCATCCCGGAAACGTTGACCTGCGAAAGAGCTTCCCGGACTTCCTCTACTTTATTCGGCCGAATGATGCATTTCACGAGCTTCATGGATTTCCCCTTCCTGGTAGCGGTAGCCAGCAATGCGGATTTCGAAACATATAACTACTCCAGGTCCTGCTTGATGGAGCCACGACTTGGATGCCGGCATATCGCTGCCGGACTCATGACTCCTGTCCTCCAGGTCGAGCCGAATCCGGATCAGGCCCCATCCAGAGCCCGATGCAACGACTCTTCCAGCGCCTGCTGAGGCAGTGAAGTCAACTTCCCTCCTGCCCGAGTCAAGTAAAAGACGTCAATGGCTTTGTGTCCTTCGGTGGATATCAGGGCGACGTCGATGTTGCAGTCGTTCCTCGCCAGGGTGGTGGCAACAGTATACAAGAGACCAAACCGATCGCGGGTCACGATTTCCATCAAGGTGTACTTATCCGAGGCATGGTCATCGAAACCCACAAAGGTCTGGATCGGGCTCCAGCTCTTGGACCGGAAAAGAATACTACTTTCCCTTTTCTTGAGCAACACCGCCAGGTCCCGGCGCCCCAGCACCACCTCACGCAGGGTATTCTGAAAGGCATCCATCTCGCTCCGGTTCATTTTGAACGTGTGCAACCGGTCTTCGAACTCGATCAAGTCCAGGATCAGGCCGTGGCTGTTGGCGAAGGCCTGCCCCCGAACGATATTCATGCCATAGCAGGCCAGGACCCCGGTCAACTTGGCGAACAGGTTGGGACGGTCCAAGGCCATGAAGGTGAGCCGGTAGGTCGACCGATGCCGGGTCAGTCGGCTGACGATGTCGGTAGCGGAACGGATTCCCTCCGACAATCGATAGTGCTCGGCGATGTGCTCCCTGGGGGTGAAGCGCAGATAACGCCGTGGAAACCCATCCAGGAAGACCTGCAGCCGGGAGTTGTCGGGGCTTTCCCCCACCAGGGCGGAAACCTCCTGCATCAAGCCGGAATCCTCGTTCAGGTGCCAGCGCTCATCGGCGAAGTCCCGGGTCAGTTGAGCATTGGTCTCCACGTAGAGCTGCCATAGCACCTCTTCCTTCCATGAGGTCAGCGCCTCGGGACTGACGGCGGTAATGTCGGCGTAGGTCACCAGGCAAAGCAGGCGGAGATTTTCCTGGTTACCCACAAACTCGGCAAAACGCTTGATTACGGACTCATCGGTCACATCCCTCCGCTGAAAGGTGTTGGACATTTCCAGGTGGCCGCTGACCAGGAACCGGACCGTTTCGAGATCCGCCCGGGGCAGTTGAATCCGCTCGGCAATCCGGTTGATGGCCGCCAGGCTCTTTTCGCAATGGTTGCCCGGCTCGGCCTTTCCGACGTCGTGGAACAGCAGGGAGAAGAGCAGCAGATCCGGGCGTTCCAGGCCCCTGAGAATCTCGCCGAAGCGAGGACGTCGCTCGCGATAGAGATCTTCCAGGTTCTTGACGGTCAGCAGGGAATGCTCGTCCACGGTGTACTTGTGAAAGAAGTCCCGGGTGACGTGGCAGCGAATCCGATCGAACTCCGGAAAGATCTGTCCCAACAGTCCGATCTCGTGCATCAGGAACAGCGCCTCGTAAACGCCTTGGCGCTGGCGCAGCAACCTCAGGAAGTGGTCCCTGACTTCCGGCGTGGCCCGAAGCTTTTCACCGATCAGCGGCAGATTTCTCCGGATCTGATCCAGAGCCTCTTCGCTGACGGGAACCTGGTACCTCACCGAACGGGAGAACAGTTTCAGAACGTTGAGAGGATTCTCGTGAATCACTGCTTCCCGGGGAAAGGCCAGAGCGCCTTTCCTGACAACGGTGGTGGTCCAGGTCTTTTTCAGGGAACGCCTGTGGCGCTTTACGGGGGGGAAGGCCCTCCGAACCATGGATTCGCAAAAGGCGTGAATGACCTTGGCCCTCAGGAAATAGTCCTTCATCAGGTTTTCCACGGCCATCCAGTCGGTATCGGCGGAGTAGCCCAGGACCTTGACCATCTCTTCCTGGGATTCGTGCGACAAGACGTTTCGGTTGCGTCCCGCCAGCACGTGAAGGTAGGTCCTCAACTGCATCAGGAACCGTTGCGCCTCTCTGAGATCGCCCCACTGACCTTGGCTCAGAAGGCCCAGCTCGATCAGCCCCTCCCCCGGGTCGACTCCGTACAGGAGTCGACTCAGCCAGCCGGCCACCTGCAGATCTCTCAGGCCACCCGGGGCCTCCTTGATGTCGGGTTCCAACTGGTAGATGGTCGAACTGAACCGCTTCTGACGTTCCTCGTAGTTGTCCACCAAGACACGCAGGAATTGTTTTCGCTGCCGCTTGAGGAGCCGCCTCACGTCCCGTTGCAGGAATTGCTGATACAGGCGGGAGTCACCGGCCACCAGGCGCGTTTCCAGCAGGGCGGTCGCCAGCTCCAGGTTCTCCGGATCGAAGCGATAGCGGTTCAGTTCCAGGATCTGGTGGCCGATGTGCAGCCCCAGATCCCAGAGCGGATGAAGCAGCCTCTTGAGGAAGGTTTCGTCCTCTTCCCGGAGCCGGCCGGAAAACAGCACGAGGATGTCGATGTCCGAATAGGGGTGAAGCTGGCTTCGGCCGAATCCTCCGGTAGAGAGCAGCGCGACCCCGTTGCGGCCGGGCGGCAGCGCGGTTCGAGCCTCGCGGTAGGCATCCTCGACCACGCCCTTGATGAGCCCGGTCATGGACCCAAGCGTGGTCTCCACTTGCAGGTGACCGCAAAAGTCCTCCTTGAGCCGATCGATCTTCCGGTTCAGTTCTTCGCGCTTCATGGCTGGCAGCATTCTTTCCCAGGTAAAGCCGCGAAATCAAATCATTAGTTGCCCAAGGCAATCGGATTGACAGCGACCCGGCCCTGAGCTAAGCTGCGCCTGTTTCGACAGCACCGAACTCACGGCAGGCCTGCCCAATCCATGGACAATCCCACCTCGCCAGGGGACGAGCAGCCACGGCTCGATTCCAACGCCAAGCGGCTCTTCTGGGCCAGCTTCATCGCCCTGGTGGCCACCGCCTTCGGCTTCATCGTGCGCACTCAGGTCATCAACGAGTGGGGCGTCCAATTCAACCTCAGCGAAACCCAGAAGGGCGAGATCTTCGGCGTGGGGCTATGGCCCTTCGCCTTGAGCATCGTCCTGTTCAGCCTGGTGGTGGACCGCATCGGGTACGGCAAGGCGATGGCCTTCGCCTTCGTCTGCCACCTGGCCTCGGCCGTGATCACCATCCTGGCTCAGGGCTATTGGGGTCTCTATATCGGGACCTTCATCGTGGCCCTCGGCAATGGGACCGTGGAGGCGGTGGTCAACCCCGTGGTGGCCACCATGTATCCCCGCGACAAGACCAAGTGGCTCAATATCCTGCATGCGGGCTGGCCGGGAGGACTGGTTCTGGGCGGCATACTGGCGCTCCTGATGGGCGGCGTGGACTGGCATTGGAAGGTGGGCCTGATCCTGCTGCCGACGGCAGTCTATGGACTGATGTTGCCCGGCTGCAGGTTTCCCGTGCAAGAGCGGGTCCAGGCCGGCGTCTCCTACAGGGCCATGCTCCAGGAAGCAGGCATCCTGGGCATCCTGATCGTGGTGGCCCTGATCGTAGCCGAGGTGGGCCGCGTGTTCTCCTGGCCACTGGCGGTTCAACTGGCGGTCGGTGGCGTTCTGGTGGGCGGCTATACCCTTTACGTGCGCTCCTGGGGCAGGATGATGTTCTTCTTCCTGCTCCTGCTGATGATTCCGCTGGCCACCACCGAGTTGGGCACCGATAGCTGGATCACCTCCCTGATGGCCCCTGAAATGAGCCAATTGGGGATCCATCCCGGATGGGTGCTGGTCTACACCTCCCTCATCATGATGATCCTCCGCTTTTTCGCGGGTCCGTTCGTGCACAGGCTTTCTCCTCTGGGCCTGCTGGCCGTCAGCAGCCTGGTGGCGGCGGTCGGCCTGGTAGCCCTGTCGGAATCGACCGGGATCGTCATTCTGCTGGCGGCGACCCTTTACGGCTTCGGCAAGACCTTCTTCTGGCCCACCATGCTGGGCGTCGTTTCCGAGCAGTTTCCCCGAGGAGGCGCCTTGACCCTGAACGCCATCGCAGCCGTGGGAACGCTCAGCGTCGGCGTGGTCGGCGCCGCCTTTCTGGGACACGTTCAGGACCGGGTGATCGAACGCGAGCTGCACGCGCAGAATCCCGCCCTGCACGCCCGGGTGGTGAGCCAGGAAAAGGTTAGCGTGTTCGGCAGGTACCGGCCCCTGGACCAGGAAAAGCTTCAAGCCTCAAGCGCGGACGACCTCCGCCTGATCGGAGAGGTGCAATCCGGCGCCAAGAAGGATGCCCTCATGACGGTGGCCATCCTGCCCCTCATCATGCTCGGGGGGTATCTCATTCTGATGGCCTACTTCAAGCGGACCGGAGGCTACCGGGCCAGGCTTCTGGACCAGACCAGCCGAAGATAGACACACGAGCCTTTTGCAAATTTCCGCAGGCAATGGTTTCGTGGGTCGGGAGAGGGGTTGGGGCATCTGTTGACAGGAGATTTGCCGGTCACACATCATTGGTGGATCTTCGCCGGCTCGGCGAAGTGGAATCCACATCCGATCCGCAGGGAGGAGACCATGGCCGACTACATTCGCGTGGCCGGAGCCGATGAGATTCCGGCCGGACAGGGCCGAACGGTTGAGGTCCAGGGAAAGAGCATTGCGGTTTTCAACGTGGATGGCAATCTGCATGCCATCGACGACACCTGTGTCCACCGGGGAGGACCGCTGGGCCAGGGCGCGTTGGACGGCAACATCGTGAGCTGCCCCTGGCATTCCTGGCGATTCGACGTCGGCACGGGCGCCTGCCTGACCAACCCGCGGGTCCAGGTGGAATGCTACCCGGTCAAGATCGAAGGGTCCGACATTTGGGTGAGCTGCTGAATGCCATAAACTTGCCTAAGTGCGCGACACGCGGGTAAAATGTTGCTGTCGGGATTAGCCCTGCTCTCACGAGACGGGGACTGTTGGCGGCGGGAAGGAAGAAGGCATGGACAAGCGAAAAATCAAGTTTCTGGCCGGCTCTCTGGTCATCGTACTGGCGGTTGCCTGGCTGGGGTTCAGCAGCTTCGACGAAAGTGTGGCCTACTACAAGACCGTCGGCGAATTGCAGGCCATGGGGGAAGAAGCCTACGGCCGCCGGATCCGGGTAGCCGGCAACGTCGTGCCCGGAAGCATCCTCAAGGCGGACCAGGGAGTCCGGTTCACCCTGGAACAAGAGGGACATAGCCTGAATATCCGCTATGTCGGGAAAGATCTGCTGCCCGACACCTTCAAGGACGACGCGGAGGCCATGGCGGAAGGCAAGCTCATGCCCGGCGGAGAGTTTCAGTCGACGGTGGTTCAGGCCAAGTGCGCTTCCAAGTACGAGGCCACCTACAGCCAGGAAGCCCTCAAACAAGCCACCAGTCAAAACCCGTGACCCTGCCGGTGCGGACCGGACAGTGAAACGCCGGCAGTCGTTCCTTTCGGCGCCAATCCCCGGGTCAACTCAGCACCGAACTCCTGTAGAAATCACTCCATGCAAGTCTTCTTGACCGATGTCGGACAGTTCACCATGCTGCTGGCCTTCGGCCTGTCCTGTTATGCGCTGGTAGCCTCGCTGCTGGCAGGGAAGTTCGGGCACCGCCGCCTGGCTGCCACCGGAGAGAGAGCCGCCGTCGCCGTCACCGCCCTGGTGACCGTCGCCGTGATGAGTCTCTGGTATCAGCTCGTCACCAGCAACTTCCAACTTCAGTACGTCGCTTCTTCCAGCAACCAGGCCATGCCCTGGTACTACAAGGTGGGGGCGCTGTGGGGAGGACAGGAAGGCTCACTTCTCTTCTGGTGCTGGATTCTGACGCTCTTCTCCATGGTGACCGTCCTGGTCCATCGCAAGAGGAATCCCGTGCTGATGCCCTGGGTGGTGGGGGTGGTGGCCATGGTGACCACCTTCTTCCTGCTGGTCAACAACTTCGTCGCCAACCCCTTCGACGCCATCGGGGTGTCGCAGGGAGGGGCAGCGCCGGTGCCCTGGGCTCCCCCCGACGGCCAGGGACTCAACCCCCTGCTGCAATACTGGGCCATGGTGATCCACCCGCCCATCCTCTACGTGGGCTACGTCGGATTCACCGTCCCCTTTGCCTTCGCCATTGCCGCCCTGATCACCCGGGAACTGGACGAGGAATGGATCCGGACCACCAGGCGGTGGATGATGGTCCCCTGGCTGTTCCTGGGCACGGGGATCCTTCTGGGCGCCATGTGGGCTTACGTGGTGTTGGGCTGGGGCGGCTACTGGGGGTGGGACCCGGTGGAAAACGCCTCCCTGATGCCCTGGCTGACCGGGACGGCCTTCCTGCACTCGGTCATCATGCAGGAGCGCAAGGGGATGATGAAGGTCTGGAACATGGTCCTGATCCTGGCCACCTTTCTGCTGTGCATTCTCGGCACCTTTCTCACCCGCAGCGGGATCGTTTCATCGGTCCACTCTTTCGCCCAGTCACCGATCGGTCCCTTCTTCTCTACCTTTCTCATCCTGATGACCGCCCTGTCGCTCTACTTCCTCTTCACCCGCATGGAAGAGCTCAAGAGCGAGAACCGGCTGGACTCGGTGGTCTCCAGGGAGAGCAGCTTCCTGTTCAACAACCTGGTGCTGTTGGCGACGACCTTTGCCGTGTTGTGGGGGACCATCTTTCCCATTCTGTCGGAATGGGTCACCAACGAGAAGAGAACCGTGGGGGCTCCCTTCTTCAACCAGGTAAACATCCCCATCGGGCTGTTTCTGCTCTTCCTGACCGGCGTCGGCCCCCTGCTGGCCTGGAGAAAGACCTCCCTGCGCAGCTTGAGGAAGAACTTCACCATTCCGCTGGCCTCCGGATTGGGGGCCGGGGTGCTGTTCGTGGCTTTCGGGATGCGCCACTTCTATTCGACCGTCTGCCTGATTCTCTGCGTCTTCGTAACGGTGACGATTCTGGCCGAGTTCCATCGGGGAGCGCGGGCGCGCCGCCGGCAGGGTCAGGCCTATTGGCACTCTCTCTGGGTCCTTACCTTCCGCAATACCCGGAGGCATGGCGGCTACATCGTGCACGTGGCCATGGTCTTCCTGTTCGTGGGATTTGCCGGGGCAGGCTTTGACCAGGAACAGCAGCAAGCCATGGTTCCGGGGGACAAGCTGGAAATCGGCCCCTATACGCTGGAGATGAAAGAGGTGGAGAGCACCGACAACCCCAACTACTCCTCCGCCATGACCCGCTTGCAGGTCTGGAAGGAGGGTCAGGCCCTCTCCGAGATCAGGCCAGAACAGCGACTCTACAAGACCAGCAAGCAGCCCACTTCCGAAGTGGCCCTCCACCGGACGCTCAAGGAAGACCTTTACGTCGTCTTTGCCGGCCCCGACCAGGATGGGTCCAGGTACATTATTCAGGCCTACATCAAGCCGTTGGTCGCCTGGATCTGGATCGGAGGAGCCGTCTTCATCCTGGGGACGGTGATCTGCCTGATTCCCAACCAGCACGAGCGGGCTGCCCAGAAGGTTCCACTGAAAGTCGAGGCCAGGTCTTATGCCAAAGTTTAGGATGGGCCTCGGGGCGCAGTACGAACCGCCTGCGGTCATATTCCAAGCCCAGAGTGCTGCTTGGGTCCGGCGCCGCTTTTCGGCCCTGATTCTGATATTGGGAATCCTGCTTCCCTCACCGGCTGCGGCGCAGATCTTTTCACCCGAGGTCAAGAAGGTTTCCGAGAACTTCGTCTGTCAGTGCAGCTGCAACCACCAGCTTTCGGGCTGTGGCATGCTGCATTGCGGGTCCGCCAACCCGCTCAGAAGCGAGATCGACCAGAAGCTTCAGGCGGGAATGACGGAAGAGCAGATCGTCGACGACTTCGTGGCCAAGTACGGTGGCGTGATTCTATCGGCCCCCACCGGCGAGGGCTTCGACCTGGTGGCCTGGACCTTGCCGGTGGTGGCTCTGCTGGCGGGGGTGATGGTCCTCTATCGGGTCGTCACGGTGTGGACCCGGCGCCGGCCGCTCCCGGCTTCGACGCCAGCCGATCCCGAGGCCATCCCGGAAGCGTATCGCAATCGGCTTGAAAAAGAGTTGAAGGATTTCGACTGAGTTCCTGTTTCGGTGTGGCGCCGCCACCCAAACAGGGAGCATCCCTTGAGATTCGAGGTTCAGTGCCCATGTTCTGGCTGGCTCTGACATGCATTCTGATCTCCCTGGCAGCGGCCTTTTACGTCTTTCGCCCGCTGCTATCCACCGCCGGCAGCCCCTTCCTGGCGGATATCGACAGCCGCTCCACCGGCCTGAAGCGCCTGCTGCGAAGGAAGGAGACCATCTACGAGAACATCAAGGACCTGGACTTCGAGTACAGGATGGGGAAACTCTCCGACGAGGACTACCAGCGACTCCATCAGGACTACCTGACAGAAGCCTACGGGGTGGTGAGTCAGATCGAAGCGATCCAGCCCGAGCCGCTCGACCGGACGGGCAGTCCTCAGGTGGTGGCGGTGCTGAAGAGCGGCAAGCGCCCGGGCAGATCCAGGAAGCCTTGAGCCGATATCCCTCCAATCCTCCCCATCCGTCCGGGTTCCAATCGACGCATCGCCCCTCCTTCCGGCCTTCCCAGGGCAGAAAGTCTTGGTGGGCTCGGCGAAAGAGGGCTGAGCGACTTCCATGATAGCCATCATTCCGGGCCAATGGCCCCCCCGGCGACACAAGGAAGGTCCTTGCCCGGTCTCCCGCGGCCTTGCACTGCTCCCGGCCATTCTCTGGGCATCCAGCCTTTGCTGGCAAGCAGCCTGGGCCCAGTCCTCCGTCTCGGGACAGGTGATCAACGGGACCACCGGACGGCCGGCGGTCAACCAGAAGGTGGAGCTTCTCACGTTGGGAGAGGGAATGAACGCCACCAGGGAAACCTTCACCGGTACAGGGGGCCGGTTCACCTTCGAGCAGGTCGAGTTGGCCCCTTCGAGCCCGCACATTCTGCTGCGCACCATCTACCGGGGTGTCAACTACAACCAGTCGCTGTCTTCCACCTCCGAGATGGCGGGCCCTCAACTCCTGACCATCTATGAGACGGCCCCCCAGCTCGCCGAAGTCGGCGTATCCATGCCCTTCATGATCGCCTTGGCTCACGGCAACGAGTTGCGGATCGAGCACCAATACCTCCTTACCAACGACTCTCAGCCCAAGCGAACGCTGGCGAATTCCCTGTCGACCTTCGAGTTCGACACGCCGGACTCTCCTCTCGATCTGAAGGTGTCGGTGCTGGGCCTGGGGAGAATTCCCCTGCCTCAGCAGCCTCTCATCCGGGACGGGGGCGGTTACCGGATCAACTACCCCATGAAGCCGGGAATCAATGAAATCTGGGTCGCCTACAACGTCCGCTTTCCCAGCGACGACCGGCAACTGAAGTTTCGACTGCTCCACGGGACCGACCACTCCCAACTGTTCGTGAAGCCCTCCGACCTTCAAGTCACTGGGACCGGAGTGGTTTCCACGGGTATCGACTCCCGGACCGAGTCCGCAACCTTCCACATCACCCAAATCGCCGAGGGAGAGTTTCTCAACCTCAGGATCGCCGGAGAGGCCCCCGAACACTCCGCCCATGACGGCCACGATCACGGGGAGGACTCCGATTTCCGGGTGGTCCGGCTGCCGAACCGTATCTTTGAACAGCGAACGCTCATCCTGGGAATCCTGGCCGCACTGTCCCTGGCCATCATCTTCTACGCGCTGGGACAGCAATCCCGGGAGCGGCTTCACCAGCAAGCGCGAAAGCGCAAGAAGAAGCGCTCCTGACAATTGAACATCGATGCACAGGATGCACAGGATTTTTTCAGGAAACGGCCAGCTTGTATTCCTGGGCATCCGCAAGCCCGAGCCGGATCATCGGCCGAGCCGGCTTCTCGTGCAGAAACCTCTCGTTCTGTGCATCCTGTGCATCCTGTGCATCGATGTTCAAAAGAGCCTTTTGCGAAATTCGTAGCGGTTGTGGGCAAGGACAGGTTCCCTCACCGTCTTTCTTCGTGTGTCTTCGTGGTCCTTCGTGTGCCTTCGTGGATCACTCTTTTTCTGTTGTTTCAAATTAGGTGGAGAGTGGGCCGATGACGGACGATGCCGCCGTGGTCGTCGAGAACGCGGAAAAATGGTTCGGGCTCAACCCGGCCCTGGCGAACGTTTCCCTGCTCGTCCACCCAGGTGAGTTCGTGGTGTTGCTGGGTCGCAACGGGGCCGGGAAGTCGACCTTGCTGCGGGTCATGGCTCGATTGGTGAAGCCCAACCGGGGCCGGGTGCGGATTTGCGGCGTGGATGTCGCCCGGGATCCCGAGCGCGGGAGGGAGCGGATCGGCCTGGTGGCCCACCAGACCTTTCTCTATCCCGGCTTGACCGCCAGAGAGAACCTGCGGCTGCACGCCCGGCTGCACGGGCTGGAGGGAGCCGGCGATCGGATCGCCGCCGCCCTGACCGATGCCGGGTTGGACCTGAGCGCCGACCGTCCCGTTCGCGGCTTCTCCCGCGGGATGCAGCAGCGCCTGGCCATTGCCCGGGCTACGCTGCACGGGCCTGAGCTGGTGCTGCTGGATGAACCCTTCACCGGTCTCGACCTGGAAGCGGCCGAGCTCCTTTCGGAACGGCTGCGGCAATGGGCGGCAGCCGGGCGAACCATCGTCATGGCCACCCACAACCTGGATCAGGGTCTGGAGGGAGTCACCCGCTGGGTCCTTCTGGACCGCGGCCGCATTGTAACCGAATGGACCGGCGACTCCACGGCGGCTCGAAGCCGCTACCGGCAGTTCCTGAAAGGAGTTCCTCCCGGCTCGGAGGGGCTAAGGAACTGACAACCGGGCGTTTGAGACGGCAGATCGATTGCAACCGGATATCGACGCGTTTCAGGAATCGCCGCTATAGTGAGGCGCGAGCGTGAAGTTCTGGAGCCGGACGGCAGCCATTTTGATGAAGGACCTCCTGACCGAATACAAGACCAAGGATGTCCTGACCTCCATGCTGCTGTTCGGGCTTCTGGTCATCCTGATGTTCAACTTCGCATTCGAGCCCGATGCGGACGAAATCAGGCAGTTCGGACCCGGGCTCCTGTGGATGACCTTCATTTTCGCGGGACTCCTGGGAATGAACCGATCCTTCGCCGCCGAGAAGGAGAACGACGCCCTGGATGGATTGATGTTGTCTCCGGTGAACTGGAGCAGCATCTACCTGGGAAAGATGCTGGCCAACCTGCTCTTCCTGCTGCTGGCGCAGGCCATCATCCTCTGCCTGTTCTCCCTCCTTTTCAACTACGGCATCTGGCCCAGGATCGGCTGGATGGCGGCCATTACCTTCCTGGGAACTCTCGGCTTTGCCTCGGTGGGCACGCTGCTGGCTGCCGTTTCCGCCAACACCCGCATGAGCGAGGTCATGCTCCCGGTGCTGCTGGTGCCCCTGGTCCTGCCCGTGATCCTGGGCGCGGTCCTGGCAACGGCCGCCAATTTCGCCCAACCCCCGGAAGAACGGGTGATGTTTTTCTGGATGCAGGTGCTGGCGGCCTACGACATCATCTTCGTGGCCCTTCCCCTGATGACCTTCGACTACGTCCTCGAAAAATGAGGTTCTTGGTGCTGGGCTCCAAATTTGGGTAATATGTGCCGATTGTCCGGTCGGCTCCGGCGCAGGAGCGGAAGGATTCCATGGCAGGCTTCCACAAAGGACTTGCCCGCATTTCTCACCAGGGGGCATGTTCATGGCGCAGGATTTTTTTCTCCAGCGCGTGCTCGCGACCGAAGAGCGTCGCGGTTTCTACGGTCAAGGGAGCATGTGCGCGCTGGAGGAAAAAAGACAAGCCAGGGCATGCCCAGCACCGTCTGTTTGTATTGCACCTTAAAGAAGGGCCGATAACGCATTAAAAGTGAACGGTTTCTTACAATTTCGGGTGCGGCCTGGTGAGAAATACGGGCTAGGACTGCTGGCCCTGTTGGCGATGATGGCGGCTCTCTACGCCATTTTTGTGTTGGCGCCGGTGGAACTCACCATGGGGATCGTGCAGAAGATCTTCTACTTCCACGTGGCTTCCGCCTGGGTGGGCTTCCTGGCCATCTACCTGGTGTGCTTCTGCAGCCTCCGGTTCCTGCGGAAACGCGACCGCCAATGGGACGTTCGGGCCGCCTCGGCGGCCGAGGTGGGCGCGGTCTTCCTGACGCTCAACCTCGTCAGCGGTCCCATCTGGGCCAAGCCGGTGTGGGGGATCTGGTGGACCTGGGATGCCCGGCTCACCACCACCTTCGTTCTCTGGCTGATCTACATGGGCTACCTGATGCTGCGCCGCCTGGTGGAATCACCGGAACAACGGGCAAGATTGAGCGCCGTCGTCAGCATATTCGGCGCCGTGAACGCCCTGATTGTCTACATGGCCAACCGCTGGTGGCGGACCCAGCACCCCCAACCCGTGATCGCCGGAGGCGAGGACTCCGGCTTGCATCCGGACATGATGTTGGCCCTGATGGTGACTTTGCTGGCTTTAACTCTGCTCTTCTTTTGCCTCTGGAAAATGGGGTGCGACCTGGAACGGAGCCGGGAATCGGTCGAGAGTCTCCGGCGGACGGCCCAGCGCCACCTGAGGGAGGTCCAATGAATGAATACCTGCTGGCGGCTTACGGGATCATGTGGCTCATCCTCTTCGGATATGTCTTCAGTATCGGCCAACGCCAAGTCCGGTTGCAGGAGGAGCTGGCGCGGCTGCGGGATGCCCTGGACAAGGCGGGAGAAGAGTAACCCCTGTATGCGCGATGGGAGCGCGACTGGATATGAACCATTCGGCCGGCCAGAAGATTGAGGTTCGGGAGCGGGGAGCCGGGGGGCAAAGCCTGGACCGCCGCCTGTTCCTTCAGCTTCAGGCTTTCGGCAACTGCACCGATGCCACACCGGTCATTCGAGTCCTGGAGCAAAGCTCCCACGACCTGGTCCTCTATCAGGACCTGAATGATCCCAAGGGCATTGCCGTGCTGGGCATGAGCGAAGACCCCGCCTATTTCGTGACGGAGTGGCGGGATCTCTTGAACTCTCCGCCGTTGGCAGGGCTGGCGCCCAAACCCGAGCTGACCATGCTGGGGAGAACCTATGCTTCGGGGTTCGAACCCGATCTGGAGCACTGGCTGCTGCAGAAGGCTCGCAGAACCGTGCTCAATCCGGACTGGCCCTGGGCCATATGGTACCCTCTGAGGCGTTCCGGAGCCTTTGCCGGGCTGGAGCCGGCCCAACAGAGCTCCATCCTGCGCGAGCACGCCACCATCGGACGGGCCTATGGAGAGGCCGACCTGGCTCACGACGTTCGCCTGGCCTGTCACGGACTGGACAAGAACGACAACGATTTCGTGATCGGGCTGGTCGGCCGGGCTCTGCATCCTCTCTCCCACATCGTGCAGACCATGCGAAAGACCCGCCAGACCTCCCAGTACATTGAATCCCTGGGGCCCTTCTTCATCGGCAGGACCCTTTGGCAGAGTCCCCCGGCCTCTACGGTATGACCTTCCCCTCCCCGCTGGACATCTCCCCGGGCCCCGGAATGAGCAGGGACAGGGCATCGGGCTGAAGGGTCACCGACTGCGGCAGGCAGCCGATCAGCTCACCGTCGATTTGGACTCCGATTTGCGTGCTGCCCTCGACCAGTACGGAGCGGGCGCGGAATTGGAGCACGTCCGGAAGACGATGGTGCCTCCGGCGAACCACGCCCCAGAAATAACGGGGGAATCGCCATCGGTTCCCGGCCTGAAAGAGGCACACCTGGAAGTCATCCGAAAATAGGTCCGCCTGGCCGGCAATCTGAAATCCGCCTCCATAGTTTTTGGCTCTGGCGATCACCGCAAAGGTGGCCCGCCTGGAGTCTCCGTCCGCCTGCACCTCGAACGGGGCGAAGGGGTAGCTCAGGAACTGCCTCAAACCCGAAATCCAGAAGGCCCCCTGTCCCAGGAGCCTCTTCAGTCCCGGGTTCACCGCACTCACAACAGCCGCGTCCACTCCGATACCGGCCATCAGGATGAAGGGTCGGCTGCCGACCCGGCCCAGAGCGATGCGGCGGATCCGACCTGTCTCGAGCAGCCCGGCCGCGTCGACCCAGTCCAGTGGCAAACCGATCTCTTGGGCCAGGACATTGGCGGTGCCGGCCGGGATCACCATCAAGGGGACGCGGGATCCCTCCATGCCGCGCACGACCTCGTTGATGGTGCCGTCTCCCCCGCATGCGATGATCAGGTCGCAACCCCTCTGCAAGGCCGATCGCACCAGGCCGGGGGCATGGTTGGAGCCAACCGTCCCCTGGACCTCCACCGCCAGCCCGAAAGAGCGAAGGCGCTCCAGGACCGCCCGAAGCTTGCGGGCCCGCCGCCACTGCAACCGCCGGGCCGCGGGGTTGTAGATCAGGGCCGCTCTCGAAAACCGCAAGGGTGCCGGATGCATGTTGGCTTGGGAGAACCCGGAGGGGTCAGGGGGCGAAGCCGCCAGCCTGCTCGAAGGCATGCGCCGCCTTCAGAACCACCGGCTCGCCAAAGTGCTTTCCCAGAAGCTGAATCCCGACGGGCATGCCCTCGGGAGTCCTGCCGCAGGGGAGTGAAATGCCGGGAATGCCGACAAGGTTGGCGGTAATGGTGAATATATCCGAAAGGTACATGGACAGCGGATCGTTGGTCTTCTCGCCCAGGCGAAAGGGCGGAGTGGGGGAGGTGGGCGAAACCAGGAGGTCCACCTTTTGGAAGGCCGCTTCAAAGTCCCGCTTGATCAGGGTCCTCACCTGCTGCGCCTTCAGATAGTAGGCGTCGTAGTAGCCCGAGCTCAGGACGAACGTTCCCAGCATGATCCGACGCTTGACTTCTGCGCCGAATCCGGCGTCTCTGGACTCCCGGTACATGTCGGAAAGATCGCCCTGTCCGGGAATCCTCAGCCCGTAGCGGACTCCGTCATACCGGGCCAGATTGGAACTGGCTTCGGCCATGGCAATGACGTAGTAGGTGGCAATGGCGTAATCGGTGTGGGGCAGGTCGACCTCGATCAGGTCGCACCCCAGATCCTGAAACAGCTTCAGGCCTGCTTCGATCCTGGTCCGAACCGTCTCGGAGACCCCGCTCTGCCGATACTCACGGGGTATACCGATTCTCAGGCCTTCAATCGGCTGACCCAGGCCGCCCGCATAGTCGGGCACATCCACCGCCAGGGAGGTGGCGTCGAGCGGGTCCTTTCCCGAGATCACCTTGAGAATACCGGCTATGTCCTCGACTCCGTGAGCCAGGGGTCCGATCTGATCCAGGGAGGATCCGAATGCCACCAGCCCATAACGGGATACTCGACTGTAGGTGGGCTTCATGCCGACCACACCGCAAAACGACGCCGGCTGCCGAATGGAGCCTCCGGTGTCCGTGCCCAGCGCCGCTACCGCCATATGGGCTCCTACGGCCGCGGCCGACCCGCCGCTCGACCCCCCGGGAACGTGGTCGCGGGAGTGAGGATTCCGCGTCGGCTGAAAGGCGGAATTCTCCGTGGACGAGCCCATGGCATATTCGTCCAGATTGGCCTTTCCGAGAAACACGGCCCCGGCCGATGCCAGCCGGTCAATGACGGTGGCGTTGTAGGGAGCGACAAAGTTCTCCAGGATCCGAGATCCGCAGGTGCAGCGGAGACCCCGAATCAGGAGATTGTCCTTGATGGCCATCGGCAGCCCGGCCAACTCGGGCAGCGGCTCTCCGGCATGCTTCATGCGATCGATCCGCTCGGCCTGCTCCAGGGCGAAGTCGTTGTCGTAGTGCAGGAAGGCCTGAACCTCGGGGTCCTGCTCTCGGATGCGGTCCTGGAAGGCGCGGCATATCTCCACGGCAGAAGCTTCCCCGCGCTCGATCAGACCCCTGATTTTCCTGGCGGTCAGGCTGTTGAGATCCATGAACACCCTCAGGCCGAAAGGTTGGAGGAGGGGCGGGCTATTTCTCCGAGATGACTTTCGGCACCTTGAAGTGGCCCGACCCGGTTGCGGGACCATTGCCCAACGACTGTTCCTGGGAAAATCCCGAACGCGGCTGGTCGGCCCGCCAGCTATAGTTCTGCTCCGTGGTATGGACTACCTGCGTGGTAGGCTCGATGCCACTGGTGTCCAGTCGGTTGAGCTGCTCCACGTAGTCCAGTATGGAATTCATCTGACCGATGAGTTCCCGCCTTTCCTCTTCGGTAACCGCCAACTGGGCCAGATTGGCGATGTAGTCCACCCGGGCGCCATCGATCTTCATGGCGGTATCCTCACTTTCCCCGATCCAGGCAGGCCGCGGCAGCCGCCTGAATCCGGGCTCGGAGCTCCTTGTCCGCAATCCCCTGAAGGGGCAGGTCGACGGGAGCGGAAGTTCGCTTGGAAGGTGCTGGAGGCGGTGTCCGCGGCGCTCGCTCCACCGTGGAGTCGATCCGGAACACCACCCGGGCGATGTCGGTGCCGAGCACCTGGTTGAGCCGGCTCACGATCTGCCCCCGGAGGGCGCGCAATTGCCGCTTCCAGCCGGACGACGGTACCAGGACCACCAGCCTGGATCGACTGATTGAGACAGGTCGGGTGCGACGGGCCAGGTGCTCGCCCACGATCTCATTCCAGAGAGCCGCCGCCGCCTGCTCCCTCCACTGTCCGTCGGCCGCGTACTGACGGACGAGATCGGGGAGCAAGGTTTTCAGCGATTTCATCTTACCTGAAACAACAGCAAAAAGAGTTATCCACGAAGACACACGAAGCGAGACGCCGAGGGGAACCGGGACCTTTCCGTGCTCCCGATACGCCAACCGGGTCCCCTGTTTCTCTCTCGAATGATCCGCCCGTCGGGGGGCGGGGGTCCGGCTTGTCTGAAAGCCCCCTATTTCGCCCCTTGTGAGCCGCCCCGTCGTGTGGCACGGCGGCGCGGCCAGGTGAAGAGTGGAGAGTGGTCAGCGGAAGATTCCGGGAACGGGCAAGCACCTGATTCCCTGGTTGCACTCTTGAAGGAGTACGCCGCGATCGACAAGATGCTTCACCTGTAAATGAAATAACTATCCACTCTTCACTCTTCACTAAACAGCCTGTCAGTGCTTGATGGCTTCCCAGTAGGACACGAACTCGAACTCGGGACTGTTGGACGGATTGTGGCAAGTCACACAGGAATTCGGCCCCAGCGGTTCCATCCTGGACACGGTCGGCTGCCGGCTGTGTTCCCGACCCTGACCGTGACAGGCCTCACACTGGACATTGGCCAGGTGGGCGGTGCGATAGAGGTCTTCAAACCCGCCCGGCTGCCCCGAACCGGTCACGTGGCAGATGACGCACTGGGTATCGAATTCCTTTCTTTCCCTGATCAGGATGTCGATGGCATGGGCGTGGCCCGAGCTCTCCCAGACCTGAAACGCATCCGCATGGCACGTCCCGCAGGTTTGAGAGGTCACGAAATCGGAATCCGCGTGGTCCCGGCGGCTGCCGTGGCTGTGGCCATGGCCGTGGTCGTGGCCGTGGTCGTGCGCATGGGCGGTGCTCTTGGCCATCTCGGTCTGCCTGGCCGAGATGTCGGCTTTGGCTTTCACCATGAAGGCAGCGATATCGGGGTCGTCGGCCACCCGCCGGGTCAAACGGTGATTCAAGGGCTGCACTGCGGGCCGGCCCGACTTCAGGGAAAAGCGCAGCTCTCCCAGGCTCTTGGCTTCGTCTTCGGCGTAGACGATGGTGGACCGGCTGATCTTGATGGGGGCCATTGCCGATTGATGCTCGAATCCGTTGAGAATCATGTCGATGCCCTTATGGTCGATAGCCAACTGGATGGCGTCGCCAAGGGGCATGCAGGCCAGTGCAATCACGTAGTCGCACTTCTCTCTCAACTCGGGCAGCCATTTTTCGGCGCTCTCGGATGGATTCTCCCAGCGGTAGCTCGCGCCGGTCTTGGAGGAATGCTTGCTGACCGCAAATCCGATGAAGCCGACCCGGACAGCGGGGGCGGAAGGCGCCGGCGGCATGGTCTTGATCACATAGGGATCGAGCAGCGGATCGCCGGTTTGGCCGGAAAGCAGGTTGGCGGAAACAAACCGCCCGTTCTTGCTCAGCTCCACACCGAGGGCCTGAAGCTCCTCAATGTCATTGCCCCCGATGTTGAAGACCTCGATCCCAAGCAACTCCATCCCCTTCCACAGCCACTCGTTCTTGACCGCCCGATCGGGGCCCAGCCGCTGCATGAAGTTGCCGATCTCCACCTGGAGGGCGGGACGGCCGGGAAACTCCCGGATCCTCTCCCTGATGACCTGTGCTCGGCGAGCAAGACCGCCCGCGGGATTGCGCGGTCAGCCGCAGGGTTCGAGATTCCCCCGCACGTTTCCGGTAAAATAGATGCTGAAGTCGAAGTCGGAACTCTGGAGCTGCGGCGCCGATCGGACCTGGCCAATGACGGCCAGCATGGACAGAACCAAGCCGGCGCCATAGCGCAAACGCCTATCGATCAATGGAAAAATCCTCCTCGCAGGCAGGTCCGTACCGGGTGGCTGGAACCACGGAAGGGACCTTTTCTATCATACCGCCCGGAAGATTGTAAACCGGGCCGATCCGGGCTTGGCCGGCAGGCGCATCGTCAGCCCGGCCACTCCATGGCAATCGCTTTCGGAAAGCTCTCCAAGGACCTCCAACCACATGCCCGCCGGACTCGAATCACACTCTCCACGCCTGATTTTAGCATCCGCCTCGCCCAGAAGACAGGAGCTGATGAAGCTGCTCCGGTTCGACTTCGCAGTCCGTGTCAGCGGCGTGCCGGAGGAACCGCAGAGGGGCGAGTCTCCGGCCCAACTGGTGATGCGTCTGGCCCGGGCCAAGGCCGAAGCCATCCGCGACACCCGGCCCGACGTCTGGGTGATAGGAGCCGACACGGTGGTGGTCTGCGGCCCCGAGGTTCTGGGAAAGCCGGAATCGCCGGCGGCGGCGGGGGAGATGCTGCGGAAGCTGAGCGGCCGCACCCATCAGGTGTTGACGGGCATCTGCATCCGGCACGGGCAACTCCGGCATGCCAGCTTCGTCGAGACCACCGTCCGCTTCGCGGCGCTTTCCGATAGAGACATCCAGGGATACGTGGCCACCGGCGAGCCCCTGGGGAAGGCCGGCGCCTATGGGATTCAAGGCTACGCCTGCCGGTTCATTCAGGACATCCACGGCTGCTACTTCAACGTCGTCGGCCTGCCCCTGGCCCACCTCCACCGGACACTCATGCAATTGGGGTTCCCGGCCGATGGATAATTTCTGCCTCCAGGCGCAGGTGCAGGAACTCCGGGAGTTGCTGCACCGGAAGAGAATTCGCAAGGTCCGGCAGCTCGATGACCGGAAGTTCCTCTTCTCGCTGCATCGCCCCAGCCCTTTCGACCTGGCTGTGGTGCTGGAACAGCGACTCCCCTGTCTCTACCTGCAGCCCAAGGAATCACGGGCAGGCTCCCCCGCCGCCGCCAGTGACTGGCTTCTTTCGATACGGAGCCACCTGACCGGAGGCACCATCGTCGCCGTCGAGAAAGAGCTGGGAGATCGGGCGGTGACCTTCGCAATCGAGGAAGGAAAGTGGCCTTCCTCGACCAGAATCCTCCATCTGCGCCTGGAACTGATTCCCCTCCGGGTCAACGCCTTCTTGCGGGACGATCAGGGCCGCATTCTGCGGGTCTTCAGACCCCATCAGCCCGGCGCCGGACCGGTCTCCGGCGCTGGATCCGGCCTGGAAAGCCTCGACAGGCAGGTGCTCCGCGACCTGGTCCTGGATGCCTGCCGGGGGTCGGGAAGGAAGAGCCCAAGGACCGGCAGGACCGTTCGCGCAAGGACGGGAACCCGAGGCCTGAGTCCCCTGTTCCTTCGAGAGATCGCCCACCGATTCCCCCCGCCGGAACTGGAGGGGGCGTGGGAATGCTTGCAGGAAATGATTCGGCAAGTGCGGCTTGGGCCCTTCAGCCCTCGGATCTACCCGCCCGCCAAGGACGGCCAACCCTGGATCTGCTCTCCTTTTCCTCTGGCCCACATGGAGGATCGTCCGCATCGGGAATTCCCCGACATGAACGCTGCCGTCGCCGAGACCTGCCGGCTCTTCCAGGATCGGCAAGGGCGGCTCGAGCAGCATCAGGGCCGCCTCTCGCCTCTCCGCCGGCGGAGCAGGAAGCTGACCCGCTTGCGGAAAGACCTGGAAGCGGACCTGGAAAAGAACCGGCGGGCCCGGTGTTTCAAGAAATACAGCGACCTGCTGCTGGCCCAGGCTCCCCGGCTGCCCGCTGGGCGGACCTCCGTGAACCTTCCGGACCTGTATCAGCCGGATCAGCCCGAGGTGGCCATTCCCCTGGAGCCCCGGCTCACGGCGCTCCAGAACGCCACCCGCTATGCCCGGCAGTTCCAGAAGTCGAGCCGCGCCATCCCCAGGATTCTGACTCGTCTGGAAGCGGTTCGAGCGGAGCTTGCCGCCCTGGAAAAGCAACGGGAGCAACTTGACCGGACAACCGCTCCGGCCGAGTTGGAGCTGCCGCCCCCACCAACGGGTTCAACCTCTTCGCTGGCCCCGGCCGGGGCCGGGCGCGGCCGCTCTCCCAGGGAAGAGGAAAGGTCGGAACTATCGAAGCTGGCTCGCCGCTTTGTTTCTTCGGAAGGGTCGACCATTCTGGTGGGCAGGGGGAACCGGCAAAACGACGCCTTGACGGGCAAAGTAGCTCACGGCCACGACTTCTGGCTGCATGTGGCGGGCTATTCGGGATCTCACGTGGTTCTGCGAAATCCCGACAGGCGTTCGGAACCCTCGGAGCCCTCGCTGCTGGAAGCAGCCCAGTTGGCCGCCTACTTCAGCCAGGCCCGCAACGCACCCAGGGTCGAAGTGCACTACACGCAGAAAAAGTACGTCACCAGGCCCAAAGGCGGCAAGCCGGGTGTCGTCCGGCTCCGGCGCTACCAGTCCGTTGCCGTCCAACCCTGTATTCCCGACTTTCCTGAAACAACAGAAAAAAAGAGTTATCCACGAAGGCACACGAAGGACCACGAAGACACACGAAGAAAGACGGTGAGGTGATCCGTGACGGACGCGACCTGAGAGCAAGGACACGACCGCTTGGCTACGGATATTCGTTGAAAGTATGCTCTCTCTATGAGAGCATAGGAGCATGAATTCGGGCAGGGGAATAGCATGGTCGGCCAGAGCGAAGAAGGACATGAGACGCACGGCTGTAACGGACCGCGCGCGAATAATCTCAAAGGTAGAGCAGTATGCCCGGAATCCGTCTGCGTTCGCCAATCAAGTCATCGCTCTGACCCGTAGTGAGTATTGGCGGCTACGAGTTGGCAGGTATCGCATCATCTTCAAATGGGACCAAACCGGCGATATGACCGTCATGGTTGTCTTGAGAGTCCGGCATCGGAGGGAAGCCTATGTCTGAGACCGAAACCGTTACGCTGAGTCGGGCGGACTACGACGCCCTGATTGCTCGTCAGGAAGAGCTGGAAGACTTGTTGGCGGCCAGGGAAGCCGACGATGGGAGTCGCATCCCGCACGAAGTGTTCCTGAAAATCATGGATGGGGACAACCCCGTCGCTGCCTGGCGAGCGTTTCGCGGCATGACGTTGAGAGCTCTGGCCGAAAGGACGGGGCTCGCCAACGGGTATCTCTCCGAAATCGAACGAGGCCTCAAGACCGGCTCGGTGAAGGCCTTGAACCGCATCGCACAAGCGCTGGACACAAGGATCGACACCCTCATGGATTGACGGGGCGCCCAGCCTGCATTATCGCTGACCATCCAGCCAGGGAATCTTGAAGTTCAGGGACTGAAGCTTGTCCTCCAGCTCCCTGCGTTCGCGGTTGGGTTTGAGGCGGGGGCCGTCATAGTTGAGAAGCCCGAATTGAGCAGCCAGCGCCTTGGCCTCCTCGGGACGACCGGCGGCCAGCATGCGGATAATCTGCTGCTCCCGGCGGGAGAGGGCGGTGGAATGAAATCGATAGTCCTGGAAGGCTTCCCAGGCAATAGGACACCAGCGGCTGAGAATCTGCTCGCCGATAACCGTGGCGTAGCTGCGGATCTCCCACTGGGCGTGGGCGTCCATTCTCAGGGCCAGGAAGTGCAACAGGTTGTGGAGGTCGATCTTCCAATAGGCCTCGGTATAGGTTGAGAGCGGAAGGTCCTTGCGAGCCTGCTCTCTGGCCACGCCGGCCTCCAGTCGTTCCCGGTAGAGCCGGCGGCTGTCCCGAATCAGAGCTGCTTCTCTTTCGGAAAGCTCCGAACCCACCTCCCCATCCAGGAATCCGGTGCTACCCTGCCGGTTGCCCCGGGATTGCTCCCGCCACTGGTCGTCGCCGGTCAGTTGAGCCGAATCGATAGCCTCGGAATAGCGGGTCGAGTACTCGTTGACACTGGCCGTTCGGTGGCGGATCCACTGCCGCCAGCAGTCCATGGGCACCCGGACATGCAGCTTGATCTCGCACATCTCGAAGGGAGTGGTGTGCCGGTGCCGCATCAGGTATCGAATGAGGCCGCGGTCCTGGTGTACCTTCTTGGTTCCCTTGCCGTAGGACACCCGGGCCGCTTGCACGATGGACTCATCCGATCCCATGTAGTCGATCAATCGGATGAAGCCGTCATTCAGGACCTTGAAGGGAACCCCCAGAATTTCGTCCAGCTCTGGAACCTTGACGCGCTCGATCTTGTCGCTGCCGTCCATCTAGAAGAGTTTGGTCAGACCGACAATCAGGGCAACGATTCCGGCTCCCTGGATCCACAGGGCCCTGAAGAATTCCGCCTTGAGGTTGGCCATGTCCGCCCTGAAGTTGGCCATGTCCGTCTTGAGGTTGGCCATGTCGCCCTTGAGTCCGGCCACGTCTTGCTTGGTTGCCAACTGCTCGCTGAGCGGAATAGATTCGGCGGCGGCCTTGGCCTTGGATTCAGAGGCGCCGGCTTCAATCAGTGCCTCGTAGACTTCGCTGACCATGATTCCCATCAGACACCCCCCTGAATCCGCGAGCATTGCCGGGTAGGCTGTATTCCCCCGGACTCCGGCCTAAGCCGGCAAGCCAGAATCGGCCACAGCACCGATTTTGGTCCGCTTGCGCAACTGGTTCCAACCGCCCGGCTCCTGCGGCAGGGCAAACACCAATTCGCGGGACAGAGGGAGAACACCCGGAATCGGGCTGCGCCGTCGGGCCGGCTCGGGGGCCGATCAAGGCAGATCGGTCGATCCCATCAGAAACCGGTCCACGCCGCGAGCGGCCCGGCGGCCTTCGGCGATGGCCCAGACCACCAGCGACTGGCCTCGCCGCATGTCACCGGCCGCAAAGACTCCAGGCTGGCTGCTCATGTAGTCTTCATCCGCCTCTACGTTGCCGCGAGCGTCCAGCTCGACCCCCAGTTGTTTCAGCATGCCGTCGGACTCCGGTCCAAGGAAGCCCATCGCCAGCAACACCAACTCGGTTTCTACCTCAAACTCGCTTTCCGGCACTTCCCGCATGGGACGGCGTCCGTTTTCATTGGGTTCTCCGAACTCGACGCGAACCGCATGCAGCTTCTCCACTCGACCGTTGGAGCCGCTGAACCGCTTGGTGTTGACGCTCCAGTCTCGATGGCCTCCCTCCTCGTGGGAAGAGGAGGTTCTCAGGATCATCGGCCAGTAGGGCCACGGCATGGAGGGAGTCCGTTCAGCCGGAGGCTTGGGCAGGAGTTCCCAGGAGTGCACCGAGCGGGCTCCCTGCCTGAGAGCCGTCCCGTGGCAGTCCGAACCCGTATCGCCGCCGCCCAGGATGATCACTCGCTTGCCTTTGGCGGTGATGGCCTTGCCCGGAATCTTCCGGTCTCCAGCCACCCGCCGGTTCTGCTGAGGCAGGTAGTCCATGGCCAGGTGGATGCCGTCCAGCTCGCGGCCCGGGACGGGCAGGTCTCGGGCCTTGGTGGCCCCGCCCGCCAGAACCAGGGCGTCGAAGTCGCGCCTCAGATCCTCCACCGCCACGTTGAATCCGACGTTGGCTCCGGTCTTGAAGACGACACCCTCGTCCCGCATCAGATCGAGGCGGCGGCGCACCACCCACTTTTCCAGCTTGAAATCCGGGATCCCATAGGTCAGCAGTCCGCCGATGCGGTCGGCTCGTTCGAGCACGGTGACCCGGTGGCCCACCTTGTTCAACTGGTCCGCACAGGCCAGCCCGGCCGGACCCGAACCCACCACCGCCACCTTTTTCCCGGTACGAACGGCGGGAGGGGTCGGCTTGATCCAGCCTTCACGGAAGGCATGCTCGATGACGCTGATTTCGATCTGCTTGATGGTGACCGGATCGTCGTTGATTCCGAGCACACAGGCGGCTTCGCAGGGCGCCGGACAGACCCACCCGGTAAATTCGGGAAAGTTGTTGGTCTTGTGCAGTACCTGGATCGCTTCACGCCAGCGGTTTCGATAGACCAGGTCGTTCCAATCCGGAATGATGTTGCCCAGAGGGCAACCGGTGTGGCAGAAGGGGATGCCGCAATCCATGCACCGGGCCCCCTGGCTCTGCACCAGGGAGTCGGCAGGTTCCCGGTACACCTGGAACCAGTCCTTGAGGCGCTCTTCGACGGGGCGGCGGGGGGCCATCTTCCGGCCGATTTCCATGAATCCCGTCACTTTTCCCATGGCTTCTCCGCTTCGGAGCCACTGAAAGGAACCCAATGGCCAGCCCTTGACTCGAGCTGGAACCGCCGGTTTCCGGTTTGACTTTCCGGTGACTGAGCTAATGCGACAGGGCCGGAGTCTTCTCGCGGTCGGCTTCGGCAGCCCGGGCCTTCTCCAACTCCTGGAGGACTCTCCGGTAGTCCACGGGCATCACCTTCACGAACTTGGGCAGCAACGCCTCCCAATTTCGCAACACTCTCTCCGCGACCGCACTCCCCGTATAACTCCGGTGCCGGGAGATCATCCCCGCGAGCGTCTCCAGGTCGGCCGGCTCCACCACCGGCTCGAGATCCACCATGCTGTGGTTGCAGTTCCGGCTGAAGTGGCCCGACTCGTCCAGCACGAAGGCGACGCCTCCACTCATTCCGGCGGCAAAGTTGCGCCCGGTCTCGCCCAGCACTACGGCCACACCGCCGGTCATGTACTCGCACCCATGGTCCCCCACCCCTTCCACGACCGCGCGGGCGCCGCTGTTGCGGACTGCAAACCGCTCGCCGGCCACCCCGCGGAAGTAGGCCTGTCCGCCGGTGGCGCCGTAAAGCACCACGTTTCCGACGAGGATGTTGTCTTCGGCCTTGAAGGTGGCCTCTGTCGGGGGAAACACAATCAACTTGCCACCCGACAACCCCTTGCCGATGTAGTCGTTGGCATCTCCTTCCAGCCTGAAGGTAATGCCGGACGCCAGAAAAGCGCCGAAGCTCTGCCCGGCCGACCCGCGAAAATCCACCTGAATGGAGTCTTCGGGAAGCCCCGAATTGCCGTGGCGCTCTGCCAGGGCGGAGCTCAGCATGGTGCCCACCGTGCGCTGGGAGTTCCTTATGGGGTAGCTGAGGGAAATCCGGGTTCCCTTCTCCAGGGATTCCCGGCTATCGGCAATCAACTGGTGGTCCAGGGCCTTCTCCAGACCGTGGTCCTGCTCCTGGACCTTGTGGGTAGCGACCCGCTCGGGAACCTGGGGCCTGTAGAAGATGCGGGTGAAGTCCAGCCCCATCGCCTTCCAGTGCTCGACCGCGTCGGTCACGTCCAGGCGATCCGACCGGCCCACCATCTCCTCCACCCTGCGGAAGCCCATTTCCGCCATGATCTCCCGCAGTTCCTCGGCCACGAAGGTGAAGAAGTTGATGACATATTCGGGCTTGCCGGCGAACTTGCGCCGCAGCACCGGGTCCTGGGTGGCGACGCCCACCGGACAGGTGTTGAGATGGCACTTGCGCATCATGATGCACCCGGAAGCCACCAGCGGAGCGGTGGCGCACCCGAACTCCTCGGCGCCCAGCAGGATGGCCACCGCCACGTCCCGGCCCGTCTTGAGCTGGCCATCGGTCTGAACCACGATGCGCCCCCGCAGATCGTTGAGCACCAACGTCTGCTGGGTCTCCGCCAGGCCCAGTTCCCAGGGCACGCCGGCATGCTTGATGGAGGTCTGCGGAGAAGCACCCGTGCCTCCGTCGTGCCCGCTGATGAGGACCACGTCGGAATGGGCCTTTGAGACCCCCGCCGCCACCGTACCCACTCCCACTTCAGCCACCAGTTTCACCGAGATCCTGGCCCGCGGATTGGAATTCTTGAGATCGTGAATCAACTGGGCCAGATCCTCGATGGAGTAGATGTCGTGGTGGGGCGGAGGCGATATCAGCGAAACTCCCGGGGTGGAGTGGCGCACCCGTGCGATCACCTTGTCCACCTTGTGTCCGGGAAGCTGGCCCCCTTCTCCCGGCTTGGCCCCCTGGGCCATCTTGATCTGCAGTTCCTCCGAGTTGACCAGGTACTCCGCCGTCACGCCAAAGCGCCCCGAGGCCACCTGCTTGATGGCGCTGCGGCGCCAGTCCCCGTTGGGATCGCGCACATACCGGACCGGGTCCTCGCCTCCCTCGCCCGTATTGCTCTTGGCCCCGATGCGGTTCATGGCGATGGCCAGGTTCTCGTGGGCCTCCTTGCTGATGGACCCAAAGGACATGGCCCCGGTAGCGAACCGCTTCACGATCTCGGAGGCAGGCTCGACCTCATCCAGCGGAAGGGGGTCGCCCTTCTTGAGCTTGAACAGGCCCCTGAGCGTGCACAGGTTTCTGCTCTGGTCATTGATCAAGGTGGAGTACTGCTTGAACAGGCGGTAGTCGCCGTGACGGGTGGCCACCTGCAGCTTGGCCACCGATTCCGGATTGAACAGGTGAAACTCGCCGTCGCGCCGCCACTGATACTGTCCGCCCACATCCAGCAGGTGTTTCCGAGACTGCGCCTTGGGGAAACCCTGTCGGTGGCGGGCGATGGCCTCCCGCCCCAGAACGTCCAGGCCGATGCCCTCGATGCGAGAGGCGGTGCCGGTGAAGTGGCGTTCCACCAGGCGTGAACTCAGCCCGATGGCTTCGAATATCTGAGCCCCCCGATAACTCTGGATGGTGGAGATCCCCATCTTGGCGATGATCTTGAGCAGTGCCTTGTTGATGGACTTGACGTAGTTCCTGAAAGCAAGCTCTTCGGTGACTTCGGAACGAAAGAGCTTTTGCGCCACCATGTCGGCCAAGGTTTGGAAGGCCAGATAGGGGTTCACCGCCCCCGCCCCGTATCCGATCAGGAGCGCAAAGTGCATGACCTCCCGAGCCTCGCCGGTTTCCACCACGATGCCCACCTTGGTCCGGGTGCCTTCCCGAATGAGGTGGTGGTGGACGGCCGAAGTCGCCAGCAGGGCCGGGATGGCCACCCTTTCGGCATCGAAGCCGCGGTCGGAGAGAACAATGATGTTGTGCCCCCGGCTCACCGCCCGGGAAGCCTGGCGGCAGAGCTCCTCCAGGGCGGTCTCCAATCCGCCGCCTCCGTCGCCCTCGGAGAAATGCATCATCAAGGTCTTGGCGCTGAAGTCCTTGACCGAGGCGTGCCGGATTCGGGCAAGCTCGAGATCGGTCAATACGGGGCACTGCAGTTTGAGCAGGCGGGCGTGCCTGGGGGTTTCGTCCAGCAGATTCTGCTCGCTGCCGATATAACTCTCTACCGACATCACCATCTCTTCCCGGATGGAATCGATGGGAGGGTTGGTCACCTGGGCGAAGAGCTGCTTGAAGTAGTTGTAGAGAAGCGGCGACTTGTTGGAGAGAACCGCCAGCGGCGTATCCGTGCCCATGGACCCGACCGCCTCTTCGCCGTTCCTGGCCATGGGAGCCATCAATAGCCGAAGGTCTTCCACGGTATAGCCGAACGCCTGCTGCCGGGTCAGCAGGTCTTCGACCACCGGTTCCTTCTCCGCCGGAGCCGGCGGCAACTGGGAAAGCTCGATCCGGTTGGCTTCGACCCACTGCCGATAGGGCTTTCGGGTGGTGAGAGCCCCCTTGAGCTCCGAGTCGTCGATGATGCGGCCCTGCTGGGTGTCGACCAGAAACATCCTGCCGGGTTGGAGCCGGCCCTTGTACAGGACTCGCTCCTCGGGTATTTCCAGCACGCCCACTTCGGAGGCCATCACCACCAGGTTTTCCTTGGTGACCACATAGCGGGAAGGACGCAATCCGTTCCGGTCGAGCACGGCGCCAATGCGGGTCCCGTCGGTAAAGGCGATGGAAGCCGGACCGTCCCAGGGCTCCATCAGACAGGAATGGTACTCGTAGAAACCCCGCTTGTCGGGATCCATGCGAATGTCCTTGTTCCAGGCTTCCGGGATCAGCATCACCACCGAGTGCGCCAGCGAGCGGCCGCCCTGGACCAGGAACTGCAAGGCGTTGTCGATGGTGGCGCTGTCGCTGCCCGTATCGGACACCAGCGGAAAAATCTTGGGAAGGTCTTCCCCGAAAAGATCCGAGGAGAGCGTCTTGGAGCGGGCCCGCATCCAGTTGCGGTTGCCGCAAAGCGTGTTGATCTCACCGTTGTGGGCCAGGTAACGGTAAGGATGGGCCAGCTTCCAGGAGGGGAAGGTGTTGGTGCTGAAGCGCGAGTGGACCAGACACAGGGCGCTCTTCACTGCAGGATCGGCCAGATCCCGATAGTAATTGGGGATCTGAGGAGCGGTCAGGAGGCCCTTGTAAACGACGGTGGCGGCCGACAGGCTGGCGATGTAGAAGCTCTCCCCCTGATCCAACTCACGGCTCTCCACCTCCCGCTCCACCCGCTTGCACACCACGTAGAGCTTGCGCTCAAAGTCGGCCGTTCCCTTCAAGCCGGCATTCTTGCCGATGAAGACCTGGCGAATGACGGGCTCCGACTCTCGAGCCAGACGGCCGATGGCCTGGCTGTCGACGGGCACATCCCTCCAGCCCAGGAGGTGTTGCCCCTCTGCCTCGATCACCTCCTCCGTGACCTGCTCCAGGCGGGCACGGGCCTCGACCTCGCGAGGGAGGAAGACCATGCCCACCCCGTAGTCTCCCGGCGGGGGCAGTTGCAACCCAAGGGTCCTGCAGTCTCGTTTCAGGAATTCGTGGGGAATCTGGATCAGGGCACCGGCCCCGTCTCCCGTCTCAGGATCGCAACCGCAGGCCCCTCGATGAGCCAGGTTGGAAAGCACTTCCAACCCCTGTCGGATGATGAGGTGGCTGCGCGTTCCGTCCACGTTGACCACGAAGCCCACGCCGCAACTGTCCCGCTCAAAGCGAGGATCGTACAGCCCCTGTTTTTTCGGCAGTCCGTCCTGATGCATGGAAATCGTCTGAAACTTGACCAAGCCTGCCGCCAAATGGCGACAGCTACACCGCCGAAGCCGGCACCGGCGGTTCCTGGAACGGCCCCGCGGTGCTGCCTTCCAGCTAAATCAGTTGGCTAAAGGTGCTTGAGTTGGGGAAGCCAGCAAACTTGATTGACAGCCGGAAAGGGCATGTTGACTCATCGAACCAAGGATTGTACCAAATTCGGACCCGAGAGTCTTGCATCTCCTGGTTGATCCCTCGGTCCGGTGAGCTGCTACACAGGGAAATCCCTTTTGACGATACGGCTCCCGGCAAATTTTAGAAGAAAGGCGTCGGTTAGATAAATTTATATTTTTTATATCTTTGATAACTTCTGTTAATAAAGCGTATAATCCTGCCTCTATGTCCAAAGGCACCCGGATCCTCATCGCCGTCTCCCTTCTGGCCGTCCTGGGCTATATCGTCTATTCCTCCATGGCATTGGACCAGTACAGTTGCGAGGTCTGCATGGAGTTCAGAGGGAGGACGGACTGTCGCAAAGCCGTTGGAGCCACCGAGGCCGAGGCCCTGCGTACGGCACTCGACACTGCCTGCGCCCAGCTCTCCTCGGGAATGACCGACACCATCGCCTGCTCCCGAACCCCTCCCAAGAGCGTTGCCTGCGAAAAGCGTTAGCCCGCCGGAGCCACCCGGACTCTGAAGCCAAAAGGGTTGACCGCTGCCCTCCTGACGCCCGTTTTCCCTGTGTTAAGATTAGCGCCCGAAGAAACGAGTTCGGTGGAGACAGGCATGGACAATCCGGGCCACGCCCCTGACGACCGGCAATCCCGAGACAGCCTTCTGGGCAGGTTCAAGGCGGCAGTGTCGTCGACCCGCAGGAACCTGGTTGCCCGCATGGAAAAGGTGCTGCAAGGCCGGAGCGCGATCGACCCGGAATTGCTTGAGGACCTCGAAGAAATCCTGGTGGGGGCCGATGTGGGAATCGATACCACTACGGTGGTCCTCGACAGGATCAGGAACCGGGTAGAGCGAAACGGCATCAGCGACGCCGGCCAGCTCAAGACCTGTATCCGATCGGAGCTCCTCGACATTCTGCAGGCCGGTTCCGCCGCGAGCGACATGCCAGTCCCCTCCGGCCTCCAGGTCCTGTTGGTGGTCGGCGTCAACGGCGTGGGCAAGACCACCACCGCCGGCAAGCTGGCGGGTCGTTGGGTCCGGGAAGGACGGAAGGTCCTGGTGTGCGCCGCAGACACCTTTCGGGCGGCGGCGGTGGAGCAACTGGAGGCATGGGGCAAGCGGGCCGGAGCCCAGGTGATCCGCCAGCGGGCGGGCTCCGATCCGGCCGCGGTGCTCTTTGACGCCATACACGCCGCCAAGGCCAGGCAGGCGGACATCCTGATCGTGGATACGGCGGGACGACTCCACACCAAGAACAACCTGATGGCCGAACTGGAGAAAATGAAGCGGATTGCCGCGCGGGAAGTTCCCGGAGCGCCCCAACAGATTCTGCTGGTGGTGGATGCCACCACCGGGCAGAACGGGGTGGTGCAAGCCCGGGAGTTCACACGCTCCACCGGCGTCAGCGGGATTGTATTGACCAAGCTTGACGGGACAGCCAAGGGAGGCGTCGTAATCGGCATTGCGCGGGACCTCGCAATCCCCATTCGATACGTGGGAGTGGGCGAGCGGATCGAAGACCTGGTCCCCTTTTCAGCCGAGCATTTCATCGCCTCCCTTTTCGACGGAGATGGATGAGATCCAGCCTGAGGCCGGTTATTGGTCGAGCCCTTTGCAAATTGCGGCAGGTTTGACGCGGGTTTGAAACTGAACGGCCACAAGAGGCACAAAAACCGGAATCGGCAAGTCTTCAGTCTCATTCAAGAATGAGATGTCACCAAACCGGCTTGTCGCCTGAGGCTCAAATCGTCAAGACTTGGGTCTCATTTTGTGCCTTTTGTGCTTTTTGTGGTCGAGTCTTTTGCAACATTCTCCAGGCAGCGGAAACAACCCGCCCAACGGTCGCCGGCTGACACCGACCGGCCGCAACACTCCACCATGTCCGAAGATGACCATCACTACATGGGGCAGGCCCTGGAGCTGGCCCTGCAGGGAAGGGGGCTGGCCAGTCCCAATCCCATGGTGGGGGCGGTCCTGGTTCGGGACGGCCGCGTCGTCGGCCAGGGCGTTCATCGATACGGCCACCGCAAGCACGCCGAGGTTTGCGCCCTGGAGCAGGCAGGCGACCGGGCACGGGGAGCCACCCTCTACGTCAACCTGGAACCCTGCTGCCACCAGGGCCGCACCGGGCCCTGCTGCCGTGCCATCGTGGACTCGGGCATCGCCCGGGTGGTGGTGGCCATGAGAGACCCCAATCCGCTGGTGGCGGGCAAGGGTGTGGAGTGGTTGACCTCGGCCGGACTCGAAGTCACTCCAGGTGTCCGGGAGGACGAGGCCCGCAGGCTCAACGAAGCCTTCGCCAAATTCATTTCCAGCCGGAAACCTTTCGTGACCGCCAAGGTTGGAGCCACTCTGGACGGCAGAATCGCCGCCACCAGCGGCCCTCCCCAATGGATCACCAGCCCCGAGTCCCGCCAACGGGTGCACCGGATGCGCCTCGAGGCCGACGCCATCCTGGTCGGCATCGGAACAGCCCTTCAGGACAATCCCTACCTGACCGACCGCAGTGGGCAACCGCGGACCCGGCCCCTGCTGCGCGTGGTCCTCGACTCTCGATTGAGGCTCCCGCTGGACGGCCGCCTGGCAAGCACTCGCAGACTGGGTGGTATAATCGTTTTCTGCGGCCGGCGGCCCAACCCTGACCGGCGGCACAAGCTGGAAAAGGCAGGGATCGAGGTCATTCCGACAGCCGGGACCGCCGGCCGAATTCCCTTCGGTCCGGTCCTGGAGGAATTGGGGCGCCGCCAGGTTTTGAGTCTTCTCATCGAGGGCGGCGCCAAGGTCAACTTCGACGCCCTGCACAACCGGATCATCGACAAGCTGGTCTGCTTTCTGGCCCCCAGGATCCTGGGGGGAGCGGCGGTCCCCATGTTTGGTGGCGCCGGTTTCTCGATGTCGGACCAGGCGCCCCCGCTGGCCTTCACCAGAATCGAACGAATCGGGCCCGACCTCATGATCGAAGCTTATCCGAAACCCTCGGGCTCCACCTCGGACCACGCGTATTGAACCGAGAACGGGATGTTTACCGGAATCATCCAGCACGTCGGTCGTGTGAGGTCGCTGAGGCGGCGTGGAGACACGGCTTTATTGGAAGCGCTTGCTCCTCACTTGAATTCGGAGCTCCGACCCGGCGACAGTGTGGCCGTCAACGGCGCCTGTCTGACCGTGACCGGCCGGGACGGCAAGGGGTTCCAAGCGGACCTGTCCCGGGAAACGCTGGAGCGGTCAAACCTGGGAAATCTGAGCTCAGGGGACTCCATCAACCTGGAGTTGCCCTTGTTGCCCACGGCGCGATTGGGGGGACACTTCGTCCAGGGTCACGTGGACGCCGTTGCCCGCGTAGTCCGGATCGAGAAGCAGCAGGCCTTCGCCCTGTTCCGCTTTTCGCTGCCGGTGGGGACGGGAGCCTACGTGGTGGAGAAAGGATCCATCGCCGTCGACGGCATCAGCCTGACGGTCTCGGGTCTGGGGAAGGACTTCTTTGAAGTGGCCATCATCCCCCACACGCTGGAACACACCAACCTCTCCCAGCGAAAACCCGGAGATCGGGTGAACCTGGAGTGCGACATTCTGGCCAAGTACGTGGAGGCCGCGCTGAGCCACCGGCGGCCCGACGGCAGCCGGGACGGCCTGACCGCCGAGTATCTCCGCGACCAGGGGTATCGATAGACGGTTCCCGACGAAACCATTCCAGCCGGCACCTGCCGAGGAAGCCATTGGACAACTATTTTTCAACCATTGAAGAGGCCATAGACGACATCCGGTCGGGGAAGATGCTCATCGTGGTCGACGACGAGGATCGGGAAAACGAAGGCGACCTGACCATTGCCGCCGAGAAGGTGACACCGGAAGCCATCAACTTCATGGCGAAATTCGGGCGGGGCTTGATCTGTCTTTCCCTGACGGGGGAACGCCTGGACGAGTTGCAGATCCCGCTGATGGTGAACGAGAACAGCTCCCGCTACGGCACCGCCTTTTGCGTGTCGATCGAGGCCAGGGGGAAAGTGTCCACGGGAATCTCGGCGGCTGACCGCTCCCAGACCATTCTGACGGCCATCCACCCCGCGACCCGACCCCGCGACCTGGTCAAGCCCGGTCACGTATTCCCCTTGAGAGCCCGCCGAGGGGGTGTGCTGATACGCGCCGGCCAGACCGAGGCGGCCGTCGACCTGGCACGCATCGCCGGATTGAGACCGGCAGGCGTCATCTGCGAGATCATGAACGACGACGGCAGCATGTCCCGGGTCGGAGAGCTGCACCGGTTCGCCACGGAACACGGGCTGAAAATGATTACCGTGGCCGATCTGATCGAGTACCGGCTGCGGACCGAATCATTCGTGAAGCTGGTGGCCGAGGCCGACCTGCCCACCGAGTTCGGCACCTTCCGGATGCTGGCCTTCGAAAGCGAGATCGAGCAGGAGACCCACGTGGCCCTGGTTTTCGGCACCATTCGTTCGGAGGAACCGGTGCTGGTCAGGGTGCACTCCCACTGCCTGACGGGGGACGTCTTCCATTCGGTTCGATGCGACTGCCGCGCTCAGATCGAACGCTGCATGCGGGTCATTGCTCAAGCCGGCAGCGGCGTGCTGCTCTACCTTCACCAGACCGGGAGGGGATTTCAGCTCAATAAGGAGGACGGCTGCTACCGCATCGCCTACCACGGCATGACCTCCACCGAAGCGGATGTCTACAGCTGGCGTCGAGCCCAGCGGGACTACGGCACGGGCGCCCAGATTCTCTCCCGGCTGAACCTCAAGCAAATTCGGCTGCTGACCAACCACCCCCGCCGCATCGTCGGACTGGAGGGTTACGGGATTCGGGTGGTCGAGCAAATTCCCATTCGCGCCCCCGCCGAGGCGACTCCGACCCAACCCGAGGTGGCCGAGAAAAATCGGTAGCTGAAAGCCGGCCCCGGGGACCCGCCTCAAGGGGACAGGAGCCGGCTGTTGGCGGAGACGCAAGCGTCGTCTCCCAGCACCACCCCTTCCCCCACCACGGCGTAGGGCCCGATGCGGCAACCGTTGCCCAGGATGCAGCCCCGCAACTGGGCCCCTTCCCCCACCAGCACTCCCCTCCAGAGCACTGAACCCTCGATGACCGCCCGTTCGCCCACCCGGCAGTTCTGATCGATAGTCGAGCCCAAGATCCGGGCGCCCTTACCGACCTGGGCCGAAGAGGCGATGACAGCGTTCCGGACTGGGCTGTCAAGATCCTCCCCTCGAGGGGTTCCCCCCGGGTCGAACCGGAAACCGGCTAAAGGCGGAGCAAACCGACCCTCAAGAATGTCCCGGTGAGCCTGCAGGTACTTTTGTGGGGTTCCTATGTCGATCCAGTAACCCGGAGAGACATAGGCAAAGACGGGCCGGCCGCCGGCCAGCAGACCTGGAAACACCTCCCTTTCGAAAGAGGTGTTCACACCGGCCGGGATGGTCTGCAGGACTTCCGGTTCCAGCACATAGAGCCCGGCATTGATGGTGTCGCAGGTGACCTGGTCGCGTCCGGGCTTTTCCAGAAAGCGCGCGACCCGGCCATCTTCCCCGGTTTCCACCAATCCGTATGCGGAAGGGTTGTCGACTCGGGTCAGGGTCAAGGTGGCCGCTGCCGAGCGTCGGCGGTGGGAACGCAGGATCTCGGTCAGATTGAAGTCACAGAGAATGTCCCCATTGAACACCACGGCGGGTCCGTCCAGGAACGGCTCGGCATTCTTGAAGGCTCCGCCGGTACCCAGTGGGGACTGCTCGACCACGTAGCGGAGCCGAATGCCGAATCGGCTGCCGTCTCCCAATTCCGCTTCGATCCTGTCGGGCCGATAGCCCAGGCTCAGGATGGCCTCGCTGATGCCGTGGCGGCGCAGCAGGTCGAGCTGGTATCCGAGAAACGGGACGTTGGCGATGGGAACCACCGGCTTGGGCACCTGGAGCGTCAACGGCCTGAGCCGGGTCCCTTCACCGCCCGCCAGGATCACCGCCTTCATGCTACGATCCTCTTACCTGAAACAAGCCCGTTTGGCGCTGCATGCGACGGGGTGAAAAGAGTGATCCACGAAGGCACACCAAGGACCACGAAGACACACGAAGCAAGACGCCGAGGAGAACCGGAACCCTTCCGTGCTCCCGATAGGCCATGAAAGTCTCCTGTTTCTCTCTCGTATGATCCGCCCCGTCGTGCAGTACGGGGCGGCGCATACCGGAAAGATCCGAACTCAGGACAGCCAGGAGCGCCGGCGCTCCACCTCGACCCCCACGAAACCCAGCTTTTCGGTGAAAGGCCTCGTCTTGCCGATTCGAACCCTGACCTTCCTGACCGGGAAGCCATTCAGCACCTCTCTGCAGATCAGCAGGGCCGCTTCCTCCAGCAGGGTAAAGGTTCGACTTTCGCACAACTTCTCGACCCGGCTATAGACCGCGCTATAGTCCACCGTCTTGTCCAACCGTCCCTTCCGGGCTTTCTCCAGGGACCGCCACAGGGTCAGGTCGGCCCGGCAGGGTTGGGCCTGACCGCGTTCCTGCCGGGTGGTTCCCACTTTCACCTGCAGCCGAATGTCCCTCAGCAGAATCTTGTCCATGGCCAAACGCGCCCCGCGGTCTCGCATTTGCCCGATGATAGCATGGGGGACGAACGGGATGGTTCGCCGCCAGGCAACTTCTCCCCGTAGCGCACCTTGACGGGCTTCAGAGACCGGAGGGGTTGCCCCCGTTTCGTCTCGACCGCGGGCCAAGTCGTGGCCGGCGAATCATCGAAGGAAAACCGACTGATCATTGGTATGAAATTGAACCACGAATGAACACGAATAGACACGAATACTGATGAACCCCTTGAACCCCAAGCGCCACCCAAGAGGCTCCTGCCGTTTTGAAGCTCTGGTATTACTTGGTGCTCTTCGTAGAAAACCTCGTCGACTTCTCCCCCCAGATCAACAACTCATCAATCCGTTTATTGGTGTTCATTCGTGTCCATTCGTGGTTCCCCTTCGTGGATTCCTTTTTGTTTTTCGTGGATAGCCCTCGGCGTTTCAGGCAGGTTTCCCGACACTTTCTAGGGCATAATGGACCGGGAATTCCCCATGCAAACCCTGGAAGAAAAGACCGCCGACCTTCCTGTCGAACCGGGGGTGTACCTCTACCAGGACGGGCGGGGCGACATCATCTACGTGGGCAAGGCCAAGTCGCTGCGCCACCGGGTCAGAAGCTACTTCCAGGACTCCCGCCCCTCCGACATCAAGCTGGACCAGCTTCGCTCGGAGATCGCCGATCTGGAGTGCATTGTGGTCGACAACGAGATGGAGGCGCTGGCCCTCGAGAACAACCTGATCAAGCAGCACAAGCCCAAGTACAACATTCTCCTCAGGGACGACAAGACCTACCCCTGCATCAAGCTGACCGTCAACGAACCCTTTCCGCGCATCATGGTCACCCGCCGGGTCAAGAACGACGGGGCCCTCTATTTCGGTCCCTTCTTTCCCGCCAGCCTGGCCTCGCGGATCTTCAAGCTGATGAGTCGTCATTTCCAGATCCGTACCTGCTCCATCGAAATCGACGGACACCGGCCCAGAGTATGCCTCGACTACCACATCAAGCGCTGCATGGGGCCTTGCGTGGCCTCGGTTTGCGGCCGGGAGGAGTATGCCGGCAGGGTCCAGGACCTCAGGTGGTTCATGGAGGGGAAGCGGCGCGAACTCATCAAGAGTCTGCGCGGCAAGATGTTGAAGGCCGCCGACGAGGAGCGGTTCGAGCTGGCGGCCCACCTGCGGGACATGATCAGGACCATCGACCAGCTCTCCGAGCCGCAACGCATGTCCTCCAGCCGAACCGCCGACGTGGACGTCTTCGCGCTCCATCGGGAGGACAACAAGGCGGCCGTGCAGCTATTCCATTTGCGAAGCGGCCGCGTGGTGGACCGGCACCAGTACTTTTGGGAAGACCTGGCCGGCGGCGCCGGCAATCGAGATATTCTTGCCTCTCTGCTCAAGCAGTACTACTTCGATTCCAGCTTTACCCCCGACGAGGTCCTGGTTTCCTGCGGATTCGAGGATCAATCCATCCTGGCTTCCTATCTTTCGAGCCGGAAGGGAAGAAAGGTGGTTGTGAAGGAACCTCGCCGCGGTCCCAAGAAGCAGCTCGTCGGCTTGGCCCAAAAGAACGCCCGCCTGACCTTCGAGCAACGCTTCCGCACCCTGAATCCCGGCAGCCGGATGATCGGCGAGGCTCTGGCCGACCTGATGGACCTGCAGAACCCTCCCAAGCGGATCGAGTCCTTCGATGTCTCCAACATTCAAGGGTCGGATTGCGTGGCCTGCATGGTGGTCTGGGAGGAGGGCCGAATGAAGAAGGCCGACTACCGGAAATTCATCATCAAGACCGTCACAGGTCCGGACGACTTCAAGAGCATGGTTGAAGTCATCTCTCGCCGCTACCGCCGGCTCCTGCAGGAACACCGCACCCTGCCCGACCTGGTCCTGGTGGACGGTGGAGTGGGACAGCTCCACGCCGCCGCTGCCGCGCTCGACGCCCTGGACCTGACCACCCAGCCTCTGGCCAGCATCGCCAAGAAGGAAGAGCTCATCTACGTCAGAGGCAGCGAGGAGGAGCCCATCCGCTTGCACAGGCATTCTCCCGTCCTGCGACTGATCCAGCGCATCCGGGACGAAACCCACCGCTTCGCAGTGACTTTTCATCGCCGGCGCCGCTCCGGCCGAACCCTGACTTCAGCGCTCACCCGGATTCCGGGGGTCGGCGACAAGACGGCCAAGCGGCTGCTGCAACGTTTGGGGAGCGTCCCGCAAATCGCCGCCGCGCCGCTGGATCGCCTGATCGCCGAAACTTCTCCCCGTGTCGCCCGGAACGTCTACGATCATTTTCACAAACCCGCGGCCAGCGGCCGCTGGTCTCAGGAAGGGTGATTCAGTTGGAGTCGGCGGACACGGTCCGGGGTCGGCGCCGGAGAGTCTCGGCGGCCTTGGCCTGCTGGGCCAGGGCGACGCCTTCCCGGAGGAGTTCATGGATTCTCTGCAGGGTGCGGGCGATGTCCGTCTGGCGGGAGAAGCTGGCTTCGGGCTCGCCGGAAATGAGGTTGGCCAGTTTTTCGATTTCCTGCTCCAGGGACCAATCGTGGGCTTCCCGCGAAACCAGGCCCTCTCTGAGTAGACCGGTTCGCCGCTGCTGGTCGGAAAGAGAAGCCTTGAGCTTCCGGATCTCTTCCTGGAGATTCTTCGATTCGTTCTCTTTATCGGCGGTCAGCCGCGAGAGAGCTCCCCTCAGTTCCTCTTGCCCTTGCCGGGCCAGAGCCAGCCTGGACTCGGCCGATAGGAGTTCCCGTTTCAACTGGAGAGAGTCCTGCACAGCCGCCTCCTTTTGCCGTTGAAGGGCCTCCAGCAGCCGCTTCAACTCAGCCAGGCTTTCCTGGAATCCGGCAGCCGCCTGCTGTTGGCCCTGAAGCGCCACTTGCAGCGACTTGGCCTGTGCCGCCAACTCGGTCTGACGACGGCCGGCGATCCGCTGGTAAATCTGTCTTTGCTCGGTCAACTGCCGGACCTGAGCCTTAAGATCCTGCAGCGACCGGGTTGTCGCCTCGAGTCGGATCGATCGATCCCTGACCTCCCCCAGTGCTCCCTCCAATTCCGGCTGCAACTCGCGAATCAGGCCGTCCTGCCGCCAAGAGGAATAGGCCAGAGAAAGCAGCACCAACGCCACCAGCAGGACGGTCAAGGCGGCGAACCGGCTGCGCACTCCCAACCCCAACAGCCAGAATTCCGGCCTGTCTCTCCCCAGCCGCACCAATCCACCCAGGGCCAGACAGGACACCCCTAGCCCCAGCAGCACCAGGACGATCGGCACGACGATTTCCATACAGGCTCCCGGTTGGAATTGGCCAAACCTGGCTCAGTCTGACACCCCTTTCCCCAATAGCACGGGCCAAACTACAGGAAACAAGCCCGATCTTGCAAGTAAAAGGCAACCCGGCTCCAAGCACAGGGTGCGCTTTGGACGGCTCCGGAACCTGTGCTATGATTAGGTCTTTATTGTAGAGCCTTTGGCTAAAGTCCTCAGGTAGGGGGATTTTTGGGTTGTAAGGGATAAGAGGACAGGTGCGAGGAGGGACAAGACCACACTCTGTTGTATCATGAAGG
>JAJECY010000046.1 GCA_022821775.1 Acidobacteriota bacterium
GCGCTCGACGAAGAATTTTGCAAAAGGCTCAATGGAAAGGAACCAAGCATGAGCAATCAGTCGTTGTTCGACCTTTCGGGACGGGTGGCCCTGGTGACCGGGGGCAGCAAGGGGCTGGGGAAGGCCATGGCCCGGGGATTCGCCCGAGCCGGCGCCGACGTGGTCATCAGCAGCCGCAACCAGGATGAACTGGACAGAGCCCTGGTCGAGATCCTGGAGGGTACCGACAGCCAGGGCCTGGCGCTGGTGGCGGATCTGACCCGGCGGGAAGATGCCGAGGGCCTGGCCCGGCGCACCCTGGAGAAGATGGGCCGGGTGGATGTTCTGGTCAACAATGCCGGGTCCAACATTCCCGCGGTCATCGACCAGGTCCGGGACGAGGACTGGGACCGGATCGTGGAACTGAACCTCAGCTCCTGCATGGTGCTGACCCGCGCGCTGGTCCCTCAGATGAAGGAACGCCGCTGGGGACGGGTCATACACATCTCTTCCATCATGGGGCTGGGGGGCAAGTCCAGCCGCAACGTCTACAATGCCACCAAGCACGGACTGATCGGGCTTTCCAAGGCCAATGCGCTGGACCTGGGGGCCTTCAACATTACCGTCAACTGCATCGCGCCGGGCCCCTTCTGGACGGATTTGCCGGCATCGCTGCTGAACGAGGACCAGAAGGCCGTCTTTTCCCGTCGGACGGCGCTGGGTCGCTGGGGAGAGGCCGAGGAGCTCATCGGACCTGCCCTGCTGCTGGCCACCGAAGCCGGCAGCTACATCACCGGGGAAACCCTGGTGGTCGACGGCGGCGTAATGGTCAATACGCTGTGACCGGATGGCCTGGCGGGCGGCCCCTTGAAACCGGCGGACCGGTTGACCAACCCTTGCCGGCAGGGTCCTTGCGCCGTCCTGCACCCGGAATGACCGGCTCCAGTCCGGGGTGAACCCATCATGACCGATCTGTCTCGACGCTCGGCCCTGCGCAGACTGGCCCAGGGGACTGCTCTCCTGTCGGCCGGCCTCCCTTCCCTGGCCGCTCTGTCGTCCAGGCTGGGCGCAGCCTCCAACGATGACGCCTACTGGGAGATGGTGCGGCGGCAGTTCCCCTTTCGCGAAGCCAGGGTCCCGATGAACGCCGCCAACCTCTGTCCGGCCCCGCGGGTGGTGGCGGAAGCAGTGGTGGAGCTTACCCAGGACATCGACGTCGACTGCTCCTTCAACAATCGCCGGAAGTTCAAGACCATGCTGGAACTCTCCCGCAAGCAGGTCGCCGATCAACTGGGGGTGGACAGCGACGAGGTAGCCCTGGTTCGCAACACCAGCGAGGCCAACAACATCATCAACAACGGCCTGCCGCTCAAGGCGGGGGACGAGGTCCTGCTATGGGACCAGAACCACCCCACCAACAATGTGGCCTGGCAGGTGCGGGCCGCCCGCTTCCATTCAAGCGTCAAGCGCGTCGAGACCCCCTCCGAGCCCACCCGGATCGATCAACTGATTGCGCCCTTCGAGCAGGCTCTGGGAGCACGAACCAAAGTGCTGGCCCTGACTCATGTGTCCAACGTCAGCGGGATGCGGCTTCCCATTCGTGAACTCTGCGAACTGGCTCAGCGGCGCAACATTCATGTCCATGTCGACGGGGCTCAGACCTGGGGAGCCTTCAACCTCAACCTGCGGGAGCTTCGGTGCGACTCCTTTGCGGCCAGCAGCCACAAGTGGTTCTGCGGGCCCAAGGAAGTCGGACTGCTCTACGTCAAGCGGGACCGCATTGCCGAGATCTGGCCCAGCCTGGTCTCACCCGGCTGGGGCAGCGACGTGGGTCCGGACGTGAAGGGAGCCAGGAAGTTCGAGTCCTTCGGCCAGAGGGACGACGCTCGCCTGGCCGCGATCGCCACCACGGTGGATTTTCACCGGCTCGTCGGCTTCGATCGAGTCGAGGCCCGGATCGTCGAGCTTGCCGGGGCCCTGAAGGCCGGCCTGAAGGCCGAGGGCTTCCGGCTGATCACGCCGGAGGACCCGAAATTGAGCGGCGGCGTCTGTATCATGCGGGTGCCGTCTCGAAAGGGTCAGGAGGTATTCAACCAACTCTACACCCGGTACGGCATCGCCGGAGCCGCCACGGGGGGCTTGCGCCTGTGCCCCCACATCTACAACACCATGGCCCACATCGACCGGGCCATTGCCGCCGTTCGGGAGATGCGCTCGATGATCGTTGAGGTGTGACATCCTTCCCCTTCGCGGCAAACTGTTGTTGCCCCTTCGTTGTTATCGTCGCTTCCGCGCCACCATCAGGTAGAGCTTGGGCTCGTCCCGGTAGACAACCACTTCCAGCCCCAGGGGCTGCAGCAGCGATTGGAACTGGGTGCGCTGCGGGAGCGATTCGATGGCAAGCGGGCTGGTGCAGCGAAGCTCCTCCACGAATGCACTGCCCTCGGGGTGGCTCACCACCATGCGGCCTCCCGGCCGGAGCATGCGGCCGAGGTTCCGGCAAGCCCGGGGCTTGTCGGCGATGTTGCCGAACATGGCGTTCAGAAAGGCGACGTCCACCGAGGCGTCCTCCAAGGGGAGATGGGCCACGTCCGAGTGAATGGTTTGAACCTGTGGGTGTTTTTGCTGCAGGCGCTGCAACATCTTCTCGGCGATGTCGCAGGCGATGATACGGGAGGGCTTGAAGGACCGGATGAGGGGAATCAGAACTCCCACACCGGATCCGATATCCAGCGCGACTTCGCCGGGGCGCAGGGCGGCCGCGGCGACCACCTCCGCCAGGCGTTCGATCACGGGCCGCGGCTGGGGGACATCGAAGTCGCCCACCCGCTCATTGAAGTAGTCACGCTGAGAGGGAACGGCCATGGCAGGAGAGCATGCCTCACCGAGGGAGTGTTTTCTGCAGGAAACACACGTGGTTATTTGTCTTTCTTCGTGTGTCTTCGTGGTCCTTCGTGTGTCTTCGTGGATAGCTCTTTTTTTCTGTTGTTTCAGAAAAGCCGGGCCCCGCCCCTCACTCTGCCGGCGCCAGTTCCACCACCTGCTCCCGGCCGTCGCGACTCACCCGCAGCCGGACGGCTTGTCCCTCTATGCCGGCCAGCATGGATTGGAAAATCCCGACGCCGGTGACGGGGTTGGAATCGACGGCCAGTATGACATCCCCCCGCTTCAGACCGGCATTCCCACTTCCGCTGACATCGGATACCAGAACCCCATCCGTGCTCGACAAGCCAAGGGATGCCGCCAATCCCCGGCTTATCTCCTGCACGGTGATTCCTCGAACGCTCTTGACCAAGGGCTCGCTCCGCTCTTCGGGCTCGCTCCGGTCCTTCAGATCCAGCGCCGTGTCCCCTTCCATCAGCGACCGCGCCACCAGGATGGGTTTGCCGAAGCGAAGGGCCAGGGCAATGGCGTCACTGGGGCGGCTGTCCACTTCGAAATCCTTGCCGGCCGAGGTCAGGAAAATGCGGGCGTAGTAGGTTCCCTCCTTGAGCTCGCTGACCAGCACTTTCTCGAAGTCCACCCCGGCCCCCTGAAGTATCGACTTCAACAGGTCATGGGTCAGGGGACGGGGAGAAGCCGCGCCCTCCAACTCCATGGCGATGGCCCGGGCTTCGAAGGGGCCGATCCAAATGGGAATCGCCCGGGTATCTCCCTTGTCCCGCAGGATCACCACCGGCATATCGGTGGTGCGGTCGAAGCCCACTCTCATGACTTCCACGACCACGGGCTCCTGGCCCGCCTCCTCGGCCTGGCAGCCCATGGTGCTCTGGCTCAACAGCGCCAGCAGGAGAACGACACGACAAACCCCCCGTTTCCCCTGCCATCCTCCGTCCCTGCCGTTGACAAACCCGTTCATGTTCAACCCCAGTCTGGTTGGCGATTCGGACCGCATCGGCGCACGGCGGAGGCGGCTTCGGCTAGATGGCTGTCCAGCCGCCGTCCACCAGCAATGTATGCCCCGTGATCAGATCCGCGGCCGGGCTGGACAGAAAGACCACGGCGCCGGCAACGTCCTCAGGCTTCCCCAGGCGACCGAGCGGAATGCGGCTCAGGACCTCCCGGCTGAAGCCTTCGTCCTGAAACAGCTTCTCGGTCAACGGCGTCCGCACGAAAGTGGGTCCGACGGCGTTGACGTTGATGTTCTGCCCGGCCCACTCGATTGCCAGCACACGGGTAAGATTGACCACTCCGGCCTTGCTGGAGCAGTAGGCCGCGCGGTTGTAATAGCCGATGACCCCGTTCTGGGAAGCGATGTTGACGATCTTGCCGGACTTTCTCCGAATCATCCCACGAGCCACCGCCTGGGAGCAAAAGAAAACCCCCTTGAGGTTGACGTCCAACACCCGGTCCCAGTCCTGCTCCGTCACCTCCAGGGCGGGCTTGGAGATGTTGATGCCCGCGTTGTTGATCAGAACATCGATCCTTCCGAACCGCCGGGTCGCTTTCTCGACCATGCGTTCGATGCTCTTGAGCGAGGTCACGTTCAGGGAGACCGCCAGGCACTCCCTGCCCAGCTCCCGGACCCCCTTTCCGGTCTGGCGCGCATTCCCCATCCTGGCCGGGAGATCGGTCACCACCAGGTCGGCTCCGGCTTGAGCCAGGGCCAGGGCGATGCTGCGTCCCAGCCCGGACCCGGCGCCGGTCACCAGGGCCACCCGGCCGTCGACCCGCATCGAAGGCAGGGGTGCGTCACGAGAAGCCATCGGTCTACCTCCGGCTTGGGTTAGAGTGAATAGTGGAGAGTGAAGAGTGAAGAGTTATTTGATTGATACGTAAAGCATCCATTCTGACTCGGCGCAGCCGTTTAAGGAGTGCAACCACGTCCCAAGGCGCCTGCCTGCCCCCAAAACCCACCACCTCCCACTTCACACTTCATCCTTCGCCCTTTCGGTCGCGGCTCAGCCGCGCACCGATCGAATCGCTAGCTCTGCCTGGCCTGAGCTTCGGCATGGACCTCCCGAATCCGGCCAACCAGCTCGCGGGCGCGGTGCCGGACCATGTTCGAGATCTCTGAGCAGATCAGAAAGGAAAACCCTCGATCGATCCAGAAGCCGGCATGCTCCAGGGTTCCCACCACCATGCCGCAGTTCTTGCCCATGTCCCGGGCCTGGCGCCACACCCGCTCGATGGCCGCCACCACCTCGGGGTGGTCGGTATGGCTCCAGCGGTCCATGTTCAGGGAAAGGTCGTAGGGACCCAGCATGGCCGCATCGATCCAGTCGTGGGGGATCAGCGAGGCCATGTCCTCGATTCCGGCCGGGCTTTCGAACTGGGTCGTGATGAACAGGCTGGACTCCACCTCGTCCCAACCCTGGCGGTCCAGACCGCGATTGGCGAATATGGAGGGCCCGCCGGGACCTCTGCGTCCCTTGGGGGGAATGAAGGCGCCCTCGCGAATGGCCCGGACCTGGTCCTGGCTCTCCGTCCAGGGAACCATCAGGCCGGCCGCCCCCATGTCCATGTACTTCCGGATCAGGTGATAGAGGGCGGCTTCCGGGCGAATCAAGAGCGGGAAGTCGAGCAGGCGCGCGGTGCGGCACATCTCCTCGGCAGTGCGCAGGTCGGCCGAGCTGTGCTCCATGTCCAGCACGGCGAAGTCCAGGCCTTCGGACTTGAAGATCTCCAGGTATCCAGGCCAGTAATCGAAGGTCAACAGAATTCCCAGGGTCAGCTCTCTATTGTGGACTTTGGATTTCAAACGGGTGGCCAGCAAGGGTCCTCCTTGATGTTCGGGATTTTGAGGCAGGCTGAGGTGAGGCGGCGCCAGCCCGGAGCGATTCCAGCCCGCATTTCTCACCAGGGGGCGTGATCATGGCGCAGGCATTTTCCCCTCAGCGCGTGCTCGGGACCGAAGAGCGTAGCGGTCACTACGGTCGAGGGAGCATGTGCGCGCTGAGGGGAAAAGGACAAGCCAGGGCGCGCCCAGCGCCGTCTGTAGCCGCAAGTCCCATAAATGGATCCAATCAACCTAATGAAGATACGTTGCTTTTCTCTAGTGTCATGTCACATATTAAGAGTCGGGTATAGACGCTTGAGCTTGGTTCGGGCGTCGGGACTGGTAAACTGCCAGTCGATTCGTGCCTTGGCGTTGTTTCGTCGCTTCTGCCAAGCTCCCACTTCGGCCTGGATCT
>JAJECY010000220.1 GCA_022821775.1 Acidobacteriota bacterium
CCGCACGTCCGGTTTGACGAGCGGGGGCGAGGAAACGTAGCGAGGAACGAGATTGAGGCACCGGCGAGTGGCGAAAGCCGCCGGCAACAGCGACTCCCTCGATCTAAGGCCGGCGCGCCTCCCCTCGACTCTACCGAAGGATCACGAAGAAACACGAAGCAAGACAATGTTCTTGACCCACTCAAAGGGAACGCCCCGTGGGTACGGGTGAGGGAAAACGCAGCCAGTCAGCTTCCCGCGCAACAGCGTCTCATCCTGTGTATCCATATTCAACAGGTAGATAACCGGATCAACGGGACGGGGTCCTTGTTGCCAAAAGGCCACGAAGAAAAACGCGAAGAGATCCATTCGAATTCGTGTCTATTCGTGTTCATTCGTGGTTCGTCTTTATTAACGCTCCCCTGTTTCACTCTCGAATGATCCGCCCGCCGAAGCCTCACGCCGGCTTACCTGCGGGACATTTTCTTTCGCCACTTTCGTGAAAGACGCTCGGCCTTGTCGACTTCCTTGGCCGTCATTCGATTTTCCAACTTGGTCTTCAGTTCCGTTGACTGACGATGCACTTCACGGGTGCGCCAACCTCCGTTGCTGAACTGGGTCGCCAGATGGATCCATGCATAGGCCTTCAGGTCGTCTTGAGCAAGACCTTCCCCTTTGAGGTAAGCCACGCCCAGGTTGTGCATGGCCTGGGGTAGTCCCCGCTGAGCCGCTTTCTGGAACCATTTGACGGCTTCCAGGTTGTCCCGGGCGACTCCGCGGCCTTCGCTGTACATCCTGCCCAGGTTGGATTGTGCGTGAGGAACGCCCTGTTCGGCAGCCAGCCGATACCAATAGGCCGCCTGTTGGTCGTCTTTCCCGATCCCCTTTCCGCTTTCGTACATGACCCCCAGGTTGTGTTGCGCGACGGCGTTGCCTCGCTTGGTTCCCCTGCGAAACCACTCGATGGCCTGGGTATCATCCTGAGGCACGCCGCGGCCATAAGCGTACCGCAGGCCCAGAATGGATTGGGCCAGGCCGTGTCCCTGCTCGGCTGCCTTGCGGAACCACTTCACGGCCTCATCCTGGTCTCGGGGGACCCCCCGCCCCCAGGCAAACATCCGCCCCAACAGGACTTGTGCTTCGACGTCCCCTTCTTCTGCCAGTGAACGGGCAAGCTGATAGGCCGTGCCGTACTGGCCCTGGTCGTAAGCATCGTTGGCGACTGAGGTTTGCGCCGGGAAGGGGACAGGGAAGGACAGGCCCAGGGAGATGAGCAAGGTCATGGCGCAGAGTATTCTCAAGCTCATGGCATGCCTCAATCTATCCTCAAGATAGGTTGAGTTTGGACGATTGGCCGGAAGATTACAAGTGGAAACTCCGGCGTGGATTCGCCGGCAGGACCGATCCATGTATGGAACCTGGCGGGCGGGAACACCTGTCCTCAACGGTGCTGCCGTCCGATTGCGACTACCCTTTGGCTCGGCTCAGTTCTCTGCCTTGCCCAGCCAGCGCAATCGAACGACCAGCTTCCTGGGGGATCGCCCGAAGAGATTGTGGAATTGGGGAGAATCGATGTTGTTGTTGACCAGATTGTAGTTGGGTCGGTTGTTCACGTTGTCCACCCCGGGGCGAAGCGACCACTGATGTCCCAGGAAGGTCAACGTTCTCTGGACGTGGATGTTCAGGTTGAAATGCCGGGGAAGTCGCCAACTGTTGATTCGCCCGACCTGTTTGCCGTTGTCGTCATGGATGCTGAAGGGAAATCCGTCACGCCATTCGGCAAAGAGGGCCACTGAAGTCTTTTCCCCGATGGGGAAGGATGCCCAGGACACCAGTCGGTGGGGCACATCCCAGGACGGTCGGCCGGAGATGTCGGAAAACAGGACGGGGTCGTCCGTATCCAGGTCCAGAGCGGCATTGGAGCGGGCACGCGAAAAGGTGTAGCTCAGGAACCAGCGATGGTGCGCCCGGAACAGTCTGCTGAGTGAGATCTCTACCGAGTCGTAGGTGTTCTCCCTGAAGTTCTGCAGTTGGTAGTGGATGGTCCGACTCCCGGGAGCGAGACGATCGTCCTGGTTCATTCGGATTGCGATGGGGACCTGCGCATATCCGTTCCGCATCCTCTTGCGCAAGTAATTGAGGTTGAGATCGGTGTCGTACGGCAGCTTCTGCTGCCAACCGGCGCTCAGATTTTGTGTCCTGGGGATGGTGAGCAGGGATCGGTCCAGAGTGAAGAATCTGACGTTGAGAGGTTGCAGCGCGGTGATGCCGTCCGGAGCGAAGTCGGTAAAGGCGGAATATTGATCTCGATAACGAGTGAAAACCCGGAAGTAGGTGGTGGCCGGAATCCAACCAAAGCCGGCCGAGAACTTGGTGCTGTCAAGTCCGACAGGCATGAATGCCAGGCTGAACCTGGGGGTGACCACGCCTCGGGAAACAACGCGGTCCCAATCCCAGCGCAGCCCCAACTCCGCCACCAGCCGCGGTTGGATGGCCCACCGGTCCTGCAGGTAGGCTGCACTTTCCAGGTTCCATTCACTGAATTCGCCGCTGCCACCGAACGACAGCCTGCTTGACCGGGTTCCGTCGAGGCGGAAATATTCGATGGCGGATCGCCGGATATCCTGGTAGTAGCGTGAGTAATCCAGATTGGCTCCCACCTTGGTCTGGTGCTGTCCGAGCCAGTCCCAAGGGGGACTGAAGAGATCGGTCCGCCACTGGTCGCGGCTGCTGATATGCAAGGTGTCGATGGGGAAGTTTCCGCCTCTTTCAAAAGACGTGATCCGGTAGGTCCGGCTTCCCTGAGGGACCTGCCGATTGATCGAGCGGTAGGCCGCATAGCCGAATTCGAGGATACTTTCGGGGGAGGGCACCCATTGATCCTTGAGATTGAAGAAATACCTGCGGGCTCGCCTGTCCAGGGTGGTCTCCAGCGGGTTCAGGGGAGAAAGGCCCGACTTTGGCGCGTTGAGATAGTCCACTACGAACCCTGAGCTCAACGTGTGTCGGGGCGTGAGCTTGGTTTGAACTCGCAAGCTGTTGTTGGCGGCCCAGGATACGTGACGGTCCCGGCCGACCGGCAGCTCGGGGATGATGTTTTCTTCATAGAGGAGATCCAGGCTGTTGAAGAACCAGGCGCGATTCTTGAGGATGGGGCCGGAAAAATTGTGACGGGGTCTCCAGTCGCGGAATCGAAGTCCCCGGGTAAATTCGATTCCGGGAACGAAGTTGGTGAACCGTTGCCTGAACCGGTCGTCTCCCATTCGAGAATTGAGGACCATGGTGCCGCCTGTTCCCTTGCCGAACTCGGCCGAATAGCGCCCGGAAAACAGATCCAGGGACTCGACCGATTCTGCGCCCAGCCCCATCTCCAGCTTTCCCGAGGCAGGATCGGACAGGTTGAATCCATCCAATGACCAGTTCATCTCTTCCACCGAGCTTCCATGAACATGCAAGTCACCCTTCGGATCCCTCAGGACGCCCGGCAAAACCGCCGCGGCGCCTTGAATTCGGAGCTTGGTTGAGCGGGTTACGGGGATGGAGTCGATTTCCCTCTCCTCCAGCGCCTGCGACATGGCGACCTGCTCCACCGACAGGTGGTCGTCAGGATAGACATCGACTGTGATCTGGGATTCCTCCAGGGAGATGAGTTCAATGTTGACGAGATTCACCCCGGTGATTAAATCCAGGCGTTTGTCCTCGATCGGATAATAGTCGCCATGGGTTGCCTGGAGGAGATACTTCCCGGCTCGAACCAGGTTGAAACTGAAGGTCCCCTGTGCATTGGAACGGGTGGTTACCTCTACGCCAGGACCGCCACTGTTCTCAATGAGGAGGCTTACCTCCCGGATGGGGTTCAAGCCTTGATCGGTGACGGTCCCGCTCACCACCACCTGCGCCATCACTGGTGTTACAAGGCACAAGAGCACGGCCCCGGCGCCTGCCGTCAGTCGCAACCCCAAGCATCCCTTTTTGACCCGCTTCAGCGTTGTCATGAGAAATCCTTCGCTGCCATTGTGGATTGACAGGCTGTATAAGGTCAATTTGAAGAAAATGGGCTTCGTTTGAATATGTCAGCTAGAAGGGTTGGCTGTGGTAGCCGCGCTTGGCTCTGACGATGACATCGGGGAGGTCGGTCACGATCTTGATCCGGCGAAACTTGCCGTCTCTTGTCTTGTTGGTGGGACTGTAGGCCAGGCTGTATTGGCTGCTCAGCTCGGCGGCAATTTCTCGGAAAGCATCGCCCAGGTTGCGGAGGCCCTCGGAGACGTAAAGGGTGCCCCCAGTGACCTCTGCCAACTGTTGCAGATACTCGCGGCCCTGGTCAAATTCCGCGTCGCTTCGGCCCAGGCCGACGCCGGTGGGGAATCGGGGGGCGCGGCTTGGCGGAGGCAGGCGGCCAGAAGTCGGGCGGCGAGAAGGCACGGGCAATCCAACCCTTCCCCGACCGGTCGGCAGCCCGACGGTACCCCCACCGGTCGGCAACCCGACCTGACCCCCGCCGGTCGGAACACCTACGGTGCCGCCTCCCCGCCTCAAGGGCGGGCGCGGGTTGCGGGACATGCGACCCCTGTCGTAGCGGGTGTCGAAAAAGATCGGGTAGATGAGCGTATCCGCCTCTTGGGCCAGCTCGATGGTTTCACCACGCGTAGAAGTAGGGCTGGCGGTGTCGACGCCATCGGTGAAGAGCACCATGGCCTTGCGTTCCCGCCTGGGACGGAGCTTCTGCTGCAGGGCGAGGTAGACGGCTTCATAGAGCTGGGTGGATCCCCCCGTGCGGGTTCGCTTGATGGCGCGTTCGGTGGCCGTCTTGTTGCGGGTGAAATCACTATCCAGATGCACTTCATCGTCGAAAGAGATGACCAGCACGTCGTCGTCGACATGAATCTGATCGATGAAGCGAATGGCTTCGTCCTGGATTTGTTTCAACCTGTTGATGGTGCTGTTGCTGGTGTCCAACAGCAGTCCCACGGCGAAGGGGGTGTCCACCGGGGAGAAGTGGGTGATCTGTTGCTCGACCCTGTCCTCGTAGATCCGGAAGTTTTCCTTTGTCAGGTAGGTCAGGTATCTTCCGTTGGCGTCGGTCACCACCACGTTGACATTGACCAGGTCCACGTCCACCGAGAGCGTGTAGGGATCGTCGGCCCGGCTTGCCGCATCTTGGCCCTGCTTTGGATCAGCGGGAACATGCGGGG
>JAJECY010000117.1 GCA_022821775.1 Acidobacteriota bacterium
CACGAGAAGCCGGCTCAGGCGATGATCCGGTGCGGGTTTGCGGATGCTCAGGATTGCGGGCCAGCCGTTTCCTGAAAAATCCTGTGCATCCTGTACATCGATGTTAATAGTCCGATTCGCGGCGGTGCGGGCCGTTGACGCAGATCCGTCCCGCTTAGTGGCCGTTCGTCGTTCTTTGTGTGTCTTCGTGGATAACTCTTTTTTTCTGTTGTTTCACGCAAGGTGGCCGGAGAATCGCCGGCACAGCTCCACGAAGGTCTTGAGCCCGAACCCGGTGGCTCCCGCCTGGTAGTACTTCCAGGCCTTGCCGAAGAGAAAGGGGCCGGCGATGTCCAGGTGGGCCCAGCACGCGCCCTCGGGAACGAACTCCTGCAGGAAGAGGCCGGCCGTAATGGCGCCGGCATACCGGCCCCCGATGTTGTTGACGTCGGCGTAGGGGTTCTTGAGCAATTCCCGGTACTCATCCGGAAGCGGCAGTTCCCACAGCATTTCTCCCTGGCTCCTGCCGGAATCGATCAGGGCCCGGGTCAGGCTGGAGTCGTTGCCCATGATCCCGGCGTAGCCCGTCCCCAGTGCCCGCACCACGGCGCCGGTCAGCGTGGCGATATCGACGATATGGGTCGCCTGCCATTCCCCGGCCCTCTCGAATCCGTCGATCAGGACCAGTCGCCCCTCGGCGTCGGTGTTGTCCACCTGCACCGACTTGCCGTTTCTGGGGACGAAGATGTCGCCTGGTCGCTGCGCCCTGGCGTCGGGCATGTTTTCGGCCGCGGGAATGACGCCCAGCACGTTGATCTCGGGCTGCAAGCGGGCGATGGCCTTCATGGCGTAGAGGACGGCGGCGCTGCCGGCCATGTCTCCTTTCATTTCCAGCATCCTGTCTCCGGGCTTCAATGAGATCCCGCCCGTATCGAAGGTGATCCCCTTGCCGACCAGGGCCAGCCGGACCTTGGATGGTCGGGCCGGTCGATACTCCAGGCTGACCAGTCTCGGCGGGTGAATGCTGCCGCTCCCCACGCAGAGCAGTCCGGCATGTTTCGCCTTGCGGAGGCCGTTCTCGTCCAGCACCGAAACCTTGAGGCCATGCTCGCCGCCGATCTCCCTGGCCAGGTCGGCAATCACCTCCGGGTAGACCGCCGCCCCGGGCTCGTTCACCAGTTGGCGGGCGTCATTCACGCACTCGGAAATCAGGACCGTCCGGTCCAGATGCCGGCGGCACTCCGTCAGCCCGGCGCCCGCAACCCAAAGCGTGACCCGAGCTCTGTCCCCGAAGCGGTCCTTCTCCTTTCGGTACTTGTCGAACCGGTATCCACCCAGGGCGACGCCTTCCGTCACTGATCCCACCAGCCCCGGGGCGTCCTTGCCGTTCAGCAAAAAGGTCACCTGAGTCAGGTCGAGGTCGCGAGCCTGATCCAGGGCCCGGGCCGCCAGGATCTTCACTTTCTCGGAAAGATCGTAGGGCTTCACCAGGCTGGTGTGCTGGACGAGCACATGACTAGCCAACTCACTGGGGCTGGCGCTGAAGTATTCCCTCCTGATTCTGCCTTCCCCATAGTCCCGTGAAAGCCTTTCCAAAAGCTCTCCCAGGCCGGCATCGGCAGTTCGGCAGAGTTCACGCTCCTTGTCCAGCAGCAGCACCAGCAGGTCGGTCGGTTTCCGTTTCGGCAAGGTTGCCTTGGCTTCGATTTTCATAAGGGTCTCCGGGTACAGGTTCGAGACAGTCCCATTTCCGCTCCCCATTATCGGCATCCGCCACGGCGCCCGCAAACAAAAACCACGGCACGGTTTCCGGCCTGAAGTCCCGACCTGCAGGGATCGCCGCCTGCCGAACCGCTCCGAATTTCACTGCCTTTTCGGGGGTTTTTCGCTATGATACCGGCATGCTCTCGAAACGATTTTTGGGAATCCCCGCCGCGGGGCTTCCGGCCATTGCCGTTGCCTGCTTGTGCCTTCAGTTCACCCCTTCCTCCCAGGGCGTTCCGGCCGAGGCTTCCGCGCGGGTGGACTTTCTCAGGGATATCCAACCCGTCTTGCAGGCCTCCTGCGTTTCCTGCCACGGCCCCGAGCAGCAGATGGCGGAACTGCGGCTGGATTCGAGATCCCGGGCACTGGCCGGCGGGCAGTCCGGCCGGGCGATCCAGCCGGGCAATGCCGATGGGAGCCTGCTCTTCCAGCGGGTGGCAGGTATGGGAGAGCAGGCGCAGATGCCCATGGGCGGCAAGCCGCTCGATCCGGAAGCCATCGAGCTGATCCGGCAGTGGATCGAACAGGGCGCCGACTGGCCCGAGGCTGCCGGGGAAGACGAAGCGGCAGTCGAGCGCCACTGGGCCTACGTGCCTCCCTCGCGTCCGGAGCTTCCGAAGGTGAGGGGTGCAAGCTGGGTGTCCAACCCGATCGACGCCTTTGTCCTGGCCCGGTTGGAAGCCCGGGGCCTGTCCCCCACTCCCGAGGCCGACCGGGTCACTCTGCTGCGCCGTCTGAGCCTGGATCTGATCGGGCTGCCGCCGACCATCGAGGAGGTGGACGCCTTCCTGGCCGATGACAGTTCAGAAGCCTACCGCAATCAAGTGGAGCGGCTGCTGGGGTCGCCTCACTATGGAGAGCGTTGGGGCCGTCGCTGGCTGGATGCCGCCCGTTACGCCGACTCCGACGGTTTCGAAAAGGATCTGCCCAGAATCGTCTGGTTCTACCGGGACTGGGTCATCGGCGCCCTGAACCGCGATCTGCCCTACGACCGGTTCATAGTCGAGCAACTGGCCGGCGACATGCTCCCGGGAGCTACCCAGGACCAGATCGTGGCCACGGGTTACCTTCGAAATTCCATGATGAACCTGGAAGGGGGCATCGATCCGGAGCAGTTCCGAATGGAAGCCATGTTCGACCGCATGGAGGCGGTGGGCAAGGGCATTCTGGGCATCACCATCCAATGCGCCCAATGTCACAACCACAAGTATGACCCCCTGACCCAGGAGGAGTACTACCGCCTCTTCTCTTTCCTGAACAATGCCCACGAGGCCCAGGTCGCCGTCTATACGCCGGAAGAGCAGCGCCTGCGGGAAGCCTTGCGGCGCGAGATCCGAGACGTCGAGCTGGAGCTGCAGCAAGGCCACCCCGGCTGGCGAGCGCGGATGGATGCGTGGGAACGCGGCCTGGACCAGGAACCGCCCCAATGGACGGTGGTTCAACCCGAGGTGGACGATTTTTCCACTCAGGGCCAAGGGTACCTTCCTCTGGAGGACGGCTCTTTCCTGGCCCAGGGGGCGACGGGCGGGAGCCACCGGGTGAAGATGACGCTCAGGACCGATCATCGTCCCATCGCCGCCTTCCGCCTGGAGTTGATGACCGATGACGATCTCCCCATGGGTGGACCGGGGCGGTCCATCAACGGCACCTGCGCCCTGTCGGAATTCGAAGTGGAGGCGGCCCCGGCGGCCCATCCCGACCAGGTGCGCCCGGTGAAGATGGCCTCGGCCACCGCCGACATCGTGCCCGCTCCGCTGGAGTTGACCCCCACCGAAGAGGGCGGCGAGCCGCGGGTCATCGGACCGGTGGCCCTTGCCATCGACGGCAAGGAGGAGACCGCCTGGGGCGTGGACACCGGGACGGTCCTGCGCAACCAGCCGCGCAAAGCCGTGTTCCGGGCGGAGCAGCCCATCGACCATGCCAAGGGCACTCTCCTGACCTTTTATCTCACCCAGAAACATGCGGGCGGCGACGACCAGGGGACCGGAAACCGCAACCTGGGGCGCTTTCGTCTCTCGATCACCGGCGAGGCCGGCGCCGAGGCCGATCCTTTGCCCAAGAGGGTTCGGGAAATACTGTCCATCCAGTCCGCCCGGCGCACCCCGGAACAGATCCGCGAGGTCTTCAGCTACTGGCGGACCACCGTCCCCGAGTGGAACCGCTTCAACGACCGCATCGAGGACCTTTGGCGCCAACATCCCAAGGGGACCACTCAGTTGGTGCTTTCCGAGCGCCAACGGCTGCGACCGACCCACGTGCTGGCCCGGGGCGATTTCCTTCGTCCCGGCAAGCGTGTCAGTCCAGGGGTGCCGGCCTTTCTGAACGCCCTTACGGAAAACGGTCCCGTCGATCGGCTGGCGTTTGCCCATTGGCTGGTGGACCGCAAGGCTCCCACAACGGCGCGCACCCTGGTCAATCGGGTCTGGCAGGGGTATTTCGGCATCGGCCTGGTGCGGAGCAGCGAGGACCTGGGGAAGCAGAGCGAGGCGCCCTCTCATCCCAAGCTGCTGGATTGGCTTGCGGTCGAGTTCATGGAGCGGGGTTGGAGTCTCAAGTCCCTGCATCGACTCATCGTGACTTCGGCCACTTATCGCCAGTCCTCCCGGGCGACTCCCCATCAGTACCGCGAGGATCCTTACAACCGGCTGCTGGCCAGGGGCCCGCGATTTCGAGTGGACGCCGAGGTGGTCCGAGACATCGCTCTGGCCGCCAGCGGCCTGCTTCGCCCCGAGGTTGGCGGTCCCAGCGTCTACTCTCCCGCACCCCAGTTTCTCTTCGTTCGGCCCGCCAGCTTCAGCACCAAGGTGTGGGAGGATGCCCAGGGATGGAACCGCTACCGGCGGGGCATCTACACCTTCCGCTACCGCTCCGTTCCCTATCCCATGCTCCAGACCTTCGACGCTCCCAGCGGAGAGTCGTCCTGCGTGCGCCGGCCTCTCTCCAACACCCCTCTTCAGGCTCTGACGACTCTTAACGAACCGGTCTTTCTGGAAGCGGCTCGCGCCCTGGCCCTGCAGACGCTGCGCGAAGGGGGAGACAACCGGGAGCAGCGGCTCGCCTACGCCTTTCGACGGTGCCTGGCCCGGCAGCCCACCCGGGCCGAGGTAGGCCGTCTGCTGGCTTTCCTCAGTGAACAGAAGCATCGGCTGGCCGACGGATGGATCAGCCCCTGGGATCTGGCCGGTTACGATCCCCGGGAACGCCCCCGGTTGCCGGACGGGACCACCCCGGCCCAGTTGGCCGCCTGGACGGCCGTGTCCCGCGTGCTGCTGAACCTGGATGAGACCATAAGCAAGGAATAAGGATGAAGCCATGAGCAATCAGGACCGATACGGAATAATGGATCCCCGTGAGATCTCCCGCCGCTGGTTTCTGGCCCAGTGCGGCGTCGGCCTGGGATCGGTGGCGTTGGGCCAATTGCTGGGAGAAACCGGCTTGGCCGCTGCCCGGCAGCACGGCAACGATCCCATGGCTCCCAAGGCGCCCCACTACGCGCCCAGGGCCAAGAAGGTCATTTTTCTCTTCATGGCGGGGGCGCCCAGCCACCTGGAACTGCTGGATCACAAGCCTCAACTGACTCGGTTCGACGGGACCATGCCGCCCGCCGAGCTGCTCGAGGGCTACCGGGCGGCCTTCATCGATCCCCATTCCCAACTGCTGGGTCCCAAGTTCAAGTACGGTCGCCACGGCCAATCCAATGCCGAGATATCGGAGTTGCTGCCCCACCTTGGCAGTGTCGCCGACGACATTGCCATTGTGAAATCCATGACCACCGATGCCTTCAACCACGCCCCCGGCCAGATCCTGATGAACACCGGGTCCCAGCAGTTCGGCCGGCCCAGCCTGGGGTCCTGGGTCACCTACGGCCTGGGCAGCGAGTCCCGGGACCTGCCTTCCTTCGTGGTCTTCAGCTCCGGCAGCAAGGGTCCCAGCGGGGGCAATGCCTGCTGGGGGAGCGGCTTCCTGCCTACCGTCCACCAGGGCGTGACCTTCCGCAACACCGGCGAGCCCGTGCTCTATCTTTCCAACCCCAAGGGTGTTGACTCCGGCCTGCAGAGGGATTCTCTGAACGCGGTCCGGGACCTGAACCGGATGCGGCTGCAGGCGATCGGAGATCCCGAAATCGCCACTCGCATCAACTCCTTCGAGATGGCCTTTCGCATGCAGTCCAGCGTCCCCGAGCTCATGGACATCTCCAAGGAGCCCCAGTCCATCCTGGATCTCTACGGTGCGGAACCGGGCAAGTCATCCTTCGCCAACAACTGCCTGCTGGCCAGGCGCCTGGTGGAAAGAGGGGTCCGCTTCGTGCAGCTCTTCCATGAGTCTTGGGATCAGCACGCCAACCTCAGCAAGCGCATTCAGCAGAACTGCCGGGACACCGATCAACCCTCGGCGGCTCTGATCAAGGATCTCAAACAACGGGGATTGCTGGATGAAACCCTGGTGCTCTGGGGAGGCGAATTCGGTCGCACGCCCATGGTCCAGGGGCCCGAAACCGACGGGCGCGACCACCATCCCAACGCTTTCGCCATGTGGCTGTCCGGTGGCGGCATCCGCCCCGGCACCACCTTGGGAGAGACGGACGAGCTGGGCTTCAACGTGGTCAAGGACAAGGTCCACGTGCACGACCTGCACGCCACCATTCTCCATCTGCTCGGGTTCGACCACACTCGGCTGACCCATCGCTTCCAGGGAAGAGACTTCCGGCTGACCGATGTGCACGGAACGGTGGTAAAGCAGATCCTGGCCTGAACGGAGATCTCATGCTGAAGACATTTCCGGCTCTTGTCGCAATGGCTTTGTGCCTGGCCGGATGCGCCGCCGAGGATCCATCTCCCGTTTCAGAGGAACCCAAGGCAGCTCGGCCGCTGGAAATCTACTGGGTGGATGTCGACGGAGGAGCGGCCACGCTGATCGTCACCCCCGGCGGCGAATCGATCCTGGTGGACGCCGGAGAGGACAGGGACAGCCACGCCGACCGGATCCATCGGGTCGCCACTGAGGTTGCCGGCCTGACGCAGATCGACCATTTCGTGGCCACCCACTGGCACGGGGACCACTACGCGGGAGCCACCCGGGTCCACCAGCGGATCCCCATCAGGAACTTCTACGATCGGGGGTTCCCCAGCGAAAGCGACTATGCCTCCAAAGGCGATTTGAAGCGGGCAAGGGCGGGGATCGCCAAGTATCGGGAGACGACCCGGGGAGATTCCCGGACTCTCAAGCCCGGCGACGAGATTGCGCTGGGGCAGTCGGAAGGGTTGCCGAAAGTGGGATTGTACTGCCTGGCCTCAGCGGGAGAGTTTCTGCCGACAGCCGGAAATGTCTCACCCAATCCGGCCTGCGATGAAAGGACATCCAAACCAGCGGACCAGACCGACAACGGCCAGAGCGTGGTGCTGCTGTTGAGCTACGGCCGGTTTTCGTTCTTGGACACCGCAGACCTGACCTGGGAGTTGGAAGCCGAGCTGGTCTGTCCGGTGAACCGGGTTGGCAGAGTGGATCTGTTTCAAATCAGCCATCACGGACTGGACGCCAGCAACAACCCGGTCCTGATCGAGAGCATTCGGCCTCGGGTCGTGGTCATCAACAACGCTCCGAAAAAAGGGGCGGAGCCGGAGACCATGAAGACCCTGATGGGGATGGAGGGGATTGAGACCATCTGGCAAGTTCACCGCAACCTTCAGACCGGTCCCGAGTTGAATACCCAGCCGCAGTTCATCGCCAATCCCGAGGGGGAAGCCGGCCAGTTCATCAAGGCCTCGGTCCAGGCCGATGGGACCTTTTCGGTGCAGGTCGGCGGGGAAGGCACCCCAAAGAGCTACCCCGGCAACTCCTAAGAAAACTTCCACTGCTTCACCCTCGGCGGGTGGGCTCTCACCGCCTCCTCATTCACCTCGGTGCCCCATCCGGGTCCACTGGGCAGGTGCAGGTGACCCTCCACGATCCTGGGTCTCACCGTCACCAGGTCGTCGTACCAGGGAACCGTATCCGGGTCGATTTCCATGATCCGCACGTTGGGAGCGACCGAGCAGAAGTGCGCGCTCATCAGGGTGGCCAGGGGGCTGTAAAAGTTGTGGGGAGCCACGTTGACCTCGTGGATGTCGGCCAGGGAGGCAATCTTCAGCGATTCGGCCAGCCCGTTCCAGGGGACGTCGATGATGGCCACGTCCATGGACTGCTGGTCCAGGTAAGGCATGTAGTCGCGCCTGCCGAACAGGCATTCTCCCGAAGCCAGCGGGATTCGGGTGCCGCGGCGAATCCACCGGAGCGCCTTGGGGTCCCGGCTGTCGATCTCCACCCACAGCAGGTCGAAGGGCTCCATGGCCCGGGCCATCTTCAGGAAGCCCTCGGTCTTGAAGTTGAAATTCAAGTCGACCAGGATATCCATGTCGGGACCGGCCCCTTCCCTGAAGGCTTCCAACTGATCGCACATGGCCCGCCGCACCGACCGTTCCGCGTTCAGGGCTGGAAACTCGTCGACCAGGGAGAAGCCGGGGATGTGCAGGCGCGGCCTGCCCTCCAGCAGGAAAATGTTGGTCTTCAGAGCCGTGAATCCCGAGGCCGCTACTTCCTTGCCCAGGGCCACCACGTCAGCCGGCGTCCGCACCGGAGGGATGCCCATCTCCTCGTGCCAGGCCACCCGGTAGGTTCCGCAATGGGACCAGTAGAGGCGGATCCGGTCTCGCACCGGACCGCCCAGCATCTCGCTGACCGAAATCCCCAGGGACTTGGCCTTGAGGTCCAGCAGCGCGTTTTCGATGGCCCCCAAGGCCTGCTGCACCAGGCCCCCGCTGGCCTGGCGCCTGACGGCATAGAGCATGGCGCCGATGGCCTCGTAGGCCCGCGGGTCTCTTCCCAGCAGCGTGGGCGCCAGGTGTTCGATGACGGCCGAAACCCCCATTCCGCCAAAGGACTCGTTGAATTCGCTCCAGCCCGTAAGACCGTCGTCGGTGGTGATCTTGAGGTAGTCGAAGTTGCGGCATCCCGCATCGGCGTGCAGGCATTCCAACCGGCTGATTTTCATGGTCTCTCCTTTACCACTCGGCTATAATCAGCCGACTTTCGAGCTACCGCAGGTGCAGCGCCCGTAGCTCAGCTGGATAGAGCGTCGGCCTTCGAAGCCGCAGGTCGGGGGTTCGAATCCCTCCGGGCGCGCCAGCTCTATTGATAAATGCCGGGCAACGGAACCTCCGCCCGTCGTCCCCGCCGGATCCATTGGCGGCATGCCGGGCAGGGACCGGGGGAACCGAACGCCATTGTAACCCGGCCTTTCCACTCACATCGATCGCGGCCGCCCGCGATCGGGGAATCCATGGCATCTTCAGACCAAAAGAACCGGCCTGCCCTGTCCCAGGACGGCGCCTGCCGCGCCTGCCTGATTCCGGCTCTGGCATGCATCCTTCTGATCCCGGTTTTGCTGGCCACCGGCGCGGTGCAGTTCGTCGGACCGGCGGTTATTCTGCTGTTCTGCCTGCTGGCCATCGCCGTGGGCAAGAGCCGCAACTATTCCGCCTTTGCCTTCACGCTATGGGTGGCCGCCTTCGTGGCCGCGGCCATGTTCTATCCCGCCGCCTTTCACACCTGGTCCGGGTTCGAGCTCAGCACGCTGATGGTGCCGCTCATCCAGATCATCATGTTCGGCATGGGCACCCAGTTGACTCCAGGTGACTTTCTCCGGGTTTTCTCCATGCCCAAAGCCGTGATCATCGGCCTGGTCCTGCAGTTTTCGGTCATGCCCTTTGTGGGGAAGGGGCTGGCAATGCTGACCACCACCAATCCGGAGGTCGCGGCCGGCATGGTGCTGATCGGTTCCTGTCCCGGGGGAGTGGCCTCAAACGTCATGACTTTCCTGGCCAAGGGGAACGTGGCTCTTTCGGTCACCATGACCTCCTGCTCCACCCTGGCCGCACCGCTGATGACACCGGCCATGACCCAACTGTTGGCCGGGACCTACGTGGAAGTCAAGTTCATGGCCATGATGGTGGCCATCATCAAGATGATCATCCTTCCGGTGGCTGGAGGGCTGGTGGCCAACGCCCTCCTGACACGGCTGGGCGCCACCCGTCCCAACCTCAAGCTGGTTTCCAGTTCCATTATGAAGGCCCTGCCTTTCATCTCCATGTTCTCGATCTGCTTCATCATCGGGATCATCACCTCCCTGTCCCGCGACTCCCTGCTGGCCGGCGGCTTCGTGCTGACCATCATCGTGGCAGCGGTCATTCACAACATTGTCGGATATCTTTTCGGCTACGGAGGCGCCCGGGCGCTGGGCCTGGGGGAAACCGACTCCCGGACCGTGGCCATTGAAGTGGGCCTTCAGAACGGAGGCATGGCGTCGGGACTGGCCGTCAAGGTGTGGCAGAGCTCGATGGCGGCCCTTCCTTCGGCCGTTTTCGGACCCTGGATGAACATGTCGGGCGCCATGCTGGCCTCCTGGTGGTCCAGCCGGCCGCCGCAGGATGAAGCCGTGACTTCAGAGAAAACCCAACCGACCGCTCCCGCCCCCTGAAGCAGCCAACGGAAAGATCAGGTGGACCTCTGCAAGACGATATCAGAGGCGATCACGCATGAGTTGGAATCCGAGGAACTTCGACTCAAGCCACGTTTGTTGGCTGGAAATCGGTTCAAAGTCGAGCATGAGCAGAGGGTTTATTCACATCGATGCACAGGATGCGCAGGATTTTTTCAGGAAACGGCTAGCTTCCAATGCCGGGAATCCGCCAAACCGCACCGGATCATCGCCTGCGCTGGCTTCTAGTGCAGGAAGATTTCGTCCTGTTAATCCTGTGCATCCTGTGCATCGATGTTCAATAAACCTGTTCCCGACAGGCCATGAACTTCCCTTGTTTCACTCTCGGATGATGCGCCCGGCAGGGCAGGGGCAGCATTTGCCGGCAACAACACCTGCCCTACGGCGAATTTTGCGAAAGGCTCGAATGATTGTCCGCAGCAGCGGCGGTCCGGGGTCGCCGGGTGGCGGGCTTATGGGGGGTTACTGCGCCAGCAGGTCCTCGATCAGCCGCTGGAAGGCGGGATAGGGATGGGCTCCGGTCAGCGTTCTCCGGACCCTGACCGTGGATTGGGTCTTGTCGGTCAAGCCAAAGAAAAAGGAGGGGGTTCCCCGGACCCCGACCTTCTTGCCCTGACTCAAGCCCTCCTGGACTTTTCGAGCGTATTTACCGCTTTCGACGCAGTCCAGCAGGACCTGGTTATCGATCCCCAGGCTGTCGCCGAAGGCTCTGAGCGTCGTCTCGGTGAGGGATTGGGGGTGCCGGAACAACAGGTCGTTCATTTCCCAGTACTTGCCCTGGTCCCCGGCGCAGTGGGCCGCCTGGGCCGCTTTGGAAGCCCCGGCGTGGGACGCCAGCGGAAAATCTGCAAAGACATACTTCACCTGTCCACTCTTGACGTACTCCTCCACGATGCGGGGAGCGACCTGCCGGTCGTGGCGCCGGCAGAAGAAACACTGGTAATCCGAAAACTCGATCATGGTCACCTTGGCCTCTTCAGAACCCATGAAGGGCAGGCCGCGGGTGCTGATCTCCAGGAAGTGGGCTTGGCCGGCGCCCTGGACGGCGAGAAGTCTGCTGATCCGGGAGATGCCCTCCCCGGGTCTTTCCCTTGCCGCCTGCGCCAGTCGGTCGGGCAAGGGGTCGGGTTCCCTGTTTTTCTGGGGGGCAGCCGTCTGCACGGTCCCCAGGAAGAGAGCCACAGCCATCCAGGCGCGAAGATTACTCATGAGGTTGCTCCCACCTAATAGTCCGGTTCCGGCAGGACCACCTGGCGAACCAGTTCTTCCAGCGGGAGCTCGGACATGGCCCGAAGAGCGCCTTTCCAGTCGGCGCTGTTGTTCATTTGAGCGTTGAGAGCCAGGTGCCTGACAGCCGGTTCCGCCACCAGGGCCAGGGCTTCCAGGGGCAGGCCGGACCGGTCGGCCGATTCGGCCAGTGTCAGCATCAAGTGACCCAATCGCCTGGAGAGATGGTGGGTCAGCAAAGAGTTGTTGTACTCTTCGTAGGGTGGTGGCGGGAGCCGTTTGCCATAGGTGCGGTCACTCAACTCGGATCCGGCAAAGAATCGGTCCTGATGGGATGGAACCAGGGCTGAGGCGCGCTCCAACGCCTCCCGGATCGGCCCATTCCCCAGGTGAGCGGCCTGCTTTTCGTCCCACAGGCGATGCCCCAGGAAGTAGAGATCGGAGGAGCTCAGCAGGTCGGTCAGGCCTTCCAGTTCCCGTGTGGCCACGGCCTCCAGCAACTGGGCTCTACGGGTCGGCCCCAGCAATCCCTCGACAATCTGCGCCAAGTCCTGTTGCATTTCCTGCTGCAGGCTTGACCGGGCCAGGAATTCCCGGGCCAACCGGATCTTCAATGCCACCAGGTGCATGGTGAGCGGATTGACGTGTGGCCAGGGCAGGGATCTCACCCCGGACAGCTGTGCGGCCGCGAATCCCTCGACCACCGGGTCCGTTCCGATGGATTCCCCGGCTTCGGCCTTGACCAGTCCGATCTCTCCCGTCAGGGTTGCAATTTGGCACAGCGGGCCCCGCAGGTAGTTCCCGGTCTGGCGCCGCAACGTTTGCCGGGATGCCACCGGCCAATAGTTGCGCCCGCCGCTGCCGACGGCGACGTGGAACTGGTGCTTCCTGGTCAGCAGCGGATCTTCAGCTACCACCAGGTCCCGGGGAGAGAAGTAGTAGGCGTAGACCCATCCCACCAGGGCATCCTTGAAACTCCCGTCGAGATGGCCGACGACTTCCTGAGACAACTCGGGAAGGGGATCCGATCGGTTGCCGCGGCTGCGGTTGGCGATCGCATTGTTCAGTTGACGGACCCACCTTGAGGTCCGGCCCCGCTGCAAAAAGACCGCATTGCCCCGCTGCGCGTCGGTCAACTGATTCTCAATTTGCTGCTCCAGTTCATGGAGTTCCCCGAACTTCCTCCTGAATGAGTCCAGGACGGCCTGGTCCTGATCCCCCCGGATGGCGTGGGCCGCATCGTATAGCTCCAGCAGACCGGTCAGCGAGGGGACCCGCTGCAGCCGCAGGACCTCCTCGAGCCTCTTTCGATTCCTCGAGCCGGCATCGATGGTGGCCCTCCGGCCGTTGGACTCGAATTCGACCTGCCTGGATCTGCCCCCGAGGGCCGCCATCAATTGCCCGTCGAGGCCGGCCGGCTGTGGCGCCAGGATCTTCGAGCGCCCGGCGTTGCTTCTCGTGTAGGATGACGAATCGCTGTCCGCCGGGGGAGGTGGAACGGGCAAAGCCTGCTCCAGGCGCCGCAGGACAGCCACCGTGGCCCCGGCGAATTCCGCCTCGGTCCTGGCCTCGGCGAATCTCTGGCTTAACGCATCCAGAATCGAGGCAATTTCAGATTCCTCCAGGGCACGGTTTTCCGAAAGGAGCACCAGGGTCTGGAGCAATCCGTGAAACAGTCCCAGGGTGTCGTTCAAGCTGGTGAGGTCCACGTCCTCGACATTGCGGGCTGCCTGGAAGAACCGCTGGAGTTGCTGAGTGGAGGGGCGCGGCAAAGACGCCAGATAGGGGAATAACTCGCGATATTTGGGATAGTGCCTGGATAGCAGCAGGGCGGCCTCTTCCGACATCGGATGATCCCAGTGGCGTTCCAGGTGCACCACCGCCAGAAAGTTCTCCGCCAAGCTGTATTTCTTCATGCTGAACTGATACTCCACCAGGGGCATTCGAAGCAGGATTTCGTCCTCGGCTTCCGGGGAGACGGCCGGGGCGGCCAGGCCCGCGGATGTTGGGATCTCGTCCGGCCTGCCGGACCATCCATGGGAAACCGTCCAGACCCTGGCGCTTCCCGGGAAGCGAACCCGTCCCTGCCCATCGAGGGGCAATTCCCGCACCAGGGTCCTGAAGGGGATGCGATGGTTGACGATGCGCCGCTTGGCTTCCTCGGAACCCGTGAAGGGAAAGGCTGCATAGAACTTGGCCAATCGGCCCGGACTGCTGGTGAAAAAGCGCTGGTTCGAATCCGGCAGGTTGATGAGCGTGTGATAAAAGGCCAGCGGCTTGCCATTGTCCTGGCTGAAGAGGCGCCGAACAAAGCGCTTGGGTCTATCGGGGCGGGTCCCCAGGAGCGACTCCCAGGCCGGCGCCGCAGCGGCCCCGCCGGGGAGAAGCAGCCCTCCCTCGCGGACGGACAAGGCTGAACCGTAGGCCAGAAGACTGTTCGGGTGTACCTCCAACAGTTCCCGGCTGGTGTAGGTCTCTACCACCAGGCGGCGGGCCTCATCGTTCATTGCCGCCAGACCCGCGTAGAGCCGGGCGGAGGGGATATTCTCCACGAACGCTCTCAGGAGGCCTCCGACCGGGCGGTTCCCGTCAAAGAAACGCCTCAACCAGAACCGTTCTTCGAAGATGATGGGTACCCTTTGATCGCTGAACGTCAACCGGTAGGAAGCTCCGGCCTCCAGTTGCGACTTCATTTCCATCTCGTCCACGCCCAGGGCCGAAGAGAAGGTCTGTCTGAGTGCGGCCAATTCATCGGTGCCCAACTCCACCCGAATCCTTCCCTCGGACCGTCTGATGGCCCACCCCAGGAGGGCGAGGACCTCCCGGGTCTTCTTGAGGCGAGACTCGTTCCCGGTCTCGAGCAGGATCTGAAACTCCAGCTTCCTCGAGCGGGCATGGGCCCGCAGAGCCGCCACCGAGTCGAAGTAGTAGCGCAGCGCCTGCACGTACCCGGCCCCGGCCTTTCCGTAGGTTCGGCGTATCAGGTGGGAGACGAAGTCGGAAGCGAAGGTTTCGGGGGGCGTGTCTTCCCGCAAGCCGGCTGCCCGCGCCAGGCCCCGAACCCCGCCGGGAACCACCAACAGGCCTTTCTTTGACGCTGGTCCCGCGATCGGATCGATGGCCGGGATATCCCCTCTGCCCAGTTGCTTCAGACGCGCCGACATACTCGCGGCCCGGGCTCGATCCCCGTCCCGCAGGGCTACCAGCAGGCCTCGTTCCAGCACCGGCTCCAATCGATCCGAACCGGCCTTCTCGGCTTCCAGAGCCTCGGCCAGGCCCTCATAAGCCTCGGCCGCCCGATAACCGAAGACATCCCGAACCCGGGCCAGCCTGGCCAGGACTTCGACATTTCCGGGGAAGGTGGTGGCCGCGGTTTCGACCGCCCGCCGCATCTCCGGGATCCGGTGGCTCTGCTTCAGGAGATCACCCTGGAACTGGTGAAGTTCCACCGAGCGGGGGGCGACTTGCAGCCCCTGGTGCGCGGTGACCAGGGCTTCATCGATCTCGCCCAGATTCAGCTGAACCCGAGCCAGCCCCAGATAGGCGTCCGGCAATCCCGGGTCGGCATTCAAGGCCTTGCGATAGAAGTCGAGCGCCTGGTCGTTCAGGCCTTCCTTTTCGCAGAAGCCTGCAAAACGCATCTGGAGCCCGGGAGCATCGGGGATCTTCCCGGCGGCCTGCTGCAGTGCCTCCCGGGCCTGGTCCTTCCGATCGCGCGCCAGGTGGATCCGGGCCAATCCAAGGTGTCCCTCCCCCAGTTCCGGCCTGAGCTCGACGGCTTTGCCATAGGACTTGAGCGCCTCCTCGGCCCGTCCCGACTTCTCCAGCAGACTGCCACGACGGGCGTGGAGGCTGGCTCCCTCCGGAAAGCGCTGCAGGGCGGGGCCGATCTCCAGCAGCCCTCGGGCAATCTCTCCCTGCGCCTCCCGGATCCCGATGAGTTTCGCCAGCACGGCCGATCCGCCCGGATCGGCGTTCATGGCCCGCCGGTAGGCCTGCTCGCTCTGCTCCCAGTCTTGAAGGTCGAAGTGGAGGTCTCCAATCTCTGTGAAGATGGAGGCGTTGCGTGGCATCAGTGAGGCCAGGGGGGTCATCAGTTGCAGGGCGGTTCTCAGCTCGCCCTGCCGGCGGTAGACCCCTGCGGCGAACCTCAAGGTGGGAGGATGAAAGGGGTTGAGGTCGAGGGCTTGCTTGAGCGAAGCCTGGAGCATTTCGCCGTTCCTTTGAGCCGCCGCCTGGCGAGCATTGCGCAGGGAACTCAGCAGCCGGGCGAAGTCTCCGGGCAAGACCGTTCCGCCATCCAGGGACCGGGACAGAGCCGGGAACTCCGTCACAACCTGCCCGTCCGTCCGATCCACCAGCCGGGCCCGGTACTGAACCACTCCCTTGGGCAGGGCGACCTCCGGCATGGGGATCTCGGTACAGGAAGCCGGCAGCAGGGCCTGGGTCAACTCGCCCACCGTTTCTATGACGGAACCGCAGGTGGATCGGGCGACGGTGGTCCAGACCCCGTCGCCGGCCTCAGATTCCTCCGAGGCCGCTCCCCCCTCCGACTTTTCGGCGGCGGGTGGTGAGCCTGGAGCTGGATCGCCGGGGACCTCCCAATAGACCAGGCGGACCTTCCGCCGGCCGAAGCGGTCGGCAAGATAGGCGGAGCAATAGGATTTCAGCTCCCGGTCGGCGATCTCAGAGTCCGGAGCGATCAGGATCAGGGTTTCCCACGGGACCGACGGCGCCGGCAGAAGTTCTCCTGCCTCCTGGAAGAGGCCGACCGCCCCTTCATCATTTCGCGGCGGCGGCTCTGACTGGCCGGCAGCTACGCCCTGGCGGCCGGATCTCAGTCCGGACAGGTCGTGCGGCAGCGCTTCTGCAGAGGTTTCCCAGGAGCTGAGCCTGCCGTCGGCCACAACGTGAAGCCGGAATCGAGCCAGCCGGTCCTCCAGCACCGCCAGTTGGCGCACCCTGCGCTCGACCTCCTGCCAGGTCCGCTCGGAATAGCTGTCGGGCAGCAGCAGGACCGAAATCCTCGCCGGGAGCTGCAGGGGCGCCGCCGTCACCACCTGGGCTCCGGCGAACGTCTGAAACTGGTAGCGGTCGTCGTCGCCGGACAACACCCGCGGAGACAGGAAAGACCCGGCCAGGTGCAGGGAAGCCGCCCCCCAGGCAAGCACCAGCAGGGGTATCCAGACCAGGGGGGCCGCGGCCGGCGGTCGCGCCAGGCGGAATCGGCAAAGTGTCGGCCGCTTGCGGCAAAAAAGGGTCATGGGAATGTGTCGGGAGAATCAGGAAGCGACAAGACCACCCATTCTATGCCGCGGATGGGGATTATTCAACGGAAGAAGAGCCTCGCAACAGATTCCGGGTGGTGGAATGAGTGGGTGGAGGGCGGGATTCCGGATGAGACCCTCGGGGCCTCTTCAGCTCCTACGAGGCTTCCGGTGTCCGGGCGGGCCGGTCCAGCAGGTGCCAGAGGAACCCGAGCAGGGAAAGGGTGCCGATGGTGATGGGGATGACCCAGATCCCCTTCTCCAGGGTCCCGCTGTGGTCTCCCACAAAGCCGATATAGTAGGGTCCCATGGCCGCGCCCAGGTGCCCCAGGGCCTGGGTGATTCCGAAAGCCCGGGCGGCCTGCCGGCGGAAGCGCAGCGCCGTGAAGGACTGCAGGGAGATGGCGTCGCCGCTCATTCCCATCCCCGCCACGAAGGTCATGGCCAAAGCGAGCTGGTAGCTTCCGCTGAGAATGGTCAGGACATAGAAGGTGGCTCCCACGCCGGCGCTGCAACCCAGCAGGATGCGCTCGGGGATGCGCCCGCCCAACCAGGTCCAGATCGCCCGTCCGGCGATGAAGCCGGTGATGTTGACGGCAATCATCGTTCCTACCTGGGTCTCGGACAGAAGCAGGCGCTTTTCGAACAGCCGCCCCAGCCAGACCACCGCCCCCATCTGTCCGATCCCGTGCAAGGTGAAGGCCAGACCGATGAGCCACAGCGAGGGAGAAAGAAGCAGCCGGCGGGCGGAGGAGCGGTCGCCCCCGTTCGCCGCCGCGGGAGTCCACTCCGGTATGGAGGGCACCGTCAGACGGGTCAGCAGATAGAAGCTCATCAGGCCGGCATAGGGAATCCACCAGGGCCAGCCTCGTTCCAACCAGGCATGGTCCACGTAGGCCCCCAGGCCCAGCGGAGCCAGAGTGCCGCCGATGGCCATGGTCAAGGCCAGGGCGGCAAAGACCCGCTGGCGGGACACCTGAAAGTGTTGGGCCGTGATGGTGCCGTAGACCACGGTGAGCCAGACCTGCCCGGCTCCCATGAGGACGGCGCCGGCCTGCGCCATGAGCCAGTTCTGGGCGCCGCCCAGCAAGAGAAAGCCCAGCGCGCCGACCGCCAGGCCCCATTTCACCGACCGGGCCGGACCTCTGCGATGGGTCACCTGCCCGGCCAGGACATTGCCGGCAAGGGCGCCGAGAAAAAAGAGCGCCTCGGCCCTGCCCTGCATTTCATAGCCGGCCTGGAACAGCTTCTCGAAGACCTTGAAGGTGACCGGCAACAGGTTGATGGTCAGGCCCACCAACAGGCTCAAGCCGATCGAGAACCAGAAGAGTCTGTTCCCCGTCGGAAGCGGAGGCCTGCCGGGGGGAGAAGCGGGAGGGGAAGGGTCGGAGGGTCGCTGGTCCACTTCGGGCTCTTGGGGTCCAGGTCCAGCGGAGCCTAGCAGAGGCCGGTCGAGATCGTCAACAGGGGCGGCGCGGGATCCCCGATTCCGACTCGCTGCCCCTCCTTCCACCCGGCCTGTCTGGAATCTTTCCAGGGGACATGCTATAGATTACGGCCGCCATTCGGCCCCTGGCCGCCTGGAGACTGCCAGCGTGCACGCCCAAGAAAAGACCGACTATCTGGAGGGGTTGTTCGACCTGGAGGTGATGATCCGCGAGCTCCACCGGCTCAGCCGGAATCTCTGGTGGAGCTGGAACCCGGATGCCCGGGAGATATTCGCCGAACTGTCGCCCCTGGCCTGGGAAGCCTCCCGTCACAACGCGGTGGCGGTGCTGGCGGCGGTCTCCAGGGCGGAATTGAAGTCGCGCCTGATGGACAGGGACTTTGCCGCCCGCACCCGGGAGGTCTTGGCCGCCTTCCACCAGTACCTGACCCGAGAGCCGACCTGGTGCGCGACCAATGCGGCTCCTTGCCTCAAGAACCCCGTCGCCTACTTCTGCGCGGAATTCGCTCTGCACGAGTCTCTCCCCATCTATTGCGGAGGCCTGGGAGTGCTGGCGGGAGACCACGCCAAGTCGGCCAGCGACCTGGGGTTGCCTTTCGTCGGGATTACCCTGTTCTACCGGCAAGGATACTTCGAGCAGCTCATCAGCCCCAACGGCTGGCAGGAAGAGCACTACCCCTCTCTCAACAGAAACAACCTGCCGCTGGAGCCGGTGACGGACAGTCAGGGCAAGCCGCTGCTGCTTTGGATAGAGTTTTCGCAGAGCCGGATCTGGTTTCAGGCCTGGCGGCTCCGAGTCGGCCGCGCCGCCATCTACCTTCTCGATACCGAGCTTCCCCAAAACGACAACGCCTACCGCGGCCTGACCTCCAGAGTCTACGGCGGGGACATGACGACCCGCATCGGCCAGGAAATGGTCATGGGGATCGGCGGCGCGCGCCTGCTGCAGGCCCTGGGGATCACTCCGGCCGTCTTCCACTTGAACGAAGGCCACTCCGCCTTTCTGGCCTTGGAACTGTTGCGCCGGCGACTGGATTCGGGATCCGATCTCGAGGAGGCGGAGACCTGGGTGAGGGACCGCTGCGTGTTCACGACCCACACCCCGGTGGCCGCGGGGCATGACCGATTCAGCCCCGAATTGATGGAATACGCCTTTGCGGGCTACCGGTCGCTGCTGGGGATGAAGGCTCAGCAGTTCCTTGGCTACGGCCGGACCCGACCGGAGGATCCCAAGGAGTATTTCTGCATGACCGTGCTGGCGCTCAAGATGTCGAGAGGAGCCAACGGAGTCAGCCGGCTCCACGGCCAGGTCAGCCGGGAGATGTGGAAAGACCTGCTGAATTCCCCTTCCTATCGGGGACCGTCCATCGGACACGTCACCAATGGCGTCCACGTGCTGGGTTGGATGTCTCGGCCGGCGCGGCGCTTTTGGAAACGGCACCTGGGAGCGGAGTGGGAAACGCGATTGATGGACCCGGACCTCTGGAGGGTGATTTCGGAAGAAGAGGCGATCAGCGACGAGGAGATCTGGGCGCTACGCTACCGCCTCCGCCGGGAGTTGATCGAATTCGTCCGCAAGCATGGGCCGGATACCTTCCCCGCCGGCGGCGCCGAGAGAGCCCGGGCCTTCGAGACCATGCTCTCGCCGGATGCCCTCACCATCGGCTTTGCCCGGCGTTTCGCCGCCTACAAGAGGGCTCCGCTGATCTTTAGCGACTTGACGCGAGTGGCCGAGATGACCAGCGACCCCGAGCGTCCGATCCAGTTGATCTTCGCCGGGAAGGCCCATCCCCAGGATGTCCGGGGAAAGGAATACATCCAGCGCATCCTCGACATCTGCAGGCGGAGCGAATTCCTGGGCAAGGTCGTCTTCCTGGAGAACTACGACATGAACGTGGCCCGTCGCCTGATCTCGGGCGCGGACCTCTGGCTCAACACCCCTCGCCGTCCCCAGGAGGCCAGCGGAACCAGCGGCCAGAAGGTGAGTGTTCACGGGGGATTGAATCTGAGCGTGCTGGACGGCTGGTGGAGGGAAGGCTACGACGGAACCAACGGGTGGGCCATCGGAGGGGATGAGCACCCGGACGACGAAGCCGCCCAGGACCAGGCCGACCTGGAGTCGCTCTACCGGACCCTGAGCCGGGACATCATCCCGCTGTTTTTCGAGCGGGACTCCCGGGGGATCCCCCGGGGCTGGATCGCAAAGATTCGCCGGGCCATGCAAACCCTGATCCCGCAATACAACACCGACCGCATGGTGACCGAGTACGTCACCCGCTACTACCTGCGCGGGAACTGACTCCCTCCGGGTCCGGTCCCTCCGGCGGCATCCCCTCGGGAATCTGCAGTGCGGGTCAGTCCTGGCCGGCGTCCAATTCGGCGCACAGGCAGTCCATGAACTGGCGGGCGGTGCGCCCCGAACGGGCGTTGTAGCGCTGGGCCCATTGCAGGGCGCGCCGTTCCAGGTCCCCGGGTTCCAGGGTCAGGCCGCGCTTTCCGGCCATGGCGTGAACGATGGCCAGGTACTGCTTCTGGTCGGGAGCCACAAAGGACAACTGGATGCCGAAGCGGTCGGCCAGAGAGACTTTTTCCTGCAGCGTATCCTGGCGCCTGATCTCGTCGCCCTGCAGGTCGTTGCGGTCGGAGAAGAACTCCCGAATCAAGTGGCGGCGGTTGGAGGTGGCATAGACCACCACGTTGCCCGGGCGCGATTCCAGGCTTCCTTCCAGCACGGCCTTCAACGTCTTGTATTGCGTCTCCCCTTCCTCGAATGACAGGTCGTCCACGAAAACGATGAAGTGCTGCGGCCTCTCCCTGAGCAGGCTCATCACGCGGGGAAGGTCGTTCAGATCGTCGCGGGAGACCTCCACCATTCGCAGGGAGGAGCCGGCAAAGCGGTTCAGGAGCGCCTTGATGGCGGATGACTTCCCGGTCCCGCGATCTCCGTAGACGAAGACGTTGTTGGCCGGGTGGCCTGCCAGGAAGTAGCCCGTGTTCCGGACCAGCCACTGCTTCTGGTCCTCGTACCCCACCAGGTCTTCCAGGGTGATGGGGTCGGGCGATGCAATGCCCTCCAACGCCCCGCCCCGGATTTGCGGGTTCCAGTGAAAGGCCTGGAACTCACCGAATATTCCGGTGCCGTTGCGGGAGTAGAAGGCGGCCAACTCGGGCGCAAGCGGACTCCAGTCGGACGCCCGGCTCAGGCGCCGTTTCATCTCCAGGCGCTGATCGGAGAGCGGCTCGCAGGGGGTATCGTCTGCCCGCAGCCGGTCCCAGCCCGGCCAGGCTCCGTCCCAGCCCATCGTCCGAAAGGCGGCTGCCACCTGCTCGCTCCGCAGGGAATGGAGATCCCGCAGCCGGTCCAGGTCTGCCTCCACCTGGAGGATCAGGGACGGACCCAAGCGATCCGGGCCGTAGCCCTCGGCGCCTCGGGAGAAGGGATTCTCGTCGCCCAGCACCAGGTTCAGCAGGTGGTTCTGCCAGGGAGTGCCTACAGACGGGTCCCCCCCCGGGACGGCTCTCGCAGCCAGGCCCGTAATGAAAGAGGAATAGCCGGCGGCAACCCGCCTGGCCACCTTGGCGGTGTGGATCCGGTTTCCGGCGATTCCTTCCAGGAAATCGAGCAGAGCCGCCACCACCGGATCTCGCAGGACGGATCGGAAGATCACCAGTTGATGCACCCGGCGAATCAACGAACGCAGGGATTCGATCGCATCGTCCACCTCGGAATCCAACACCGGTCCCGCTCGCTTTCTCATCGGATCCCCCCTCCGAATGTCGAGAGAACTTAAACGTTTGGACCTGGATTGTCAATCGGAGGACCGGGTCCGGGCGCCTTGACATGCCAGGGGGTTTTGTCAATCATGGAGTGGCTCTAGCAGGGGCGGACATCTCCCCGAGAAAAGGCTCGGGGCTAGGGGATCGGGCACCTTTCCCGGAGCGGCAAACCATGATTCACCTGAAGTCGGCCAACGAAATCGCGATCCTGAGGGAATGCAACCAGATCGTGGTCGACATCCTCAACACCCTCAAGCGCCACTGCCACCCCGGTGTCACCACCCTGGAGCTGGACAGGATTGCGGAGGATCTGACCATCAAGCACCAGGCCAGGGCCGCCTTCAAGGGCTACAACGGGTTCCCGGCCACTCTCTGCACCTCGGTCAACCACCAGGTGGTGCATGGGATTCCCTCCAGGCAGGTCTTGCGGGAAGGCGATATCGTCAGCGTCGACTATGGAGTATTCCACCGGGGTTTCTATGGAGACGCCGCCGTGACCCTGCCCGTGGGGCGCATCTCTCCGGGGACCGAACGTCTGCTGCAGACCACCCGGGAATCGCTGATGCTGGGAATCGAAAAAGCGGTTCCCGGAAACCACTTGGGAGACATCTCGGCGGCGATACAGACGCACGCCGAGGGCCGGGGCTATTCCCTGGTGAAGGAATTTTCCGGGCACGGCATCGGGAGAAGCCTGCACGAGGAACCGGCCGTGCTGAACTACGTGGTCAACGGTCGCGGGATACTGCTGAAGCCCGGTCTGGTCCTGGCCATCGAGCCCATGGTCAGCCTGGGCACGGACAAGGTCCGGGTGCTGTCCGATCGCTGGACGGTGGTGACGCAGGACGGCAAGCCCTCAGCCCATTTCGAGCACAGCGTCGCCATCACCGAGAATGGCCCCGAGATTCTGAGCCTGGGAATATAGCCCGCATTGACGGACTCGTGAGGGACATCCCTTGATCTGAACAAGGATCTTCCGACTCCGATTTGGCAAAGGGCTCAAGAAAAAGGGGCGCCGGCGGTTCTTTCCGCGGCGCCCCTCCTGGCTTGTGGGCCGAAATAAACTTCCTGCGGCTTCTCAGTCGTCCGACCTGCCCCCCAGCAGTCCGGCCCTCAGCAGAAAATAGAGCAGAGTCAGCAGCGTGCTTACGACCGCCGCCACGTAGGTCAGGGCCGCGGCGTTCAACACCTTGTCCATTCCCTCGCGCTCACCCGGATAGATCAGGCCCCCCTCCATCACCAGCGCCTTGGCGCGCCTGGAAGCGTCGAACTCCACCGGAAGGGTGACGATCTGAAAGAGCAGCACGGCTGAAAAGAGCAGGGCCCCGATCAGCACCAGGGCCGGATCGATGAACAGGCCCAGGAACATTACAAAATAGCCGACATTGGAGCCGATGCTGGCCGTGGGAACCAGCGCCGAGCGAAGGCGAAGAGGCCCGTAATTCTGAGCGTGCTGGAGGGCGTGCCCCGCCTCGTGGCTGGCGATGCCGATGGCCGCCACCGAGGTCGAGTCGTAAACCCCGTCGGAAAGGGCGAGGGTCCTGGTGATCGGGTTGTAGTGATCGGAAAGCATGCCGTGGGAGCGTTCGATGCGCACGTCCCGAATGCCGCCCTGGCGCAGCAACTCCGCCGCCGCCTGGGCGCCGGTGAGCCCGCGCATGGATCGCACGGCCGAGTATTTCCTGAAGTTGGACTTCACCCTCCAGCTCGCCCACAACGACAGAATCAAGCCGGGAGCTATGAACAGGAAATAGGTAAGGTCGAACATGGGAAACATCAGCGCAACTCCTTGTTCTTCTTGGTTCTTGCTTGAGTGTAAAGGAGGAAGGGAGGAGCGTCAAGCCGGCCCGGCTTCGGCTATTCTTCAGGTTGAGTGGCCGGTGGGTATCCCCGTCCCTGGAGAGGTGGCGGCCGCGAAGCGGCTGCCGGGGTGTGTTTGCCCCTGCCGGGGAAACTGCACTCTTCAGGACCTGAACCTCTGGAGGAATTGCCGCCGCCGTTGCGGCTCGTTGCCCCTTGGGGGCACTCCTCTCCATGGGCTGCCGCCCCCCAATGCATCAGCCGTTGCTTTACGGCCTGGCTTGGACTCATCATTTACCTGATACCACACCTGCAGTTCCAGTTTTTCGATCCGAATGGACTCCTCCGGATCGCTCGTAGACCGGCTGAGCACGGCACCGATCAGGTTGTCGCCGACAACGAATAAGCGCGGATTCAGGTCGTGAAATACCAACCAGCCGTCTTCCAGAACCGGCGCGGCCAGCAGGCTATTGTGGACCCGTAGCTGCAAGCGTTTCTCGATGCCTTTCCTGGCCGGGCAGTTGTAGAGAAAGTTTCTGTGGCGGAAGGCGCGGATCACACCGCGCTCGATTCTGGTGTCATCGGGGGGGTGGGGTTTCTTCGGGGAATTTGAGGATAGATAGTCCCCGGCGGCTGCGTCATGGAGCAGGATGCGCAGCCTCAATTCCGAAATACGGTCGATCGCGGCGCTCAGCTCGTCACCCACAAACAGTTTCAGAAACGTGTCGGTCTTGCCGTCGCTGGATAGCCGACAGGGCAGGGGCGCCAGCATGTTGGTGTAGCCGAACATATGGCGGGGCGTGTACCACTTCTCCGGGTTGGGCACCACGGGATCGCCATGACCGCCACCCCGGCGGGACAGGACGAAGACCTTGTCCTTGTGCTTCATCAGTTCAGGATCACCCATTTCCCGGTAGGCCTGCTGATGTACCTTGGACTGCTTGGCGTTCATCGACGGGAGGGGATAGCCGGGGATGGCTGGCGCCCAGGCGAAATTGAAGGTCTCGATGCCGTCGGCTCCTTGCCGATACCAGTTGGAAAACACGCCTCGAAAGACCTCGATGGGCGGGTAACTGTAGCCATCGGGGCCGTGGTGATCCTGAATGACGGGGTAGAGCTTGATGTGGGTTCCGTCAGTGATCCGGCGGAACGCATAAACATCTACGTCCAGGGAACGGGTGCCTAACACGAACATGTCGACCAGGCCTTCCCTTGCCCAGGTCTCCACGTCGATGCCGTCAAAGTGGCAGCTCTCGATTCTGTGGCTCAGTCGTACGGCCAGCAAAAATGGCTGGCCACGCTTCCGGGCAAGCGCCTGCAACATGGCTCGAACCGAGCGCACGAACTGTGTCAGATGATGGCGATTTTCCCACTGACGTCCAATCGGCAGCAGCAGCGGACTGCGTTGCATGTCCAGCTCAATACCATCAAATTCATAGTTCTCGGCTGCCTCCCGCAGCACGCTCAACTTGTAGTCTCTCACCGGCTCGAAGGCAAAGTTGAACAAGATCACCTGATGAAGCGTGGGGTGATCCGGCCAAGGGCGAATGGTCCATTCGGGGTGATCTTGCTTGATGGCAACCTGGGTGGTGGTTCCAAGGTCCGAGTCTCCTGCGTTGAGGCGGTAGGAAAAGAAGGCTTCCAAACCTCGTTTTCTGGTCGCCTGCAGATAAAGGCGCATGACATCGATGCCCTGATTCACCCAGCGCCGGTACTTTTCGCGATCGTATAGCGGTAGGATCTTGCTGGGATAGGGCGCCGTCTGACCCTGGCCCCAACTCCACCAGATACTGTCGATGTGGCTGCCGGGTTCATCGGCAAACCCGAAGGCGTCATCCACCTGTGCCGGCAGATCCTTGACGAACCGGTCCACGTGCCAGGAGGCGTCGATGTTGACGATGACCCGCCTGGGTCGATTGACGGCGGCGATGTGTGCTTCCGTGAGGTTAACCCGCATTTCTCACCAGGGCGCACCTGTATTGTTAGAGACTGTGTATTTTCAATATGTTATGGGTCTTTTGGGGGGATTGCAAAAAAGCAGACTGTGCTGGGCATGCCCTGGCTTGTCTTTTTTCCTCCAGCGCGCACATGCTCCCTCGACCGTAGAAACCGCTACGCTCTTCGGTCGCGAGCACGCGCTGGAGAAAAAAATCCTGCGCCATGATCATGCCCCCTGGTG
>JAJECY010000204.1 GCA_022821775.1 Acidobacteriota bacterium
CATTCGTGGTTCGTCGTTTTCCTTGGCATCCCGTCACGGTTAACCTCAACGCCTTAGTGGCCCTTCGTCGTTCTTCGTGAGTCTTCGTGGATAACTCTTTTTTTCTGTTGTTTCAGGCCAAGATCAACACGATCCTTAACGTGTCGAGCACAAGGCTCTTCACTCTCCACTCTCCACTCTCCACTCTTCACTCTTCACTCTTCACTGCTGTATCAGGCAAAGGCCTGGTGAATGGGCTTGATGATGAGCTCGGGCACGTGGGCTCGCGGGGGAAGCGTGGCCACGAAAAGAACCGCGGCCGCCACGTCTTCCGGCTGCAGGATCCGGGCGCGGTGCTCCGCGCTGACCTCCACCGGGCGGACGTCGAGCAGGGGCGTGTCCACCTCTCCCGGCGCAACCACGGTGGCGCGGATGCCCCTGTGGCCCTCTTCCAGGCCCAGCACCTTGGTGAAAGCGTCCATGGCGTGCTTGGAAGCGCTGTAGGCCGCTCCTCCCAGGTCACTGGCCCGACAGCCGGCCGTCGAGGTGACATTGACGATGAGGCCGTCCCCGCGATCTCTCATCTGGGGAAGGACCTCGGCAGCCACATTGAAGGCCCCGGTGGCATTCACCGCCATGATGTAGTCCCAGCTCTCGGGCTCGATCCTCTCCATGGTCCTTTCGACCACGTTCACTCCGGCGTTGTTGACCAGGATGTCGATCTTCCCGAAGCGGTCGATGGCCTTGCCGACCAATTCGCCGACCTGGGCTCGATCGGTGACGTCCAGCGGCCAGGGGTGCACGGCTCCCGCCTCCGAGATGTCCCGGGCTGCCGCCCGCAGTCTCTCTTTATTGCGGCCGCAAATCACCACCGTGGCCCCCTCCGCGAAAAACCGCCGGGCCACGGCCAGACCGATTCCGGTGGCTCCTCCTGTGACCAGGGCCACTTTATCCTTGAGTTGCATGTGTTTCCTTTCGACTACCGTTGAACGCCTGCCGCGGCAACCGGCAGGCCGAAGCAATAGAGGTGCCGGGTGGTCCGCAGATAGATACGCCCCTCCGAAATGGCAGGCGTGGCATAGGCTTCCTCCTGAAAATCGGCCTGGGACAACTGCCGCCATTGGGGCTCGGCGCTGATCACGCTCAGTTCGCCCTTCTCGCTGAGCAGGTAGATCTTGCCGTCTCCCGCCACCGGAGAGCTGAAATATCGGGACTGCCCGGCAACCCGACCCACCTTCAGGGTCTTGCCCGTTTCCGGGTCCAGGCTGGCCACGATGCCCCCCCGCTTCACCCAGAAGAGATGACCTCGGTAAAGGATGGGAGAGGGGACGTAGGGCAGATAGCGGTTCTGCCTCCACAGCACATGGGACCGGGTGACGTCGCCGGTCCCGCCGGGGCGGATGGCCAGGGCCACATTTTCCACCGCCTCGAAAATGTGTTTCATCCCGTCGTACTCGGCTTGGGTGAGCTGGTCGTCCTTGTCCCGGTCGAACTGGTTGAAGCGCGCCTTGAGCGATCCCTCCGGCAACTCCTCGAGCTCCAGGCGGCCGTTTCGGTTTCGGTCCAGTTCACCGGCAACTTCCGTGAACGGCTTGAGCTTTTCCCGTTCTCCCGGATCGGCTCCGGGAGACCAGGTGGCGCTGAAGACCACGCCTCCATCGCCAACGATAGGCGTGGTGTTGACGATGCGCGAGAGACCCCGAACGGTCCAGACCTCTGCCCCCGTGTCCAGATCGTATGCCGCGATCCGCAGGGTCCCGGAAACCACGATCTGCTTCTTCCCGTTCACCTCCAGACCCACCGGGGTGGAAAACCCCCGGGGAAACTCCGGGCGTTCGGTCTTCCAGAGCGTCTTGCCGCTTTCTTTGTCCAGAGCCATGACAAAAGAGTCGATGTCATGATCCTGGTTCAACACCACGCGGTCGCCGACGATGATGGGCGAACTGGCGGCGCCGAATCCGTTCTTGAAGGGACCCATGCGGCGCCGCCACAGCAACTTGCCGTCGCGGTCGTAGCAAAAGAGGCCACCCGACCCGAAGAAGCTCACGATCCGCTGCCCGTCGGTGGCCGGGCTGGACTGGGCGTGGCTTCCGTCACGGTGGATTTCCTCCAGCTTCCCGTACTCCGCCTCGACCTTCCACAGCACCTCCCCGGTTTCTCCATGCAATCCCAGGGTGTAGAGCGATCCATCCTCGACGGCCGTTACGTAGACCCGGTCGCCCTCGACCACCGGCGATGAGTGTCCCGGCGGAAGCGGAACCTTCCAGACAAGATTTCGATCGGGGCTGATGGAGGCGGGCAGCCGGTGGGATCCCGAGGCCACCCCCGAAGCATTGGGACCACGAAACTGAGGCCACGAATCCGATTGCGCCGATTCAACCGAGCAGCAAAGCATGACCACCGACAGGCGCAAGAGAATCTTCACGTTGAACCTCCCCGGCCGGCACACCGAACAGTTGAGTCCGACCCGGAACACTGATTGAAAGCGCCATCCCCAGGCGGCGCAACCGAAAAGACGATTATATTAGTTTCGGGGAAGCCATCAAGTCCGCGAATACCGGCGAGCCTGTGCCTCAGACCGACAAATAGAAAAAGAGGAGTCCACGAAGGGAATGATCCACGAACGGTGGGGGCAATCGCGGCGTCCCGTGATTTACAAGAATAATTAACATCGATGCACAGGATGCACAGGATTATTTCTGGAAACGGCTAGCTTGCAATCCCGATCATGCGCAAATCCGCACGCGATCGTTGCCGGAGCCGGCTTCTCCTGCAGCAGCCTCCCGTCCTGGTTATCCTGTGCATCCTGTGCATCGATGTAAATAATTCACCCAAATGATCCCCCGGAATACGAGACGCCGGGCCGTCAGGCTGTGCCCCACGCCAATGCCCTCAGCGGCAACTCAATGAGAAACGAGAGCTCAACTCGTTATAATGGGCAAACCTCCTTCTGACGGGGGTGTTTCCAACGAGCATCGAGGACGGGGCCGATGAGCAATATCAGCTACAGCACTTTGGGGTTTGTCGACCGGGATCTGGAGGCCGCCCTGGACGGCGTCGCTGCCGCGGGGTTTACCCAGACGGAGATCATGGGGCAAGCGCCTCACCTGGCAGTCCCTCCCAAGGGGAAGGCGTTGGCGGACTTTCGCGCCCGCCTGGCGGCCCGAGGGCTTCGGGCCAGAACGGTTCATGCTCCCCTGACCCGGAATGTCCTGGGAGCCCCCGAGGAAGGCTGGCGCCTGGAGGTGGTCGAGGTATTGGCCAGCTACCTTCGGCTGGCCGGTGGACTGGAGGCCACCGAAGTCATCATTCATCCTGTTCCCAACCCCATTTTCGTTCCCGAGGGCGACCATCCCGAAGTGGCTCGACGCATCGCCGAGGCGGTGCCGCGGTCCCTGGATCGACTGGTCCCGGTCGCCGGCCGGGAGGGCGTCCGCATCCTGTTGGAAAACCTGCCCTACTCCTGCGGCTATCCCTACCTCGGCATGCAGGAATTGCGGCCGCTGGTCGACGGTTATCCCGAAAAGCAACTGGGACTGGTGATCGATACGGGACACGCCTGGACGATGAAGCGGGACCCCTCGCTGGAAATCGAGCTCGCCGGGTCCCGACTCCAGGGAACCCACCTGCAGGACGTCGACTACGACCAACCCGCCGACAACCACTGGCCTCCGACCCAGGGCGGTCTGGACTGGCCGGCCATCCGCAAGGCGCTGGCCTCGGTGGGATATTCCGGCCCCTGGACCTTTGAAGTCGCCAGGGGGACCCGGGGCGAGACCCCCGAGCAGTTGGCGCGCTTGACCCACCAGGTGGCGCTTTCCTGGGGCCTCCAGAAGAGCTTGAACCCATGAAAATCACCGACATCCGCGTCCGTGGCGGCCGCCATTCCAGCCTGACCTTCGTGGAGGTGGAATCGGACGCAGGCTTGACCGGAATCGGCGTCACCGGCTCGCCCTCCTGGATCATCGGGCCCATCGTGCTGGACCGCCAAGGTGGATTGAGCCGCCTTCTGCGTGGCCGGGACCCGCTGGAACCCGGCCGCCTCTGGGTGCGCATGTTCCAGGACTGGCAAGCCCTCAGGGGTCGGGGAGGCGAGGGAGGCATGGCCGTCAATGCCATGGGCGCCATCGACATGGCTCTCTGGGACCTGGCCGGAAAAGCCTTGAAGCAGCCGCTCTACAAGTTGCTGGGGGGAGCGGTACAGAGCCGGGTCATGGCTTATGCCAGCGGCACGGCCTTCGACCCCGAGTCCCTGGACGGAAAGGCCCTGCCCCGTCTGAAGACCCCCGAACGGTTGGCGGCGGAAAGCCGCACAATGGTCGGGCAGGGCTTCCGGGCCATCAAGTTCGGCTGGGGCAACCATTTCCGCTCCGAGGACGAGGAGAGACTGGCCGCCATCCGCCAGGCCATCGGGCCGGAGACTCGCCTGATGCTCGACTTCGGCTGCCCGGCCTATTGGACGCCCGGCTGGAACCTCAAGGAAGCCATTCGAGCCACCCGCCTCCTGGAGCCATTCGACCTCTACTTCCTGGAAGAGCCCATGCCCCCCTTCGACGTGGACGGCTACGCCGCGTTGAGCCAGGCCGCCGAGGTCAAGATCGCTTCCGGCGAGAGTCTCGGCACCATCCATGAGTTCCAGCACTTCATCGACCGCCGGGCGCTGGACGTCGTTCAGCCCGACGCCGCCCAGATGGGGGTCACCCAGTGTCACTACGTCGCCCGGCGAGCCGAGGAGGCAGGTCTTCTCTGCATCCCCCACAGCCCCTGGTCGGCCACGGTGGTGGCCGCACACCTCCACGTTCTCTCCACCGTGAGCAACGGAGCCATGGTGGAATATCCCGGCTGGGAGGCCCTGCACGAAGAGTCGACGTCCGCCTTGCGGATCAGCAGGATGGCCCATGAGGAAATCATCGAGCGCCCCCTGAAGCTGAGCGACGGCTACCTCCGGCTTCCGGACAGTCCCGGCCTGGGATTGGGCAACTACGTCCCGGAAGCGCTCTCGAAGTTCGAGGACCTGGCGGCGAAAGGAGATTGAGTTGGCAGGAAAACCTCCCTTCCTGGCGGTGGTCAGTTGGCTCCCCCAGGGACTGGAAAAGATCGAAGGCTGCGTTGACGGCGTCCGGGTGGTTGCCGGCGAAGACCGGGACTTCCTGCTGGAGGCTTTCGCCGAGGCCGAGGTGGCCTTCGTGGGGGCTTTCGACCCCGGGCTCCTGCGGGTGGCCAAGAAACTGCGCTGGGTCCACGCCGGCTCGGGCGGGGTGGAAGGCTACATGTTTCCGCAACTGGTGGAGAGCTCCCTCGCCTTGACCTGCTCCAAGCCCTGCTTCGATTCGACCGGGGCCGAGTATGCCCTGGGAATGATGCTGGCCTTCAGCCGCCGGCTACATGTCGATTTGAGACACCGGCCGGACCAGGAGTGGGAATGGTCGGTTCCTGGCACCCTGCGCTCCCGGGGCCAATGGCCCACCGAGCTGAAGGGGAAGACGGTGGGCATTCTGGGCCTGGGCGTCATGGGATCGGAAATCGCCCGGGTGGCCAAGGGCTTCGGCATGCGCGTGGTCGCTATGGCCAGAACGCGCCGAACCCCTCCGCAAACCGTGGACCGGTTGCTGGGCCCCACTCAAATGGACGAACTTCTGGCAGACTCGGACTTCGTGGTTCTGAGCCTGCCGCTCACACCCGAAACCAGGGGAGTGATCGGCGAGCGGGAGTTGGGAAGGATGAAAGACAGCGCCTGCTTTATCGATGTCTCCGGAAGACCGGCGCTTTACGACCTGGAAGCCGTCCGAACGGCTCTGGAGGGAAAACGCATTGCCGGAGCCGCCCTGCAACTGGAAGTGCCGGACCCCGATTCGGCTCTTTGGGGGATGGAAAACCTGCTGATGTCTTTCCACCGCGTCGTCACCCGCGAGGAATACCAGCGTTGCGTCGAGCTGTTTTGCGAGAACCTGCGGCGCTACTGCCGGGGCCAACCCCTGCTGGGCCTGGTGGACAAGTCGGCCGGCTACTGAAGAGACCGGCTCCGGACCGTTCCGCCCCATCCCCGTTACAGCAATCGCTGTTTCTTGAGGAAGTCCCCCAACTGTTCCATCTCGGCGTCGCTGAGGCTGTAGTAGGGAGGCCTTCGCCAGCGCCCGCAGATCCCGTAGTGCTCGTACATCCCGTGGAACCAGGCGTCGAAGGCTCCCTGCCGCGCCATGATGAACTCGAACAGCGGCAGATCGAAGGTCCGGATGATTTCTACGGCCTTGGCCATGTCGTCCGCCTGGATGGCCTGCCAATAGTCATGGGACACTTCGGGCTTGAACGTGATGAAGGTTGAAAGATAACCGTCACAGCCAAATGGATGCAGGTTCAGGTGATTCTGCTTCTGTCCGCCGGAAAAGACGGCCCAGTGGTCGTGGACCAGCAAAGCCATCTTCCGGCCGAACTCTCCGCACCAGTCGTCCTTGATGGCCACCACTCCCGGCACCTCGTCCCGCACCCGTTTGAGCGTCTCCAGGCCAAAGGCCTCCCCCCGGGGCACGAAGGTGGCCGTGATGATCATCACCGGCAGCTCGGCTGCAGCGGCCGCGTAGTGGTCCACCAGGGTGGACGTGGTGCAGGATCCGGCCCAGTCGGGCGGCATCACCATCAGGACGCCGGCTCCGGTCTCCTTGGCGTAGCGGGCGAATTCCACCAGCTTGGGGGTTCCCCAGTTCCTCTCGGCGGCCACCACCATGGCCCGCCCGGCGGTCTGCTCGCAAACCACCCGGGTGACTTCGGCAATATCGTCATCGGTGAGGAGCGTATACAGGCTGTCGCCCCAGGTCAGCAACATGGTGGGGCTGCCGGCCTCGATGGAAAATTCCACATAGCTCCTCAGGCCGGCGTAGTCGACTTGACCGTCCCGCAGAAAAGGGGTCCGGATGGAAGCCACCGGACCGGTCAAACTGTTTCGAATCTCCTGCTTGAGAGTATCCATGATTTACTCCTTTACGATCAGTCCAAGCAGGGCGCCGCCCACACCCCCCTGCACCACCGTGCCCAGGAACCAGACCAATGCAATCGTGTGGGTAAAAGGCATGACGGCAAAGCTGCCGTAGCCCATGCCGACTCCAACGGCCACACCGAAGAGCAGACCGTATTGAATGGCGCGGCCCAGCTCCTTCCGGCAAATCAACAGCTTGTAAATGCTGACGAACACCCCCGCGGAAATCAGCGTCACCACGTAGATCAACCCGATCATGATCTCATCCGGAGGCCGCCAAAGGTCAGCCGTAGCCCCATATTCACCCATGAGGATCAGCTGATGAATGACAACGTCCAGCAACGACCAGGCCAGGAAAACAGCCACGACGGCCAGGATTGTCCTTTTCCCCATCTCGACTCCTTTCTGTTGATCGGCGCCATTCACTTGCGACGAAGGGAAGCAAGCTGTTTCTCGTTCAGGAAGCAGCCAGGCGCAGTTCTCCCACCGAATCGATCATCCGGCGCACCCGGTCTACGAACCAGGCGGGCGGATGCCTCAAGGGCAGCCTGGCCGGACCGCACGGAATTCCCACCAGCGGCATGCAGGCCTTGATAAAGTTGCCCTCCCCCGTGATCCCTTCACGTATCACTTCGGCCAAGGCCCGATTGTACACTTCTTCCGACGCCATATAGAGATGAGTGGCCTCCTCGTATTCCCTGGCGCGCAGCGTCTGGAGGATTCTGAGGTTGGTTCTGGGTGCAAAGTTGGCGGCCTGGGACACATATCCTCGAGCACCCAGAATAAAAGACGAGGCCAGGAAGGCCCCGTGGAAATTGCAGACGATGTTGAACCGATCCTTGAAGGTGGACAACACCGCTACCAGCTCGCTGTCGTTGCTGCTGGACCATTTCAGCCCCACCACGTTTTCCAGCCCGGCCAGTCGCTCCACGAAACCCATGTCCATGTCGAAGCCGCAGGTCCAGAACGTATTGTAGGCGGTCAGTCCCAGGCTGACCGATTCACTGATGGCACGGAAGTATTCGAAGGCATCTTCGGACGTGCTGGCGAAATACCAGGGAGGCTCGACCTGCAATCCGTCCGCCCCGATTCTCTCGGCGTGCCGGGCCAATTCCACCGAAGTCTGAGTGGACTGATGAGAGATTCCCACGAAAACGGGCAGGCGGCCGGCCGAAGCGTCGACGGCGGCCTCGGCAACCGCCTTGCGTTCCTCGGTGGACAGATGCATCTGCTCCCCGCCCGCTCCCAACGCCACGTAGACCGCCGTTCCGGTCCGCAGCCCTCCGCTGACGAGATATTCGATACAGGTCCCGATCCTGGGAAGATCCAGTGAATAATCTGCCTTCATCGGAGTGCATGCCGCGACAAAGACTCCCTGATACTTCGATTTGGACTCTTCGCTCTTCGTCATGGTTTCTTGTCTTCCCGGGTTGCGGTCGGTTGGCGAACGAGAGTTGCCTCCGGCCAGGAATCCTCAAATGGGTGAGTATTTGCCGTGGGGGCTCTTGTGGATGGCGGGTCGACGGCTGCCTTGGATCTGCGCCACTTCGTCCTCAACGGCCGCCACCTGGTCCCGGTTGGTGCAGACTTCCAGCTCCAGCCCGCACCGATAACTCCCACCCGGTGGCAGGACGACGACGCGGCCCTTTTCACGCTCGAATCCCTTCAGATTGGGATAGTTGGTTCCCGGCTCCAGCCCTGTGACGTATCCTTCGGACCGACCGACCGTATTTTTCCACTGGGTGAAGTGGGGGAGCTCCTCTTTGTTGAATCGAAGCACCACGGCGCGGTCGCCGGGGGCATTCCGCAGGGCCACCAGGGTGCGGCCCGACGCACCCTCCGCCAGGTCGTAGAAGTAAACCTGCTCCACGTACCCGGGGGTGGGTGGCAGATAGGTATCGATCTCCCCGATCCCCTCCACCGCCCGGGCGTCCCGGGGAGCGACCTCCAGCACGGCCGCCAGCATCCTGGAGCCGGCCCCCAGGAAAGGCTGGCCGAAGTTGCAGTGGTAGACCAACTCCAGTTCCGAGGGAGTAGTCTTCAAATTGGTGATGGTGTCCTGGACAGTCAAGCGGTTGGAGCGGGGAGTGGTGCTGACGGTCGACCGCAGGCGAAGGCCCGGAAGGAAGAGGGAGGATTCGTCCACCTCCCCCACCACCGATACCCTGCCGCTTTCGGGATCGGAACGGACCTGGAGGTAGTGAGCCGGCAGATTGGCAATCTTGCCGTGGAGGGTGAGGTCGACCGAGACCCGGTTCCCGTTGTTGTCGACAATGACGTCTTCGCCGGGGGATCCATTGGAGTCCAGGCCGCAGCGCACGATGCATTCGTCGAAACCCTTCAGCCAGCCCAGCCCGCCCCGGTCCCCTTCGTCCACCCACTTGGGATGCACCGGACCCTTGACCGGAGACTCCCAACCCACCGGAATCCCGCGGCAGGACGCTTTCCAGAGCCCCATGCCACGGGTCGGCAGAATGGAGAAGGAGAGTTCGGCATTGGTGACCTCCACCAGGTCGACGCCGCTTCTCAAGCCTCCCTGCAGACTTGTCTTGGAGACCGTGCAATCCTGGACCCCCAGATCCTCGTGGCCCAGAAACAGGGACTCCTTCCAAACGTTGGCGCCGACGTCGGTCAGAACCCAGGACTTCTCCTCTGCCATGGTCCTTCCTCCTCTCGACCGCGATCCTCGTATTCTAATGAAAGGCTCGACCGAGCTGTCAACTCATTCCTGGCGGCGGCGCAATCTCGTCAGCCCCACCCGCGCGTCCGGGTCATTCGAAGGCAGGAATGGCACCAGAGCGCCCGGCACTCGTCCCGTTCCCTCCATTCACGCGTCGGCCCCAACGTGGTCATTAGGATATACTGTCAGTTGCAGGCGCAGAAGGGCCGCGGGCGGTGAGCAAACTGCGGGCGGCAGGCGCTGTGGAAAAGCCGGCCCCTCCGGGACCTTGGAACACTCTTCGTATTTCCCACTTTCCCACAGCCTCGAAGGCGGGGATAATTCACTAGACTCCTCACTCTGGAGTTGGACCTGAATCGGGGGGAGAGGTCACCTCAGTCGATGAAAGTACCATCCTGTTACACGACGCGTTACGAGAAGGCTCGCCCCGTCGACCCGGAGAGAGCCTCCAATTACATCGCTCACACGATGATTGGAGACCCTGAAGCCGATGCGGTGATCGAACAGCTTGCCCCCCTCGGACCGGGAAAGACGATGCAATTTCTCCGGGCAGCCATCGAAAAACAGGACGAGAGTGTTCTGCGGGAGGCTCCTTCTTTGGTGAGGGATTTTTTCAAGAAGATGGAATCCCCGCCCGATTGGTTGGACTTGTCGGCCTTGACTCAAGCCTGCCGCATGTTTCACAGAAATTCGAGACTGATCCTGGGGGCATTTGTCGGAGGCACTCTCGTGGAAGGATTCTCGACCAATATCGCCAAGTCCTTCTTCATCACCGGTCGGGTGCGCGATCAGGGCGTCAGGCGTTTGAAACAGAACAACCGTCACATGATCGAGATATTCATGCCGGGCGGCCTGGAAAGGGGTGGGGACGGCTGGAAGCTGTCTGTCCGTGTGCGGATGATCCACGCCCAGGTCAGATTGCTGCTGAAGAACTCGGAGGACTGGGATACGGGCTCCTGGGGCGTGCCGCTTAGCGCGGCACACGTGGGCTTTGCAATCACCGCTTTTTCGGCCAGGTTGCTGAAACATATGAAAAACCTGGGTGCTGAATACAACAACGAGGAGCGCAAGAGCTTTATGGAAGTGTGGCGATACTCAGGGTACTTGATGGGTATTCCCGAGACGATTCTGTTTCGCGATGAACAGGATGCACTGAAGCTGTTCGAGGTAGGCCTCATGTGCGAGCCTCCTCCCGAGACAGAATCTGTCGTGATGGCGAATTCACTGATCAACTCCGCTCCATTGGTCATAGGAGTTGAAAAACCGGCCGCTCGCCGCAACCTTGCAAAGTACGTGTTCAGTATTTCGCGCGCGCTCATCGGGAATTCTCTTGCCGATCATCTGATGTATCCCGCCAGTTCGACATTTGGAGTCCTGGCATGGTTCCGAATGCAGGAGCGATATCACCGCATCGCGGAAAAGATCTTGCCCGGACGTATTCAGGACAACAATTTCACCAGATTTACCTCTCTGCTGGAGGCCTCGGCCTTCGACGAGGCAGGCATCAGCTACAGATTGCCCGACCACGTATACGCAGAAGAATCCGGCAAGTGGTGAACCCTCTTGCGCCGCGGCGCTTCCGCACGCCGACAGGAAGCAGGATGACTCGACAGCGACAAACACCCTCCCGACCGACGCCCTGCCTCCCCAGGTAACCCCCGATGGTATCAGTCCAGCGGGCTTCACCTTGATACCCGGGAGTCGGTTCGACTAGAATGAGCGGGTTCCGGCACGCCCGGTTCTCTCCCGCCCTTCCGACCGAAATCCCGGATATTCTCGGCAGTTGGCGGCAACACCCGGGCACCGAGACCCCACCCGGCCTCAAGAGAGGAGGCGACAGCCGACCGTGAGTTGCCTGCGACACGTTACCCCGCTGTTCCTCAAGGGGACCGCCTGGATCCCGGCTTGCCTGGCAACGGCAGCGTTTGTCTTCCATCCCCTGCAGGCAGCCGAACCCGAAAACAGTTCGCTTATCGATTTCAACCGTGACATTCGGCCCATCCTTGCCGACAACTGCTACGCCTGCCACGGGCCCGATCAGAACCAGCGGATGGCCGGTCTGCGCCTCGATTCCCGGGATTCCGCCTTGGGCCGGCTGGGCTCGGGCAACCTGGCCATCGTCCCCGGAAACCCGGAAGAGAGCGAGCTCATCCGGCGAGTCACCGCCGAGGACGAAGCTCTCAGAATGCCTCCGGCCTGGTCGGGCAAGGAACTGACCCGCCGGCAAATCGATCTGCTGACCCGCTGGATTCGCCAGGGTGCTCCCTGGAGCAGGCACTGGGCCTACATTCGCCCGGAAAGGCCGGCGCTCCCGAAGGTTGCGGACAAGAGCTGGCCTGCCAACGCTATCGATTACTTTGTTTTGTCCCGGCTGGAACGGGAAGGCATCGGCCCCTCGCCGGAGGCGGACCGCAGGACCCTCATCCGGCGCCTGACCTTCGACCTGACCGGACTACCGCCCACCGTCCGGGAAGTCGAGAACTTCCTTTCCGATGGGAGCCCGCAAGCCTACGAGAAGGTGGTGGACCGGCTGCTGACTTCGCCCCACTTCGGCGAGCGCATGGCCATGCACTGGCTGGACCTGGCTCGCTATGCCGACTCCGACGGTTACCATGTCGACTTTCCCCGATCGATGTGGAAGTACCGCGACTGGGTGATCGCGGCATTCAATGCCAACAAGCCCTTCGACCGCTTTACCATCGAGCAACTGGCGGGGGACCTGCTGCCCGACCCCACCCTGGATCAGAAAATCGCCACCGCTTTCAACCGCAACGGGATGACCAGCACCGAGGGCGGCGCCGACGCCAAGGAGTACCTCTCCAAGTACGTGATCGACCGGGTCAACACCACCACCACGGTGTGGCTGGGCTCGACCGTGGCCTGCGCCGAGTGCCACGACCACAAGTTCGACCCCTTTACCCAGCAGGAGTATTACCGGCTGTACGATTTCTTCCACCAGATTCCCGAGAAGGGCCTGGACCGCGACCCCGCCCCTCCCTACCTGTGGCTGCCTTCCGAGGAGCAGCGCTCCCGGTTGGGTCAACTGGAAAGAACCATCCGGACCCTGGAAGCGAACCGGCAGGCCCGACTCGACATGACCCATGACGGCCTGGACGAGGCCCAGGCCGAATGGGAGGGAGAACTGGCTCGAATCCATCGAACCCGCCAGGAACTGGAACTGAAGGAGTGGTCGATGATCGGACCCTTTATCGCCCAGTCCGCCGAAGAGGCCTTCTCGCGGTCTTTTCCGCCGGAATCGGAGCTGGACTTCTCCAAGAGCTATCAGGAGGGCAAGTTGTCCTGGAACGCTCGCCCGGAATGGAAGGACGGAAAAGCTCAACCGCTGTTGGGAACCAAGGCCGCTACCTACCTGCACCGCCGGATCCTTGCCGAATCGGCCCGCAAACTGAAATTCTTCGTGGCCACCAACGCCCCCTATGCCGACGGCCTCAAGGTCTGGTTGAACGGACAGCTCGTTCTCGCCAAGGCCGTGGAGGGCTGCGAGCCGGCAAAATCGATCGAGGTGGAGGTGGACCTGCGGTCCGGAGCCAATGACCTGCTGCTGAAGGCCGTCAACTATGGCGGCGGCTACGGATTCTACTTTTCCCTGGATGCGCCCCTGGAGGACAAGACGCTCATGCAGGTGATGTCGGCGGCGGCAAAGCCGGTGGTGGAGAGAGACGGTGCGGAAAAGACGGCTTTGAGACACTATTTTCGCGAGAAGAACTCTCCGCGCCTGCAGGCCCTCGGCGAACAACTGTCCCGGCTGCGCAAGGAAAAGGAGGAACTGGAGCAGGACATCCCCACCGTGCGGGTGATGGAGGACATGGAGCACCGCAGGCCCACTCACGTCCTGATACGGGGAGACTACCGGAGCAAGGGGGAGCGAGTGTCGGCAGGCGTCCCCGAGTTTTTACCTTCCTTGCCCCTCGGAGAAACGGTCGATCGCCTGGCCCTGGCCCGCTGGCTGGTCGATCCCGACCATCCGCTGGTGGGCCGAGTCGCGGTCAACCGCTTCTGGCAGCTCTTCTTCGGCACCGGAATCGTTCGAACCGCCAATGAATTCGGCACTCAGGGCGAGCCGCCCACTCACCCCGGGCTGCTGGACTGGCTGGCCCGGGAGTTCGTGGACGGGGGTTGGGACATCCAGTCCATGCTGAAGACCATGGCGATGTCGGCCACCTACCGGCAATCTTCCCGGTTCCGCCCGGATCTTCTGTCCAGGGACCCTGCCAACCGATTGCTGGCCAAAGGCCCCCGGCTGCGGCTGCCCGCCGAGGCCATCCGGGACAACGTGCTGGCCATCAGCGGCCTTTTAGACCGGGACCGCCCCCCCGGAGGACCGAGCGTCTACCCCTATCAGCCTGCCGGGCTCTGGGAGAACAAGGCCTTCTACTGCCGCACCAAGTACGAGCAGAGCCGGGGAGAGGACCTCTATCGCCGCAGCCTGTACACTTTCTGGAAGCGCTCGGTGCCCAATCCCGTCCTGCAAACCTTTGACGCCCCCGACCGCGAGGTCTGTGTCGTCAGCCGGGAGCGCACGGTGACTCCCTTGCAGGCGCTGATCACTTTGAACGAGACCACCTACGTGGAAGCCGCGCGGGTCTTTGCCCAGCGGATTCTCAAGGAGGCCGGGCCATCGGTGCGGGAACGCATTCGCTTCGCCTATCGAACCGCCCTGGCCCGTCCGCCCCAACCGGAGGAGGAGAAGATCACCGAACGCACCTTCCGCAGGATTTTGGAAACCTACCAAGGGGAGGCGGCCAAGGCCCGGCAGTTGGCGAGCATCGGGGAGTCGCCGGCCGACGCCGATCTCGAGGTCACTCAACTGGCAGCCTGGACCGGCGTGGCCAAGTTGATTCTGAACCTGGATGAGACCATGACCAAGGAGTAGATCCATGAGCCTTGAACAAGAACTGGCCCTTCAGATGACGAGACGGCGCTTCTTCGGTCGAGGGGCCAAGGGCATCGGCTCGCTGGCTCTGGCGACGCTGTTGAGGGAAGACCTGTATGGCGACACGAACGGAAAATCCTTCGGCGCGTTGAACCGGCTCCACTTCGCACCCACGGCCAAGCGCATCATCTACCTCTTCATGTCGGGAGCGCCATCCCAGTTGGATCTGTTCGACCCCAAGCCGAAACTGGTTGAAATGACCGGGCAGCCCATGCCCGAAAGCATCACCAGGGGCCAGCGGATCGCTCAGCTCGCCGGCCGCAAGCTGGTGTGCGTCGGGTCCAAGTTTCAATTCGGGAGGCACGGGCGGTCCGGCGCCCAGATGTCCGAGCTGCTGCCGCACATGGCCGGCGTAGCCGACGACCTGGCCATCATTCGCTCGATGCATACCGACGCCATCAACCACGACCCGGCCGTGACCTTGATCCAGACGGGGGGACAACAGCCGGGACGTCCCACCATGGGCGCCTGGTTCTCCTACGGCCTGGGCAGCGAAAACCGTCAATTGCCCTCCTTCGTGGTCCTGACTTCGGGGGGAGGCCAGGGCCAGCCCCTTTTGTCCCGCTACTGGGGCAGCGGCTTTCTGCCCAGCAGCCACCAGGGAGTCGAGTTTCGCTCCCAGGGAGAACCCATCCTCTTCGTCTCCAACCCCGGAGGCGTCACCCCCACCTCGCGGCGCCACCTGCTGGACGGACTGCGTGATCTCAACCGCCTCAAAATGGATGCGGTCGGAGATCCCGACATCGCGGCCCGGATCAAGTCCTTCGAGATGGCCTACCGCATGCAGACCAGTGTTCCGGACCTGATGGACACCGGCCAGGAGCCCCCCAAGGTGCTGGAGCAGTACGGCGCTCAACCCGGGGTTCCCTCCTTTGCCAACAATTGCCTGCTGGCCCGGCGCCTGGTCGAGCGAGGGGTCCGATTCATCCAGCTCTACCACCGCGGCTGGGACCACCACAACAGCCTGCCCTCGAACATCGCATTGCAGTGCCGTCAGACCGACCGGCCGGCGGCCGCGCTGATTCGGGATTTGAAGCAGCGGGGTCTATTCGAGGACACGCTGGTGATCTGGGGCGGGGAGTTCGGGCGAACGCCCATGAACCAGGGAGACATGACCCGAGGGAACTACGGCAGGGACCACCACATGAAGGCCTACACCATCTGGATGGCGGGCGGAGGCATCAAGCCGGGGGTCACCATCGGAGCCACCGACGACCTGGGCTACAACCCGGTGGAAGAGCCGGTGCACATCAACGATTTCCAGGCTACCGTCCTGCACTGCATGGGGATCGACCACGAGAAGTTCACCTACCGATTCCAGGGCCGCGACTTCCGCCTGACCGACGTGGGCGGCAAAGTCATTGGAAAGGCAGTGGTTAGTGGATAGTGATTCCCATTAACCCACCCTGCAGGTGATGCCGCCGTCCACCAGCAACTCGACCCCGGTTATGTACTTGGCCTCGTCCGAGGCCAGGAAAAGCGCCGCATAGGCCACATCCCAGGCGTCTCCCATCTTCCCCATGGGAACCAAAGCGTCCCGTTTCCGGACCATCTCCTCCACGCCTCCCGGCCCGTAGGTGTTCTTCAGCGGCTCCACGATCATGGGAGTGTTCATGAAGCCCGGCATTATGCAGTTGGCTCGGATGTTCTTGGGCGCATACTGGAGAGCGATGCTCTGAGTGAGCTGATTGACGGCCCCCTTGGAGGCGTGGTAGGAAAGCGCCGGATAGCCCGTGTAACGAATCGCGGCCAATGAGGAGATATTGACGATCGCGCCCTTTCCCTGGCGTTCCATGACCGGCAGGACGTATTTGCAGCTCAGGAACATACCCTTCACGTTGACTGCAAACAGATGGTCCCACTGCTCCTCGGAAATTTCTTCCGGCCCGCCCACCTGCAGGATCCCCACGTTGTTGTGAAGGATATCGATCCTGCCGTAGACCTCCCGGCAGCGGTCCGCCATGGCCTTCACCTGTTCCGCCCGGGAAACATCGGTCCGGTGGACGGCGCACTCTCCTCCCTCCTCCACAATGATGCGGCGAGTCTCCTCGGCCGCATCGGGATCGATATCCACGGCCAACACCTTGGCGCCCTCCCGGGCAAAGAGAACGGCGGCTGCCTTGCCGTTTCCCCAACCGGGCCCGACCGAGCCGGCTCCGGTGACGATGGCGACCTTGTCCTTGAGACGATCCCCCATGGGACTCCTCCTACCGATGATTGGACAAAATTTCCTCTACCCCTACGTCGTCAGGACTTGTGGAACTCTACAAAGGCCTGGCCCAGGGAACGGATCACCGCCGCCAGGTAGGCTTGTCCCCGCTCCGCATCGCCTTGGTCCGGGCTGTCGGTATAGCCATCCAGACTTTCCAGAAACCGGTGCTTCTCCGACCGATAGGGACCGTAGAAGCTGCGGGGATCGGAACCTTCGACCCCGTCGCGATGAGGTAGAGGTTCCACTACCAGGTCCGGCCGCAGGGCCATGATCTGAGAGGTCTCATAGAAGCCGGCATGTCCGGGGAGATGGCCCTTCAGGTGAGCCGCCTCTGCCACCAGGGCATCCCAGGCCACGGTCCAATAGGACATGGCTGCAAACCTGACATTGTGCTTGATGGCCAGATCGCGGGCCACCAGTTGGATCAACTCGTGGTTGCCTCCATGCCCGTTGATCAATACCAGGCTTCTAAACCCGGAGACGATCATGGATTCCCCCAAGTCGGCCAGGACCCGGTAGTAGGTTTCGGTGGCGAGCGACAGGGTGCCGCCAAAGGACAGGTGGTGATGGGAGGAACCAAAGGGCAAGGTGGGGGCGACCAAGACCGAAATTTCTTCCTTGGCCTGTTCCGCCGCTCCCCGAGCCACATGTTCGACGGTGAGGAAATCGGTGCCTACCGGCAGGTGGGGGCCGTGCTGCTCGACCGCGCCGACCGGGAGCACCAGAAGCGTTTGGGGAGCCAGTTGCCGCGCTTTCTCACGCGTGAGCTCATGAAGCAGAATAGGGGTGTTCATGAATAGGATTCTCCTTTTGGACCTTGGCGCCGGCAGTCTATCGGACTTTCAACCTCCGAGTATTGGAAGTACTGGAGAATACCAGATTTTCGGCAGCTCCAGGTTTGAACTACCGGTGCAAATCCCGCCTGATGAGTGATAGGTTTATGGGGAGGATGCCATGAAAATCAACGATGCAATCGATCGTTCCACCAGGGAATCTCCAGGACCAGCGGCGCTCAAGACCAATCGTCGGGGCTTCCTGGCTACCGGTTTTGGAGGGTGGCTGGCGGGCACGACACTGTCCAGCGGCTGGAAACCCTTGCGGGCACAGGAATCTCTAACGGGCCCGGCTCCCGGACAGACTCAGATAGCGGTCACTGTCAACGGAGAAAGAATTCGAACCGTTCCGGCTCAACTTGTGGAGGTCCCCTTCGGCCGGGGAGCTCCCATGGGCAGGACCCGGGACGGCGTCCTCTACGCCGGATTTTCTACAGAGGGACCAGGGCTCGAAAGCATCCTGCTGGCCTCCGGCGACGAGGGACGGACCTGGCGGCGGAAACGTTTGGACTGGTGGCAGTTCTTCGACCAGGCCCTGCCAAGGGACTCTGCGCGCTGGCTTTTTTTCGACAATCGCTGGGCACTGCGAAGCGACTCCTTCGGGGTCCTGAGAGACGGCACCCTCCTGTGGGCGTTCCGCCAGGCGGCGGAGGGCTGCGAGGTCGGGGGACTCGAAGCGGAGTGCTATGTGATTCGAAGCCAAGACGGCGGCCGGAGCTGGCAGGGACCATTCAGAGTCGACAAGGCGCCCTTTCCTTCGATCGGAAACTCCTCGAACCGCATGACCCAATTGACGGACGGAACCGTGCTCTGGCCTCAGCGCCTGGGCGCGACTTCCACCCGTCAGAAAAAGATCAGGCAAGCGGCTGAAACATCTTTGCAGCCGTGGACGGAGACTCCCTACACCGCTACCTGGGTTCTCCGGTCCACCGACGGCGGCCGAAGCTGGGGCGAGCGAACCCCGTTGCCCGACTGGTCTGCCGAGACGACTCTCTTGCGGCTGCACTCCGGGCGCTTGATCGCCGCGATCCGGTACCAGCCAACCTTCTGGTCGGCCGAGATGATGGAGCAGCAGCTCCGCGCCCGCCCTTCCCTGCATGAGGACGGATTTCAACCATCCAAGCGGGTCTACCTGGCAGACTCGGAGGACGCCGGCCAGACCTGGACCCGTTTCCGCCCGGTAAGCCGGACGCTGAACGGGCCAACCGACCTGGCGCTGGGGCAGGCTCACGGGGAACTGTCCCAGTTGTCCGACGGAACGCTCATCCTGACCACCGATCACCGCTACCCGCGCCATGAGGCTCAGGTTCTGGCACGGATCAGCCACGACGAGGGTCGAACCTGGAGTGAGGAAGTCTATCACCTCACTCGGGCGGGGGGTACGGTGCTGGGGTCGTCGATCAAGGGTTCCGGGACCGGCTATGCTTCCAGCGTGGTCCTGGAGGACGATACCATCGTTACCATGACGGGAGCAGGCACCTGCCTGCGTTGGAGGATTTAACCCGCATTTCACGTCGGATCAGGTTGTGATAGGCTCACCTGCAAGCGAGTTTATGATCCCGTCCGGACCGCAGCGATAGACTGCAGGGAAGCCATGATCGTGTCTCCCCTGACCTTGACTGCGGCTCGGTTGACCGAATTCAAGTCGCCGCGGCCGCGAGTGGGGCGCTGGTCGGCGCCATACCCCGTTGCACCCGGGGACGGAATCGGCGACCAGGCGGAATATTGGCCGGGAGAAAACCCATGAAATACTCACTATTCAGCGCCTTTGCGGTCTCATTCCTGCTGTGGGGGACGGCCTTCTCCAACGATCTCCCTGAGGTGCAGGATGTCGAAGCCCAGCCGCTGCTGGCCCAGGCGCTCCGGCTGGATGACGCCCTGACCTTCCTGGGGAGCGGACTCTCGGCGGAAGACTCCCGCCGACTGCAAGCGCTGAGGGACGAAGCGCCCGGCTCCAGGACGACCCGAAGCATCCAGGAAATCCTGGATCCCTATTGCCTGGCCATGGTGGTGATCAACCCCGAGGCGCGAGTGAAGGTGCTGCGCGGCCCCGCCCAGCCCGTCCTGGTGCAGAACGGCTGGAAGAGCTTCCTGGTCAAGATCCACAACCAGGCCATGGTCACCACCCGGCTCGAAGCCGAGAGCCCCAACGCCGAACCCATCCTGCACCGCTCGACAGGGGCCAAGCGGGCCAAGCCGGAGAACCTGCTCTCTTCCGGCGCAGTCGCCAACCGCTTTCTGGAACTCTACATGTATCGCCGGCGGCCGCTGCTCGGCAACCTGTCGGGGGTCGAGCTCGAATACGCGGTGCTCCAGATTTACACCCGGGAAACCGGACGCCGGGAAGCCAAGATCGGCTTTCACGTCGGCCAGGGCACCCAGGATATCGGTTTTCGCAGCGCCGTCGACATCCTGTTCGACTGCCAGGCCGCGACCAGGGTGGTGTTCAGGATCAAGGATCATGACGGCTCACCGGCTGCGATGGCCTCTTTGGTCATCACCGACGGGATCGAAAGAATCGTGCAGGGATCCGACCCGATGCGGATCAGCCGGTCCGCCCCCTCGGGAAGACCGCCCCTGCCCAAGGATTACCGGCTGGCCCTGGCGGCCCGCCAGACCTGGGAGGAGCGCGGATCCTCGGTCTTAGCGGCCTCTTCCGGCGCCAAGCGGCTGACGGGAATCTACCCGCTGCCCTCCCGGCGCCTGGCGGCGGTGGACGAGTACGCGGATTTCTTCTTTCATCCCCAGATCTACCGCGGTGACGGCGAGCACGTGTTTCTGCCCGCGGGAGAGTATGAAATCACCCTGACTCGTGGCCCCGAGTACCTTCCCCAGAAGAAACGCATTCGGGTTCCCCCCGGGAAGCAGGTCCACGAGGTCCGGCTTCAACTCACCCGCTGGGTTCACATGGCCAAGCTGGGCTGGTACAGCGCCGACCACCACGTGCACGCCGCCGGATGCAGCCACTACGAGAGCCCGGAAGAGGGTGTGCGTCCGGATCACATGTGGCGTCAGGCACAGGGCGAAGATCTGAACATCGCCTGTAACCTGACCTGGGGACCGTGCTGGTATTACCAGAAGAGCTACTTCACCGGCAAGGTGCATCCCCTGTCAAACGAGCAGAACCTGCTGCGTTACGACGTGGAGGTCTCCGGCTTCCCCTCCTCGCATGCGGGACATGTCTGTCTGCTCCGCCTGAGAGAGGACGATTACCCCGGGACCAGCAAGGTGGAGGAGTGGCCGACCTGGACGCTGCCCATTCTGCAATGGGCCAAAAAGCAGGGCGCCGTGGTGGGCTATGCCCATTCCGGGTGGGGGCTGGAACCCATGGAGCCGACCGACTCGCTTCCCAACTATGTCCTGCCCAAGTTCGACGGCATTGGAGCCAACGAGTACATCGTCACCGTGACCCAGAAGGCCGTCGACTTTTTCTCCGCCGGGGATACTCCCGCTCCCTGGGAACTCAATATCTGGTACCACGTCCTGAACAGCGGGTTCCGCACACGCTTGAGCGGCGAGACCGATTTCCCCTGCATTTTCGACGACCGGGTGGGGATGGCCAGAAGCTACGCCAAGCTGGATGGACCCCTGAACTTCGACCGGTACATGGACCAGATCCGAGCAGGGCGCAGCTACGTTTCCGATGGGGCTTCCCATATCGTCGACTTTGCCGCCAACGGATTGGAACTGGGAACCAAGGAGAGTGAACTGAACCTGCCGGGAGCGCAAACGGTCGAGATTCGCTCCAGGGTGATCGCCTACCTGCCCGATCGGCAGGACGATGTGGGGGCCATCATTGCTTCCAGGCGAATCGACCGTCCCCCCTACTGGCATATCGAGCGCGCCCGGCTGGGCAAGACACGCCAGGTGCCGGTGGAGCTGATCGTCAACGGTGAGGCCGTGGCCACAAAGATGATCGCGGCGGATGGGCAGTGGCGCCAGGTGAGCTTCAAACACCCCCTTGAAAAGTCCAGTTGGCTGGCCCTTCGGATTTACCCCAGCTCGCACACCAATCCCATTTTCGTTCAGGTGGACGGGAAACCGGTTCGGGCTTCCCGCCGCAGCGCCGAATGGTGCCGCCGGGCCGTGGACCAGTGCTGGAAGATGAAGAGTCCGCGGATTCGTCCCGAGGAACGCGAGCAGGCCGCCGCGGCCTATGAGCGGGCCCGGGTCATCTACGATCGAATCATCCGGGAAAGCCGGCCGTAGCCACAACGGCAGGCCATTCCCATAGGGGTGTGGCTCCACGGGAAAGGAGGAACGACAGGTGAGCGATCTGCAAGTGGGTATTGTGGGCCTGGGCTGGGTGGCCGGCGCCCATATCGATGCCTTCAAGGCGGTTTCAGGGGCCCGGGTGACGGCAGTCTGCTCGCGGCGGCAGCTAGACGAAGGCGCACTGAGCCGGGACTACGGCACCCCGCTTCGAGCCTTTACCAGCTACGAGGAGATGCTGGCCGATCCTGCCATTGACGCGATTGACATCTGCACGCCCCACCCGCAGCATGCCCGGCAGGCCATCGCCGCCGCCAATGCCGGCAAGCACCTCATTATCGAGAAGCCCATCTGCCTCTCCTTCGAGGACGCCCTGGAGATGCAGGCGGCAATTCAACAGTCGGGGGTTCAGACCTGCGTCTGCTTCGAATGCCGCTACAGTCAGCACTTCGACCTGATCCGCTCCTGCATCGACGAGGGTCTGCTGGGCGAGATCCACTACGCGGAAGTCGATTACTACCACGGAATCGGCCCCTGGTACGGGCAGTTCGGCTGGAACGTCAAAAAGGACTTCGGCGGCAGCAGCCTCCTCACCGCCGGTTGCCATGCCCTGGACGGCCTGCTCTACTTCACCGGATCCCCGGTCGAGGAAGTCACCAGCTACGGCGCCAGGTCGGGCAACGCGATTTTCGAGCCCTACGAGTACGACACCAGCACGGTCACCCTGCTGAAGTTCAGCGACGGCAAGATCGGCAAGGTCGCATCCATCGTGGACTGCCTGCAGCCCTACTACTTTCACATCCACCTGGTGGGGAGTGAAGGCAGCCTGCTCGACAACCGCATCTACAGTCAGAAGCTGAAGGGAATGACCAAGGCTCGCTGGAGCACCCTGGAGACCGCCCTGATCGACTCGGGGGACGTGGTCGACCATCCCTACCAGCCCCAGTTTCAAGCCTTCACCGACAGCGTGGCCAAGGGGCGGCCCATGCCGCTCACCGATTTCGAGACGGCCTTCGAGACTCATCGAGTGGTCTTTGCGGCCGACCGCTCGGCGGCGGAAGGCCGCACGGTGAAACTATCCGAGTTCTCCTGACCGGCAGGGCCGGCCGGAACGATACCGGTATGAGTCCGAACCCCACCTATCTGAGCACTCATCAAGCCCTTGTTCCACTCCTGCCCGGGGATTTCGAGCCGGACGCGGACCTCGGCAAGCCCGCCTGGCATGGCGTTCCCTGGTTGACCCTGCACCACTACCGCAAGCCGGGCGGAGTCGTTCCGGGAGTGAACACGGCGGTGGCGGCGGCCTATTCGCCCTGCAGGCTCTACCTGGCCTACCGGTGCCAGTACTTCGAGATGCACTGCTACCAGGGTGAGGACCCGGGGCCGGAGCGCTGGCTGTTGTGGGACAGGGACGTGGTGGAGGCTTTCGTCAACCCCTTCCCCCGGAGAATGAACACCTACTGGGAGTTTGAAGTCGCCCCCAACAATCAGTGGATCGACCTGGCCATCGACCTGGACCGGGATCCCGTAACGGACGCCGGCTGGGATTCCGGCTTCGCCCATGCCACCCGGGTCGACCAGGACAAAAAGGAATGGACCTGCGAGATGAGCATTCCCGCCGCTGCGATGGGTATTGCCTCCATCCGGCCCGGCATGGAATGGCGGATCAATTTCTTTCGGTGTGACGGAG
>JAJECY010000163.1 GCA_022821775.1 Acidobacteriota bacterium
CCGGGGCCGGATGGCTCCAACCCTGCTTGGTCCCAATTTTCTCCACGATATAGACATCCCGGAGCTGGTCCTCCCGCGGATTGTAGGTAGTCACGGAGTCGGTGGGATTAATGTTGCAGCGGGTGCGATGGTTGTTGGCCATGACTTCCAACCAGTTGTGCACCCCTCCCATGACGATCTCGCTGGAGAAGATGTCGGCCACCATTCCGTCCTCGAAGACCACGTGCATCTGGCCGTAGTCTTCGACATCCTGGTAGTCGGTCCGGAGCAGTCCCGCATCCCGATAGGTGTCCAGGCGGGTGATCTCGTGGACCCGGGCGCTGACCGAGCGCGGGCGCAACGGCCGGCCCAGTCTGGCCTGACCTTCCTCCCGCTTCAGGGAGAGCGCTGCCGTCAGCGGGTGGCACCCCTTGCCCACAATGGAGCCTCCCCCCGCACGGGACCAGTGCCCGTAGGCTTCCGAGTGCGATCCGCTGTGGGACTCCTCCCCCATCATCCACAGGATCTGGCCCTTGGTGGAGCGCAAGATTTCCCGCTCTTTCTGAACCGAGGGCGCGTAGACCCAGTTCTCGGCATACATGAGCTGCCGCCCCGACCTGGCGGCTTCCTCACGTATCCGCCGGGAACTGGCCAGAGCCTCCCTCATCATGCTTTCCTTTGAAAAGCTGCGGGCATCGAAGGACGCCCGTCCGTCCCCGAAGTAACCGGTAAGGGGTTTCTCCACGATGACGTGCTTGTTGGATTTGAAGGCCTGCACGGCCACGGCCTCGTGGACATAGGCAGGCGCGCAGACATCCACCACGTCCACTGCATTCAGCAGGCTCGTCAGGGAGTCGAAGGCCGTCAGACCGTGGGCGTCGGCAAGGGCCGCGGCGCTTTTTCGGGAGCGGGAGACCACCCCCACGATTTCGACCGGAACGCCAAAGACCTGTCGATAGCAGGCCAGGTGAAAACGGGCCGCGAACTGAGCCCCTACGATTCCGACTCGAATTGTTGATGGCATGGGTGATTGACTGATGGCAAGAAGCCTCTGGCTGACAAGTGAGTCGGGTCTTGCTCACAAATCAGGCACGAGTCGAAGAATCCACCTTGGCCCCACCTTCACCCAGAAAGGTTCTCAACCTCACCAAGGCCTCCCGCAGGATGTCCCGGTCGGCCGCGTAGCAGAGCCGCACCGATCCCTCCCCTCCGGCCCCGAAGGCCACGCCGGGGGCAAATCCGACTCGCATGCGGAGCAGAAATCTGCGGCAGAACTCGAATGAGTCGGACAACCCCTCGATCCGGGGAAACAGATAGAAGGCTCCCAGCGGTTCGGGAAGCGTGACCCCCGGCATCGCATCGAGGGCCTGCCGGCAAAAATCCAGGTTGCCCCGCAACCGCTCCCGCATCGACTCCAGCTCCGATTCTCCATCCCTCAGAGCGGCTTCTCCTGCCTTTTGGGCCATGGCCGGGGCATGGGAGACCACGAACTCGTTCAGTTCGGTGGACTTGCGGGCCGCATCCCGGCGGGTCACCAGCCACCCGAGGCGCCATCCGGTCATGCAGTAGGTCTTGGAGAAGGACTGCACCACCAACACGGCGTCCTCCCGGTCACACAAGCGCAAAATGGACGGGGCGACGTTTCCGCCGTAATAGAGGCGTTCGTAGACTTCGTCGGCCAGCAGCCACAAGCGGTGACGGCGGCAGAATTCCAGCAGCGCCTCCTGGTCCTGACGGGAGGCCACCCATCCCAATGGGTTGGAAGGCGAGGTGTAGAGGAGAAGCCGGGTCCGTGGAGTCAGGCAGGATGTGAGGCGGTCGAAGTCGATCTCGTAGCGGGAGCCCCTCAATGCCATCGGAACCTGCCGGGGCCGGGCGTTGAACATCTGAACGATGGCTGAGCCGTTGGGCCAGGCCGGAGTCAGCAACAGGGCCTCGTCCCCCGGGTCCAGGGCACAGCGAATGCCCACGTTGAGAGCCTGCACTCCCGAGCTGGTGATGACTATCTCGGAGCCCGGGTCCAGTTCCACCCGGTGCAGTTCCCGGTACTTTTCCGCCAGCGCCTTTCGCAAACTGGGCAATCCCGCGTTTTCGGTATAAAAGGTGTAGCCGTCGGCCAGAGCTCGGGTCGCGGCCTCCTTGATGTAGTCGGGTGTGGGTTGGTCCGACTCGCCGAAGTAGAGCTTCAGAACCCCATCCATGGAAAAGGCAATGTCGGCGATCTCGCGAATGCGGGAGGCCGGAACTGTCTTGACCGAAGGGGACAGGGCAGCTCTATCCATGATGGCTTCAGCCTGTCCGGCGGAGGAAGGATCGGCTTTTCCGATTTGAGTCGACACTTGTGACGCCCTTGACCGCCCCCCCGATCATGGGGAGACTTTCCGAATTCATTGAAATAGCTTGGTGGCTGTGGTACAAGAAAACTCGTGTGGCGCTATGGTGTAATTGGTTAACACGCTGCCCTCTCAAGGCAGAGAGTACGGGTTCGATCCCCGTTAGCGCTACCAACTTCCTCAAGCCTCAACATCCTCTCCTCGAACATCTGCCCAAGCGAAGACACCACGCGGCATGGTGGCCAACAGCCAGTAACCCGGGCTCGAGCCAGAGCCTCAATTCATTCCAAACAGTATCAGAAGAAGCCTCGGGCAGGCGAGCCCTTTACGAGCCGGGTGGCCTTCGAATCCTTCCCGCATGCGGTCCTGCGGGTGTAGCCGACAGGCGATGTCGCTTCAACCGGCAAAATCATTCTTCCGCCATCTCCTTCTGTCAGGGCGAAGGACGAAAAGGAGGCCGCCTGCTTGAGTTCCGGCTTATCTTGACCATGGAGCCTTTTGCAAAATTCGGATCTGCCCGGGAATCGAGCCAAAAGCCCGGTTCAGCGCTTGAGTTTTTTGAAGGACGTTAGGGGGAATTGGGGAACGGACGCACCTCCCGGGGATCACAACTCTTCCCGGTAATGAATCCCGCTTACTGAAGAATTTTGCAAAAGGCTCCCTGAACATCATTTGCGTAGATCCATTGACATCTTCAAATGACGCCCCTATGCTGCCAACATAATGCACATGAATATCAATATCATTATATTTCAAGTGAAAGCGCTGTGGATTGACGAGGCTTCCGGAGGGGTCCATGGATAATCCGAAAGTGTTTCTGTATCGCCCAATGCCGGGTGCGTCAAACAGGTCATGAGAGTGGTTGATTCCCAGGCAAAATGGTTGTCAGGAAGCTTGATGGTGTCGTTGCTGGCTCTGCTGGCCGGGCTTCTCTCATGGTTGATCCTGCTTTGATTCCTTCTTTCAAGAGTCGACTACAATAATCGGCAATCTTGGCTATCGCGACTTCCCTGCCCTTTCTACTGCTCCGCAGGAGGAGGTGTCCTTTCATGTCAGAGAATCCCTTTGTCCAACGTCTTGGCCGCAGAGCATTTCTGGGGGCGCTCCTTGCCCCGAGCGCGCTCGCGCTTGCCGACTGGAGGGAGTTCCGCGGAAACGGCTCCAGCCTGATTGCCGGCCGCAATGGTCTGCCGCTGCAATGGTCGGACCAGGCCAATCTCTCCTGGAATGTGGCAATTCCCGGGTACGGTCAGTCCAGCCCCGTTATCTTCGATCAACAGGTCTTCGTGACTTCTGTTGAAGGGGCTCGCAAGCAAACTCTGATCCTCTCGGCCTTCGACCTCTCCGACGGAAGAGAACTCTGGACCCATCGGGCGGCGCCGGCGCAGTCCATCCAGGAATCGGACATGATCAGCAAGGCTGCGCCGACTCCCATTGCCGATGCCGCCGGTGTCTACGCCTTCTTCGAAACCGGCAATCTCGTGGGCCTCGATCATCGGGGACAACCCCGCTGGGAACGCCGGCTGACGGACGAATTCGGAGAATTCGGGGGACGGCACGGCATCGGCAGCTCTCTTCGGCTCTGCCAGTCCGGCGTGATGGCCCTGGTGGCCCACTCCGGTCCTTCCTATCTGATCTGCGTCGATCCGCGGACCGGCAAGACCGTTTGGAAAACGGACCGGCGCGAGAAGGTTTCCTGGACGACTCCCGCGGTGACGGAGCACGATGGCCGCGAGCTGGCGCTGGTCAGCGCCGGCGATCGCGTGGAGGCCTACGATACGAGGGACGGTTCACTGCTTTGGACCCTGGAGGGGTTCGAACGGGCCTCCGTCCCGTCACCCACTCCTACCCCGGGAGGAGCGATCATCGGCTCCAGCAAAAAGGGCTGGACATCAGCCATCCGGTTCGGCTCGGCTGCTTCTACAAGGCCCGAGATCGCTTGGCGAGCCTCCGAGGCGACTTCCTACTTCAGCTCTCCCCTGGTGCACCGCTCGCGCGTGTACATGGTCAACAAGGCGGGAGTCGCCTTCTGCCTGGACCTCGATACAGGTGAGGAAGTGTGGCATCAGCGGCTCAAGGGGCCCTGCTGGGCCTCCTCCATAGCCGCCGGCGATTCCATATACTTCTTCGGAGTCAACGGAACGGTTGAAGTCTACAGCGCAGGGGACACTCCTTCGAAGGTTGCCGAAAATAGCCTGTCGGAAGAATCACGCCTTTACGGCATTGCCGTGGACGACGGAAAGTTGGTTCTCCGCTTCGGCCGCCGACTCACCTGCATCCGGCAGGCCTGACCTCCACCGATCCCGTCCGGGAGGATCCCCCTCCCATTGTCTCCAATTCCTGGCATGGACGGGTGCCGCACCGAAAACTGTTGCAATTGAAAGTCATTTTCATAATAATCTACTGCACGTAACAACTCTCCGGGAGCGCAGGACCGGCGCGCCTTCCCTTTAGTCATCGCCTCCAAGGAAATTCCGCTCATGCAGAAACCAGGTAATACCACGCTGCGGGCACTCGCCTGCGTGCTCGCCATCGTTCTGGCCTCAACCGCAACCGCTCACGCCTCAACGCATTGGATCCGCGGCCAGGTGCTGGATCCCTCCGGCGTCCCCATGCCGGGCGCCACGGTGCAATTGACATCGGACGATCAGCGTTTCGAAAAGAGCTTCAAGACCGGGGAGGAAGGACGTTTCCGGTTTGGTGAGCTAAAGCGAGGCGATTATCGAATCACTGTCTCCAATTGGGGTTATCGTGCGACTGACCAAGATTTGAGTGTGCCGGAAGATGCCGCCGATGAAGTCCGATTGATTCTGCAACCGGATCCGAGCTTGACGATCTACGAGCGCATCATGGTGGTGGGCGATCCCGAGCGCGTGGATGAAATCCCCGGTGCGGCCCACATCATAGGCCCAAGCGAGTTGAAGCGACAAAAGCAGGGACTGGACGACATTCACCGCATGCTGAGGCAGATCCCGGGAGTCAACATTCAGGAAGAGGAGGGCTACGGGCTGCGGCCCAACATCGGGATGCGGGGGACGGGGGTGGATCGAAGTTCCAAGATCACCCTGATGGAAGACGGAGTCCTGATTGCCCCGGCCCCCTACGCTGCCCCCTCGGCATACTACTTCCCCACCTCCGGACGCATGCGATCGCTGGAAGTTCGCAAGGGCTCCAGCCAGATCAAGTACGGTCCCAGAACCAATGGCGGAGTTCTGAATCTCGTATCCAGCGAAATACCTCAAGCGTTAAGTCTGGACGGCAAGCTCGGTCTCGGATCCGACTCGGCGGGCCAGGGTCATCTCAATCTGGGCGGCACGCACGGCAACTTCGGGTGGCTGCTGGAAAGTTACCAGGTGAAAACCGATGGCTTCAAGGAACTGGACGGCGGCGGGGATACGGGATTCTATATCGGCGACTACCTGGCCAAGCTTCGCTTTCAAACGCCTCTGGATGCCAGGATCTTTCAGCAATTCGAAGTGAAGCTGGGTTCCACCGAGCAGGACTCGGAAGAAACCTATCTTGGCCTGACCGATGAAGACTTTGCCGTCAATCCCAACCGTCGCTACGCAGCCTCTCAGATCGACCGCTTCGACTCCAATCACCGCCAGTATCAAGCCAGGTATTTCGTTGCCGTTCCCGGTGGGCTGGACGTGACCACCGTTGTTTATCGCAACAACTTCGCCCGGAACTGGTTCAAGCTCCAGAGCATTGGGGGCAACAGCATTTCCAGGATTTTCGGTGATCCTGATGCCTTTGCCGGCGAGTTGGCGATTGCCAGAGGGGCAGACAGCGATCCCGGCACGTTGAAGGTCAGAGCCAACAACCGCCAGTATTATTCCCAGGGAATTCAGTCCGTGTTGGGCCTGCACCGCCACCTGGGAGGCGCTCAACATCGATTTGAATTCGGCTTTCGCTACCACCAGGATCAGGAGGCCCGGCTCCAGCACGAGGACGGATTCCAGATGAGCGGCGGCCGCATGAACCGAACCAGTTTCGGTCCTCCCGGAAGCCAGTCCAATCGACTCAGCGATGCCGAAGCCCGGTCCTTTTTCTTCCAGGATGAGATTCAATGGGACCGCTGGACGGTCATACCCGGCATTCGCTACGAGAATATCGACTTGACTCGAACGGACTTCTCCAGGACCGACCCCGGGAGAACCAATCCAACCCGGGTCAGAACCAATGGCGTGGAGGTGGCGATTCCGGGCGTCGGCGTCAATTTCGATGCCGGTCAAAACGTGCGGCTCTTTGGCGGCGTCCACAAGGGATTCTCGCCGCCGGGGCCGGGATCGAACGAATTTACCGAGGCGGAAGAAAGCATCAATTACGAGTTTGGCTTCGGTGTGGGTCAACCGGGCTTCAACACCCAGTTGGTGGCCTTTTACAGCGATTACGGCAATCTCCTGGGAGCGGATACCCTGGCCGCGGGAGGACAGGGAACGGGTGACCTCTATAACGGCGGAGAAGCCCGCGTCTTGGGCATGGAGGCCTCGATATCCTTCAACCCGGTTGCGGGCTTGCAGTCCGGATTTTCTCTTCCCGTGCAAATGGCCTACACCGTCACCCAAGGCGAGTTTCGCAACGCCTTCGATAGCGCTTTCGGGCCCTGGGGGAACGTGATCGTAGGGGACAGGCTCCCTTATCTTCCTCGTCACCAGTTCTATGCAAGCCTTGGGGTGAGGACCGGCAATTGGGATGCAGGCTTCGATACCCACTGGGGGAGCAGCATGAGAACCGTGGCCGGTCAAGGGCCGGCGCCTCTGCTGGAGCGCACTGACGCCTACGCCGTGCTCAACCTGTCGACGGAATACAGGCTGTCACAACGGGCCGGTCTTTTCGCCAACCTGCAGAACGTGACCAACAATCGTTACATCGTGGCCCGCCGCCCCGCGGGAGTTCGACCGGCGCTTCCCCGCCTGTTCATGGCCGGGATTCACTTCAGGCTGGGGAGCGATCGCTAACAGGCGCAGACTGCTGCGGGAAGAACCTTCCACCGCCGGCGGGCAGGTCACACCGGCTTTTCAGGGCTGATCCCAGGTTTCTTTAATGTTGGAGTGGAGGGTTTGAGGGACCCAGCAAGCGATCGCACTCCTTCTGAATCAACTCGCAGTGTTCCAACTCTTCCTCGGCAAACTTCTGAAAGATGGCCTTGCCGCGGGTATCGTTGAACTTTTCGGCGTAGCGTTTGAAGAAACGGTGGGCTCCCTGCTCCATCGACAGAGCCAGGTGTAGAGCCTCCTCCAGGCTCAACTGCTCCACGTGTCTCTTCTGCAGCTCTTCGGGACTGGGGAAGAGTCGATTGAGTTCGTTGTAGTCGAAGTGCAAGAAGACCGGCGCCTTCAGCACTCGCTTGTTCCGTTTCACCAGGGCTTCCCACTCACCCTCGAGTTCCCGCAGGTGCTTTTCTTCCTCGGCTGCCATTTCGAGGAAAGCGTTCCTTCCCCGCGGGTCCGTGGCTGCCTTTGCCAGGGATTGGTAGAAATTGACGCCGTTTTTCTCAGTTTGCAGGGCGATACGGAGAGCGTCGCGGGCGAAGACCAGGTCCGAGTCGAAATCCTCGTGCCGTGCCGGGCGATGCTTCTGGCAATCCTCACAGATGCCAAAAACCTGGAAGTGGTGTCTCACCGGCCGGAAGCGGTAATGTGAGACCACCTGCTCCTGAAGCTGCTCCAGCTCGGGGCTGAGAAACTCGATCGTCTTCGGGCACTCCACGCATATGATGTGGTGGTGGTGAGGGCGCTTGTAGAGGGGCTCGAATCGGCTGCGGCTGTCCCCCAGATCGATCTCCCTTGCCAGACCGGAGTCGGTCAGGGCCTTCATGGTTCGCGAGACGGTCGCATACCCGATGGTCCTGTCCTTTTGCCGGACCTGGTTGTATAGCTCCTCCGTGCTCAGGTGGCCTTCGGTCTTGAGAAAACTGTCGAGGATGACCTGGCGCTGCCGGGTGATCTTGAGCTTTTTCTTCTTCAGATAGGCGGCAAAGATCTCCTTCTGTTCGGCCAGTTCTCGGTTCGCAGGCATTTTGGAGCCTTGGGAGAGGGATTTTTGTTTGTCGATTGGTCTGGGCAGGACCGCAACCCAGCAAAGTATAGCATCTCCCCGGAAAGGGCCACAACCGGCGCGCCGCGCCAGGCGTCGTGTCCGGTCGAAGGAAACCAGAACCTCAAGTCCCGAGATTCACGCGCTTAAAGCCAGCGGCAAAACTGCTGCCGTCGAATTCGCGGCCAAGCTGGGTAGTAAGCTGGGTAGTAAAGCCGAGACCGCCAGTGAACGGTGTTATCGTTTTTGTGCACACCGTGCGAGCACAAAAAGCGCGTCGCCGAAGCCCTTTCTTACAACCCGGTGCAAACTGGACTGAGAACATTGGATCGGCACCGGAGGAAATGCTGCCGAGCAGCACCCGGGTGTTCGGTGATGGCGAAACTGGAGGCACAGAATGAATAGGGTCGCCTCAGAATCCTTCATACCAACCATGGCAGAACGGATCGTGACCCGCTTTCAGCCTTCGCGGATCGTCCTGTTCGGATCCCATGCACGAGGCACGGCCAGCAAATGGAGCGACGTGGACTTGCTGGTCATTCTACCCAATAATTCCGACAAACGGGGCACGGCTATCGAGATCCGCCGGGCCTTGGGTGATCTGCCGGTCTGCAAGGACATAGTGGTAGCAACTCCCGAGGAAGTCGATCGTCGCGGACACTTGGTGGGAACCTTGTTGCGTTCAGCACTCCGCGAGGGAAAGGTCCTCTATGAACGATCCTGAACTCATTTGGGAAAATGGATTTACAGGATGGACAGGATAAACAGAATGAGGAGCTGTTGCACGGGAAGCGGACTGGCTCGCTGATCGGATGAGCCTTTGAGAACATCTATTCCCATCATTCTTTGTGACCCTTCTCGGGCCTCTTTGAGTCTTCTCCAACCCTCTGGAATTCCTCGGCGTCCCGCTTCGTGTGTCTTCGTGGTCCTTCGTGTCCCTTCGTGGATAAATCTTTTGCCCATCCCCCGGGAGCCCTGAAACTACCTCCGGACACGACCCCTCCGGTCCTTCCGCCGGCATCAGTTTTGCCTTGCGGGCGATCCATAAATTCAATAAAATCCGAAGGTTCTGGGCAATGACCGATCCGTGGCCGCCCGGGAGACCGTATTCCGATCCTGAGGGAAAGGGGCTCATCGACCCATGGCCGTCTATCTGGATTGCGCCGCCACCGCCCCGGTGGATCCCCGGGTGCAGCGGGAGGTCATGACCTATCTGGGCGCTGAATTCGGCAATGCCGGCAGCCGGCATCACGGGTTCGGTTCCAGGGCCCGCAGCGCCGTGGAGAAGGCGCGCGTCCAGGTGGCGGCGGTGGTTGGGGCCACCCGAGGCGAGATCGTCTTTACCAGCGGGGCGACCGAAAGCAACAACCTGGCCCTGTTGGGTTTGGCGGAGCATGGAGCCAGGACCGGCAGAACTCATCTCGTCAGCACCCGAATCGAGCACAAGTCCGTATTGGAGCCCCTGCAGGCGCTTTCCGGCCGGGGCTTCGAAGTCACTCTGGTATCCCCGGAGCGCGGCGGCTGGGTGGATCCGCGGTCCATCCTGGAAGCAGTCCGCCAAGATACGCTTCTGGTCTCGGTGATGCAGGTCAACAACGAGACCGGCGTCATTCAGCCCGTCCCGGAAATCGCCCGGTTGCTGCAGAACCATCCGGCCTACCTGCACGTGGATGCCGCCCAGGGCTTCGGAAAGGAAATCGCACCGCTGCGAGACCGTCGCATCGACCTGATCAGCATCAGCGGGCACAAGGTCTATGCCCCCAAGGGAATCGGCGTCCTGGTCACCCGCCGGCGCAGCGGACAGCGGCCCCCTCTCACCCCCTTGATGCATGGGGGAGGCCAGGAACTCGGGTTGCGCCCGGGGACATTGCCGGTTCCCCTCATAGCCGGTCTCGGCAAGGCCTCCGAACTGGCTCTGGCCGAGTACCGGGAGCGCAATGCGGCCTGTCGAAGGTTCAAGGAGATTCTGCTGAGGAAATTGCAGCCGCTGAATCCCGTTTTCAACGGAGATCTCGACCGGACAGTCCCCCAGATCATCAACTTGACCTTGCCGGGAATCGGCTCGGAGGAGGCCATCGAGGCGGTGAGCCAGGTGGCCGCCATCTCCAACGGATCTGCCTGCACCTCGACCTCCGAAAGCTGCAGCCACGTGTTGAGCGCTCAACGGCTGGACGAGGATCGCATGGAAGGGGCCCTTCGCCTCTCCTGGTGCCATCTCAGCCGGCAGCCCGACTGGAACGGCTTCATCCGGGCGATCGAAGCGATTTCAGAACCCGAGCACCCGGACAGGTTGACCGCGTTAGAGCTGGGTCAGGCCGGCCCCGCCTGAGACAGGACACTGGATGGGACAGGATCGGCAGCAGCAGATTCGTTACAAGCGATCCCGATTTTCAACGCGGCTGCCGGTGGATCGACGTTATACCGCCTCTCACTTCTGGACTGTCGAGCAGCAAACCGGCCTTTGGCGGGTGGGAATGACCAAATTCGCCACACGAATGCTCGGCGATCTTGTAGAATTCGAATTCGATGCCAAGCCGGGCCAGCAGGTCAGCGTCGGGCAGACCATCGGATGGATCGAAGCGTTCAAGGCCCTGACCGACCTCTATTGTGTGGTCGACGGGGTCTTCGCGGGTGTCAACCCCCTGATCGAGCAGGATATCAGCCTGGTCGACAGCGATCCCTACGGAAAGGGCTGGCTCTACAGCGTCAGCGGCGCCCCCGAGGCCAACAGCGTGGACGTGCAGGGATACGTGGAGATTCTGGATCTCACCATCGACAAGATGCAAGAGCAGTCGGGAAACAAGGACGGGAATGAATAAGGCCCGCTACATCATGATCGGCGGTTTTCTGGGAGCCGGCAAGACCACGGCCGTGCTGAGACTGGCCCGACTCCTGCAACACCGCGGGTCTCGAGTGGGATTGATCACCAACGACCAGAGCCACGGGCTGGTGGATACCGCCCTGCTCGGCTCCAGCGGCTTTCCCGTGGAGGAGATTACGGGCGGGTGCTTCTGCTGCAAGTTCGATTCCCTGGTCGGCGCCTCCGAACGCCTGTCCAGGGAGCAACGGCCCGACGTCTTTCTGGCTGAGCCGGTGGGAAGCTGCACCGATTTGAAGGCCACGGTGGATTATCCGCTGCGGCGCATGTACGGCCGTAATTACCGGATCGCTCCCTTGAGCGTGATGGTGGACCCGGTTCGCGCCCTGCGTATTCTGGGGCTGGAGCCCGGGAAGTCTTTCTCGCCCAAGGTGGTTTACGTCTACCGCAAGCAGTTGGAGGAAGCGGACATCATCGTCATCAACAAGATCGATCTGCTCAGCCGGCAACGGCTGGAGCGGCTTCGCCAGGCCCTGCAGGAGTCCTTTTCCCCAGACGGGGTGCTGGCGGTTTCCGCCCGTCGAGGCGCAGGCCTGGAGGAATGGTTCGAACAGATCACCCGGCCGCTGGACGGCACGCGGGCGGACGTTGAAGTGGATTACGACACCTACGCCGAGGGAGAGGCGCTGCTGGGTTGGCTCAACTGCAGCTTGCGAGTGGAGGGTATCGCTCCCTTTGACGGCAATGCCCTTCTGCGCAAGGCGATGACGGCAATCCAGCGGCGAGTCCGATCCCGGGAAATCGCCCACTTGAAGATGACGTTGACCCCGAACGAGCAGGGCCACGATATCGGAGTGGCCAACCTGACCGGGAGCGATGCCGCTCCGGAACAGTCCCACCTGTTGCAAGAATCGCTGAAGGCCGGGGAGCTCATTGTCAACCTGCGGGCGGAGGCCGACCCGGACGTCTTGCGGAGACTGGTTCAGGAAACCCTGGCGGCCCTCGGCCGGGATGAGGGCCTGACCTTGACAATCGAGCATCTGGAAGCTTTCCGCCCGTCCCGTCCCACGCCCACTTATCGGCTGCGGGCCCCGGAGTCCGGAGTGGCTGTCCCCGACGCGGCTCCCGCTTGAATATGGCAATCAATCACGATTCCACCTTGCCGGACCAGACCACCCCGGGACCGGTGACGGCGCAACCGGCAAAAATTCTCTATTGTCGCTGCGCCTACGCCAAGGTGATCGCTCCGAAAGTCAAGGATGAGGTCCTCCAAAGGCTCACCCGGTCGGGGGCAGCCTTTGAAGCCGTCCCCGACCTGTGCGAGATGTCCGCCCGGCGCGACCCGGCCCTCAAGCGTCTGGCGGAGGAGGATGAAATCAAGATTGCAGCCTGTTATCCGAGAGCTGTAAAGTGGCTTTTTTCAGCGGCTCAAACCCCGCTGCCCAACGATACGGTTGAAATTCTGAACATGCGGGTCGACAGTGCCGAAACGGTCGTCGAACGTCTCTTGCATGAGCCTTCGAAAGGGGAGAAATCGTCGTGATCACTCCCAAGCCTCCTCTCAGGATCGGCCTCTACCAGAATGGCGGCGGGCGCCTGCCTGGCGACGACCGGCAGTACGACCTGACCCGCAGCCTGCTGGACAAGGGCTATGCGGTTTCGGTCATCGACTCGGACAGCCAGGTCGGACCCATGCGGGAAGGCGCCTGGCTGCTTCTGGGACACTTCGGCAAGGAAGGCCCGCTTCCCGCCATGGGAAACGGGAACGGGGCCAAGCTCTACTTCCGGGACATCGAGGGTCTGGAGACCTCTCAGATTCTGGATGCCGTGGAGGAAGTGCGCGGTGAGATCGAGCTTCCCGGCCCCGGCGGCTGGAAACCCTGGTTTCCCGTAATCGATTACAATCGCTGCACCAACTGCATGCAATGCCTGAGCTTCTGTCTCTTTGACGTTTACGGGGTGCACGAGGACAAGATCCAGGTCCAGAACGAAAGCAACTGCAAGACCGACTGCCCCGCCTGCTCGCGAGTCTGTCCCGAGGTGGCCATTCTCTTTCCCAAGTACAAGAGCGGTCCCATCAACGGCGACGTGGTTCGGCAGGAAGACATCCAGCGCGAGGCCATGAAGGTGGATATCTCGGCCCTGCTGGGCGGGGACCTCTACGGCTCGCTGCGGCAGCGGCAGACGGAAGCCCGCCAGCGCTTCTCCACCGAGCGGGACGAGTCTCGAGCCCTGTTGGAGCGCAAGAAGTGCCTGCGCAAGCTGAAGAAGGATTTTGACATCCCCGACGAAGTCCTGATGAGCCTGCCCTCTGCCGGGGATATCCAGGAGCGGGCCGAACGGGCCAAGGCAAAGCTGGCTGCCCGCCAGGAGCGCTCTCAGACTGTAAGGGACAGCCGACCGGCTCCGACCGAAGACGACTGGGGAATCTAGACCGATGCTGACCACCCTGCTCTCGTTTGGCTATCGGATGGTGCGAACCACCGACGCCCGGCTGCTGTGGAAGATCGGCTACAACTTCGGATACAAGGGCATCCGTTCGGTTCAGCGGTTCAAGGCCCGGCTCGAACAGGGGCAGACCTTTCCCCCGTTTCTGTACGTCTCCATCACCAATAGCTGCAACCTCCGCTGCCAGGGGTGCTGGGTGGATGTCGACAAACCGCAGTCCCTGATCAGCTTCGAGGACATGGACCGGCTGATCGGGAATGCCAAGCAGCATGGCAACAGCTTCTTCGGGATCCTGGGGGGAGAGCCGTTCCTCCATCCCGACCTCATTGCCATCCTGAAGGCTCATCCCGACTGCTACTTTCAGATCTTCACCAACGGCCATGCCATCACCGACAAGATGGCCGCCGAGCTGCGCAAGGCCGGCAACGCCACGCCCCTGGTGAGCGTGGAAGGAACCGAAGCCGTCAGCGACGTGCGCCGCGGCCGCAAGGGCGTCCTGAACCGAACGCTGGCCGGCATCGAGGCCTGCCTGCGGCACCGATTGATCACCGGCGTGGCCACCAGCGTCTGCCAGAGCAACTTCGACGACCTGGTCCGGGAGTCCTGGATCGACGCCCTCATCGACAAGGGGGTGCACTACACCTGGTTCCACACCTACCGTCCCGTGGGACCCATCGCCAATCCCCAGCTTGCCCTGACCGCCGAGCAGGGACTCCAGTTGCGGCGATTCGTGCTGGACATGCGCAACCGCAAGCCGATCGGGATCGTGGATGCCTACTACGACGACCGGGGAGAGGCGCTCTGTCCTGCGGCCACCGGGATCAGCCACCACATCAGCCCCTTTGGCGACGTGGAACCCTGCCCCGTGATTCAGTTCGCCAACGAGTCCATCCAGGACAACCAGGGGGACCTGTTCAAGACCATGACCGAGTCTCCCCTGCTGAAGGATTTCCGCCGGACGGCCGCTCGCGCTACCCGGGGATGTATCGTCTTGGAACGGCCCGATCTGCTCAAGCAGGTGGTGGAGCGCAACGGCGCTCGGGACACCACCCTGCGGCAGGGGGCCATGCCGGAACTGGAGCAGATGGAATCGAGGCCCAGCCAGTACAATCCGGGCAATGAATTCCCGGAGGAAAACTGGGTCTACCGTTTCGCCAAGAAGCATTGGTTTTTCGGATTTGGAGCCTACACGTGACCAGGAATCCCGCTGTGGGGGGCCAGGAGGGAGTCGCCAGCATGATCCGGAAGGGTGTGGATGATCTCAAGAGGGCGCCGGATTCCGGAAACGGGGTTCTGCTGACGCTTCCGGCCAAGGTCCCCAAGCAGGCCTATCGCCCGGCCCAGTCCAATATTCCCGACGACAAGCAGGTCAGGGTCTTCCTGAAGAAGGTCGTGGCCGATTACGTCCGCACGGTGGGCGCGGTGCCGCCTCTGACCATGGACGAACTGCGGGAACATGCCGCCGCCGTGCTCGGGACGGCCAAGCTGGATGGCAAGTACCGCGACTACGCCGCCATCCTGGTCGGCAACGAGGCCTGGCGGGATACCCTGGCTCAGATTCCCTACGACCGGCGACTCCTGCTGCTTCCCAAGTGCCTGCGGGTGGAAGAGCGCTGTCCTGCGCCCTTCGACGAGTTCGGGCTGCTCTGCAAGGAATGCGGGCTCTGCTCGATTCAGGACCTGTCGGTGGAGGCGGAGCGGCTGGGCTACGCCGTGCTGGTTGCGGAGGGCTCGGCCATCGTGCGGCAGATGATCGAGACCGGCAAGATCGAGGCGGTGGTGGGAGTCAGTTGCATCAACGTGCTGGAGAAGTGCTTTCCCCACATGGAAGCCGCGGCCGTCCCGGGAATGGCCATTCCGCTGCTGCAGGACGATTGCGTCAATACCACCGTGGACCTGGACTGGGTCTGGGACCTGATTCACCTGACGGCCGACGACAAGACCTATCGCCTCGACCTGGACGGGCTCAAGAGAGAAGTTCAGAGCTGGTTCCACGAGGATGCGCTGGCGGAACTGCTGGGCCCACCGGCAGAGGAGACGGCCGCCATCGCCCAGGGTTGGCTGGCCAAGGCCGGCAAGCGCTGGAGACCCTATCTGGCCACCTGCACCTACATGGCCCTGCAGAGCCACCGCCAGGAGGCGGCTCCCCAGGCCTCACCGGAGCTGAAGAAGCTGGCGGTGGCCATTGAATGCTTCCACAAGGCTTCCCTGATCCACGACGACATCGAGGACGGAGACCTGGAGCGCTACGGCAGCCCGACGCTGCACGCCGAAGTCGGGGTGGCGGTGGCTCTCAACGTGGGTGATTTTCTGCTGGGCGAGGGGTATCGGCTGATCTCGGAGCTTTCCATCGAGCCGGCCGTTCAGGTGGAGATGCTGCGGCTGGCTTCGGACGGCCATCTCACCTTGAGCCGCGGGCAGGGGCTGGAACTCTGCTGGGCTCGCAGCCCCAAGCCCCTCTCCTCCCTGCAGGTGCTGGACATCTTCCGCAAGAAGACGGCCCCGGCATTCGAGGTGGCGCTGCGCTTGGGAGCCTGCCTGGGAGGCGCCGACCAGGAAACCCACTCCGTGCTGCGCCAGTACAGCCAATCGCTCGGCATCGCCTATCAGATTCGCGACGATCTGGAGGACTACAACGGAAGCGGCGATTCCAACGACCTGGAAGCCCTGCGGCCCTCCCTGATTCTGGCCATTGCCCACAAGCGGGCCCTGCAGGGCCGCGAGCAGGATCTCATTGCCTCCCTCTTTCGCATGGACTGCCGCTATTCCCAGGTATCCGAGGAGGTCCAGCGAATCCTGACCGAACGCGGAGTCACCGAGAAAGCCGAAGAACTTCTGGAGGCCTACAAGGAGGAGGCGGTTCGGTCCCTGCGCTTTCTCTCCAACCCGACGCTGAAGGGATTGCTGCGCCGGGTGGTGGGCAAGATCTTCGGCGAGCAGTTCATCGAGGGCTACTGCAGTGAGTTTGAGGCTCGAAATGCTGCAAGTCGCGCGGCTGGCCCCCAACCTGCTGCGCGAAGCCACTGAGCGGGTCGACGACTTCCTGCGGAACCAGATCAATCCGGACGGAGGATTCCGGGACCGCGCCGGCCACAGCGATCTCTACTACACCGTCTTCGGCCTTGAAGGCCTGATTGCGCTGCGCCAGGAGCCGCCCTACTCGCGGGTGCGCCCCTTCCTGGAGCAATTCGGCGACGGTGAATCGTTGGACCTGGTTCACCTTGCCTGCCTGGTCCGCTGCTGGTCAGCTCTTCCTGCCGGCAGCCTCTCTCCCCAAATACGCCGGCGCCTGGCTGAACGGTTGGATGCCTTTCGAAGCCGGGACGGGGGATACGGCGCCACCCCGGGCAGTCCTGCAGGCACCGTCTACCACGGCTTTCTGGTGCTGGGAGCTCACCAGGACCTGGGAGTGCCCGTGCCCGACCCCAAGGGGTTGGCGACTTCGGTCCAGGCGCTTCGGTTGGACAGCGGAGGCTTTTCGGGCCGCCCGGGCCTGACGGCTCCTTCGACGCCCAATACCGCCGCTGCCCTGACTCTTCTCAGGCAGCTTGGATCCCCTTCCCTGCCCGGAGGCTCCGAGTGGCTGTTGGCACAATGCTGCCCGGACGGCGGATTTCGTGCGGGGGAAGACACCCCCATCCCCGACCTGCTTTCGACCGCCACCGCCCTGCACGCCCTGGCCGGGATGCAGATCTCCTTCGAGCATCTCAAGGAACCCACGCTTGATTTCCTGGATACGCTCTGGACCAGCCGTGGAGCCTTCTACGGAAACTGGACCGACGACGTGGCCGACTGCGAATACACCTGGTACGCCCTGCTCGCCCTGGGCCACCTGAGCCTGTGAGGAGCAGGTGCCGGCTGCCACCCGGGAGCGCGGGCGTCCCGCCCGCACCCTTTTTCTGCAAGAAAGATTCCATCCAGCGCAAGCCATTGAAAATCAAGACAACCCCACCGTGTGCGAGATCGCCGATCACGATGAAAGTATGGAAAACCGCCGTGGCGCCAAGGCTTTAATGTTGACGTGACGATAGTACGGCCATACACTGCCTATATGGCCGTAACATCTATCAAATCAACCTACTCGCTGGATGTCGAATCCGTGCGCACGCTGGAGGCATTGGCGCGCCACTGGAAGGTGTCGAAGTCCGAAGTGTTGCGCCGAGCCTTGCGGATCGCGGTGAGAGAAGGAGGACCGGGGAGGGCCGCCACGAGTTCGCTCGACCGATTACAGACCTCACTACGCGAGCGCAAGATCAATATCACTCGGTGGGCGGCCAATGTGAAGGATGAGCGTCGCGCGGCAGCGCGGCGACTGCCTTTCCCGTCGCCATGATTCACTTGGACACCAGCTTTCTGATTCGGGCGCTGGATCCGGGGTCGGCTGCAGACCGCAAACTGCGAGACTGGATTGAGCGGGACGAACCCTTGGGTATGAGCGCCATTGCCTGGGCAGAGTTGCTGTGCGGCCCGCTCGGCTCCGCCGAAATGGAATTGGCAGCCGAGATCGTTGGACAGCACCGTGACTTCACACCCTCGCAGGCAGTGATGGCAGCCCGCTTGTTCAATGAATCGGGAAGGCGACGCGGATCATTGGTCGACTGCATGATTGCGGCCGCTGCGCTTTCCGACGGCGCGTCACTTGCGACCGCGAATGTGTCGGATTTCCGCCGTTTTGCGACCTCCGGCCTGGAGTTGGCGTAAGGCTCACGCGTACACAGGTCGACCTCAAGTTCTCCAGACCAACTTGCCCAAGACCTCTTCCGGAAGCAGCAATATTGAACGCGAGCCCGAAGAGCGACAGTCGATGAATTCCACACTGGACCTCAATGGTGAAAGGGTCCGCCAGGCCTTGGCCCGAGCCACCGGCAAGCTGCTGGATTCACGAGTCGCGGCGGGTCACTGGGAGGGCGAGCTGTCGAGCAGCGCTCTTTCCACCGCGACGGCGGTGCTGGCATTGGCAGTGCTCCTGCGGAACGGAAAGGAACGGCTGGATCGGCCCTTGCTGACCACCTGCCGAAGGCTGGCGGACCAGGGGACGAACTGGCTGGTCGGGAACCGGAATCCGGACGGTGGCTTCGGCGATACGGTGGGAAGCCCCAGCAACCTGAGCACCACGGCGCTGGCTTGGGGGGCCCTGACAGCCGCGGACCCCGGTTGCGACCAGGCCGTTGCCGCAACCCGAGCCTGGCTGACCGACAAGGCCGGAAGCCTGGATGCCAAGGCGCTGGCTGCAGCCATTGCCGCCCGCTATGGGGAAGACCGCACCTTCTCGGCGCCCATCCTGACCGCCTGCGCCCTGGCCGGAGTCTTCGGACCGGGCGCCGGCGCCTGGAGGCGGGTTCCCCAACTTCCCTTCGAGTTGGCCGTCTGTCCCCCCCAATGGTTCAAGTGGCTGCGCCTGCCGGTGGTCAGCTATGCCCTGCCGGCGCTGATTGCCATCGGCCAGGTTCGCCACCACTTCCGTCCCACCCGAAACCCGCTGCTGCGCCTGATCCGTTCCCTGGCGCGACGAAGGAGCCTGGAGCTCCTGCACACCATTCAGCCGGCAAGCGGCGGCTACCTGGAGGCGGTGCCGCTCACCAGTTTCGTGATCATGAGCCTGGCGGCCGGCGGCCAGGCGGATCACCCGGTGGTTTTGCGGGGCCTGGATTTCTTGACGGCCACCGCTCGCGGCGACGGGTCCTGGCCCATCGACACCAACCTGGCAACCTGGGTGACCACCCAGTCCCTCGCTGCGCTGGCGGCCGGAGGGGACCTTGAAGCCCACTTGACTGCGGTTGAGCGTCAGAAACTCCGCCGGTGGCTGCTGGATCAGCAATATCACAGCCTTCACCCCTACACCCATGCCGACCCAGGCGGCTGGGCCTGGACCGATCTGCCGGGCGGGGTTCCGGATGCCGACGATACGGCCGGTGCTCTGCTGGCGCTGCGCTGCCTTGGCGGCGGCGACGCCGAGTCGAGCCAGGCCGCCTGCGCCGGGATCACGTGGCTTCTGGATCTGCAGAACGCCGACGGAGGTATCCCCACTTTCTGCCGCGGCTGGGGCCGACTGCCCTTTGACCGCAGCAGCCCCGATCTGACCGCTCACGCGCTGCTGGCCTGGTCACGCTGGCGAGAGGACCTCCCGCCCCGACTTCAATCACGCCTGCAGGCGGCCCGGAAGCGTGGTGTCGAATATCTGGCCGCTTCCCAGCGAGAGGAGGGGGCCTGGGCGCCGCTCTGGTTCGGCAACCAGGCAGCCGCGGGAGAAGAAAACCCCACCTACGGCACGGCCCGGGTCCTGCTGGCTCTCAACCGCCTGAGCCGGGACGGCGACCTTCCTGGCGGGGATATAAGGGGGCCTGCGACCGCCTGGTTGCTGGATGCGCAGAACCCCGACGGCGGCTGGGGCGGCGCAGGCGGAGTGGATTCGACTATCGAGGAGACTGCGCTGGCAGTGCAGGCCCTGGCTGATGCCCTGGAGGCGGCTTCGGCGCCTGGGGGGGCAATGAAGACATCCCTGGAGGTCGCCATCTCCAAGGGTGTCGGCTGGCTGGTCTCGGAGACTCAAGGCGGGCGGGACTTCAAGCCCTCCCCCATCGGGCTCTACTTCTCCAAGCTTTGGTACTACGAGCGCCAGTACCCGGTCATCTTCACCGTTGCCGCCCTGAGTCGGGCCGCCTCCACGGCTTAAAGGCGCGTAGCCTGGACCCTCCTTTTCAATAGGTCGGGGTCCCCACGCCGCGCGGCGCGTGAAAGCTGCCTCGCGTGAGTCCCCGTCCGGCTTCGATGTAGTCGTCCAGCTTCCGCTTCAGATCGGCCACCACGTCCGGGTATTTTTCGGCCACGTCGGTCAGTTCGTCGGGGTCCTTCTCGCGGCTGTAGAGTTGGGGCGGGTAGTTGCCCTTGTACTCTTCCGGATTCCAGACCGCGCTGAAGTTCCACTCGGGGGTTCGCACCGACCCGATCCATCCGTACGCCATGGTGGCGTAGTCATGAACGCTTCGGGTCTCCCCGGTGACCAAGGGCCAGAAGTCCTTTCCGGTCACCCGCGGTACCGGCTCCAGGTCCAGCCGCCCCAGCAGCGTCGGAACGTAATCGGGGATCTGAACAAAGCCTCCCACCCGCTGTCCGGCGCCTTCCCTGCCGGGCAGGCGAACCAGCAGGGGCAGATGAGTCACCTGCCGGCGAATGCGTTCTGGCCCCTTGCAGAACTGGCCCTGCTCTCCAAGCAGCGCTCCGTGGTCCGACATGAACACCACGACCGAGTTGTCGAACAGGCCCAGCTCCTGGATGGCCTTGAAGATCTCTCCCATCCAGTAGTCCACGCATTCGGATTCAGCGAAGTAGTTGGCTCTCAGTCGCTTGACTCCCTCCTCCGGAACCTCTACATCATCGTAGGGGGGCGTGGCCCAGGTGGGACCCTTGGCATTTGGCATGTATTTGTCCAGGAACCTCCTGGGCGGGTCCCAGGGCTCGTGGGGATCGAAGGCTTCCATGTGCAGGAAAAAGGGGCTGTTGGCGTGATTTTCCCTGAGCCAGGCAATTACCTTCCGGGCGGTGATCTCGATGAGGGATTCGCCTTCCTTCAGCCAACGGGCCATGTTGAGCTTGCCCTGGTTGATTTCCCACCGCAGGTCGGCTCTGGAGAAGGGGCTGAAATTTTCCAGGTAGGCTTCCGGCACTACGTCGGTGATCTCCGGCAGTTGGTGAGGCAAGGTGGCGTAGAAATCGAAGGAATGACCTCTCACCCAGTCGTAATAGCGGTAGCCGCGATGAAAGTTTCGCCCCGGCCGGGTGAAGTGGAGGATGTCGGCGATCAGGGCGGTGGCGTAGCCGGCTTCGTGAAGGGTTTCGGCCAGGGTGACGTCTTCGAAGAAAAGAGGATGCCAACCGGGCATCTGAACCGGATCATGCTGCTGGTAGTAATCGAAGGGCACGATTCTGCGCCCGGTCATCAAGTTTCGCCGAATGGGAACCGTCGGCAGGGCCTCCGGGTAGGCCTCCTCGAAGATCACGCTGTCTTGGGCGAAAGCGTTGAGGTTTGAACAGTCCACCTGGTTTCCCCCATAGCAGGCCAGGTTGTCGGCGCGAAAGGTGTCCACGTCCAGCAGGATGAGGTTGAGCCGGTTGCCTTTGTCTCGCTGATCCGGCGGTTTTTCCCACACTCCTCCGGAAGCCTCCTCGGCGCCCGCCCGGTTCCGGTTGCCGCCACCGGCGCAGCCCGCCAGGCCGACGGCCGCCGCCGAAGCCGGAGCCCGCGTCAGAAATTCCCTTCTGGTGAAATGCTTGGTCGTCACAGGAAGACTCCTTTCCTTGGTCCGAAGGGGTTGGCCCGTCGTCAGAGAGGGCCGACAGAACCGCGGCCATCATAGCGCAATGCGGGCGGGTGCGG
>JAJECY010000207.1 GCA_022821775.1 Acidobacteriota bacterium
AGCTCCTTGCTGGATCGGGCGGCAGGGTGGCTGCCTGCCGGCAACGTCGCGCTGACGCTCCGCGACCTCCAGCCAGGAATAAGGATGCGGGCGGGACGCCCGCGTTCCCGGGTGGGGCTTCGCCCTTCTATCACTCCCCCCTTGAGGGGGAGTCGGCGAGAGGGCGAAGCCCGTCTTCGAGCCGGAGGGGGGCAAACGCGGCGTCCCGTGAGTGACCATCTGACCCTCAATCCAGCCACCGCCTCAGCGGCGGCGTCGCCGGCCCTCCCGTCGTCGCGAGCCGGAGGAGGCCGCTTCCGGCCCTTGGGGAGGTTCAGGTTTTCTTAAGGCCGTGGCCCGCCGGGCGGTCAGGAGAACTGAGATAAAAAGGAAGAGCGCTCCGACGGGGACCACCAGGATTCCCATTCCGGGGTCGCCGCTATGGATCACCACCCCGCCCAGCAGGAATCCTCCCGGCAGGAAAAGGGTGGCGCCCATCAGGCAGGGCGAAGCCAGGCGGGCCAGGCGCACCGTGTCTGCCGCCAAGTGGGGCAGACTCACCGCAAACGCCAGGTTGACCAGCGAGAGCAGGACCCCGTGGGCGTGGGCCAGGGTCCACATGAACCGACGAGTTTCGTTGGCCACGTCCAGGTACCAACCCACCTTGAAGCCGTGCAGCGATTCCAGCACGATTCCCAGGGTCAGGAAGCAGAGCAGGGACCACCAGCCGAAGCGCAGGTGGCGGCGCAGGTAGGTGGCGGTGGCGGTTTCGGCGGCCGTGGGAGTTGAGTCCTGTTCCAATTCCGAATGCCTCCCGTTCCGTCATGACGGGATGAGGTGCCCTATTCGGCCAGGCTGACGACACGATCGTCCCGCTGGCGGAGCAGGCGCTGCTGCAGGTCCCGGTTCACGGCGCCATTGGCATCGATAAGGACCGCCGGCTTGTCCGCGCCATGGGGAAGACCCTGCCAGCGCTCCAGCACCTCTCGATGGGCCGCCGCCCTCACCTCCGCGGGTCCGAAGAATTCGTAACTCCAGTCGGCGAAGGCCTCCGACCGCCTCAGGGAGCGCGCGGCAATGAAGCGCACGGCATCGTAGGGGTCTTGCAGGAGCTGTCCCAGGAAGGGCGGCATCCAGTCCGATCCCGAAGCCTGGCGGGCCGAATCCCACCCCAGGCTCCAGGCCATCAGGGCCCGCTGCCCGGCGTCGCCGCGTAGCAGCCACAACAGGGAGGCCGCCACCGAGCGTTCCTCGCGGGACAGCTTGGGCCTGGGGACATCGTACCACTCCTCCAGTCGGGAAGCCGCCCAGTCCAGGGTCTTGTCCAGGTGACACTGGTTGCAGGCGTTGGGGCGTCCGGTTTTCAGACTGGCCTGCACCGTAGGCGTGTCGATCTGGTGGCTGCGGATGGCCTTGAGGATTCCGTAGGTGGTGTAGGGCATGTGGCAGTTGTAGCACCGGCTGCCGCTGGAGGCCGGCGCATGCCGGGTGTGGTTCGGGGTGTCGAATCGGGCGGGGTCATGGCACTGCAGGCAGGCCTGGTTGCCGCGCATGCCGGGCTTGAGCTGGTCGACGGCCCACTGGCTCAGCGGCCGGGAATCCTGCGGTGACTGGTGCATGGCGTGGCAAGAAAGGCAGGACAGCTCCCCCCGTTGAAAGCAGGGGGTTTCGATCAGGCCGTTGTACTCCCTCCCGGAAACCCGAACCATGCCGTCCGACCAGAACTTCTCCTCCCAGTAGGTCGGCTTGCGCTTGGCCAGTTGCCGCAGCCGAGGCTGCTGCCTGTCCTGGTACCGGACCACCAGCTTGCTTTCCGAAAGCACCTGGCCGGGCCGGTAGGGATAGCCATGGTCCATCCACTGTTGAAAGTCGTCCTTCTCGTAGAATTCCAGGATTGCATGGCACTGACCGCAGACCTGGGAGGAGAGTTCATGAGAGAGACGAGCCGGTTGCACGATGGAGGGATCCGATGCCCCATTCAGGTGAAAGGCGTAGCGGCGCAGCGGATTTCGGTTGAGCAGCACGTGGGCCTCGCCGGGGCCATGGCAGGCCTCGCAGGCGATTCCGAACTCGGCCACCCGCGTATCGAAGCTCAACTCGGTCATGTCCACATTGGAGCGGCCCCAATCGGGTGAACGGGTTTTCCCCTGGGTGGTGTGGCACTTGATGCAGGCCATGTTCCAGGCGCCGGGCAGAGCAGACTTGATTTCGGGTGCGGGGGGCGTGAGGAAGGTGGCGTTGCGCGGGATCCACTGCTGCTCCTCGATCAGGTAAATGTAGGGGATCTGACCCAACTTGCGGCTGTGCCCGGTCGCATACCAGTAGACCTGCATGTGGTGGGAGCCGGTGATCATGGCCAAGCGAAGACGGCGGGGCTGGCCGCCCGGGCCTGCCTTGTCCATCTGGAACCACACGTCGCGACCGTGTCGCAGCAGGCGAAAGGTCTGGCCCAAAAAGGAGAAGGGCTGGTTGATGGGTCCGGCAACCGTATCGGCGTCAGCCACCTGGGTCATGGTTCGGTGGAACGAGCCGTACCAGGTGCTGTAGTTGTGAGGATGGCAGGACTGGCAGGCCTGAGAAGAAGTGTAGCTGTCTTCCCGGACCTGGATGGGTCGATTCCGTGGGGGGCGGTCATCGGCCGCGCGGCGATAGTCGGAGAGGTTGCAGGCGGCCGAGAAGGGGACCAGCAGCAACATCACCGCCTGGCAATTTCGCCTGAGCCGGAAAACCACCCTTGCGCTCCCTCCGTACCTGATTGGCCCCCCGCCCGCATCATGCGAGGAAAACCGGCCAATCGTCAATAAAGACGAACCACGAATGAACACGAATACGAATGGATCTCTTTCAGTCCTTCTTCGTGGCCTTTCGGGAACAAGGATCCTGTCCCGTTGATCCGGTTTTCCAATTATTTCAGACTTGTGAGAAGCGGCAGCCAAAAAAAAGCCCCGGCTCGTTGAGAGCCGGGGCCGTTGGTAAAGCTAGCCTTCGATCAAAACTCGAATGCGAGGTTGAAGCGCGCCGATCGCATGCCCGCTCGCAACCCGGGCAGCCGGGTGGCGGTGGGGGAGTTGATGTTGAAGGTCGGCTGGTTGGGAGAGTATCCCCAACTGGCGTAGTTGAAGGGGTTGTTGATCTGGGAGGAGAAGAGGATGTTCATGTTCTCCCCGATGGGGAAGTTCTTGAAGATCCCCAGCGCCATCGAGAACACGTTGGGGGCCCGCAGGATGTTTCGCCCCGCGTTGCCGAAGCGTCCGATGTTGTCGTCGGGCACGGCAAAGGCGCCGGCGTTGTACCAGTCGTCGTCGTTGCCGTCCGGCTTCTCCCAGCTCTTCCAGGTTCCCACCAGGTCGGGACGCCCCCCCCGTTTCCCCAGCCCGGAGGGGTCGTTGCCGGCGAAACGAGTGCTGACACCCTGGCCGGAGAGCAAGTCGGTCTGGGTCGACAATTCCCAGCCTCCCAGGATCTGGTTCATGACTCCGGAAATCCCGGAGCCGAACCGCTGGCCTCTCCCGTAGGGGACTTGCCAGTGGACGTAGTTCACCGTGCGGAAGGGAGACACGGCGCTGCTTTCGGCCCGGTCGCAACGGCGGCAGTGGGGATTCTCGTTGGCGTTGCCGCGGTTGCTGTTGAACCGCACCTCCACCACGTCGGTCATCTGCTTGGACCAGGCCATGCCGATCTCCCCGGTGAAGCCGAAAAGGTCGCGGGGATAGATGACCGCCTCGAAGGCGTGGTAGGTGGCCCCGCCCCCGTTGTGGGTCTCGGTGATGGAGTTGTAGTTGCGAACCAGGCGGCGCTCGTCGCTCCAGGCCACCCCCGCCACAGGCGTGGGCAGATTGATGTCCCTCCGGTAGAACATCTGGGTCTCCTTGCTCCAGATGTAGGAGATCCGGGCCCGCTGTCCCCCCAATTCGTTTTCGATGCTGATGTTCGCCTGCTGGGTGTAGGGCCAGACGGAGTCGGGGTTCACGAAGCTGAGGTTGGGGATGGGAGGGGCGCCCAGCGCCGCAGCATCCGGAAGTCCCACCGGCCAGGTGAAGTTGGGCTGGTTTCTGCCGCTGCTGGAGTCCACGTTGTTGTAGGTGTAGGAGAGGGCGAAGGGTCCTCCGGTTTCGACAAAATCCAGCCGGGTCAGCCGCTGCATGATGGTGTACATGCCGTATCCGGCCCGGATGACCAGCTTGTCGTCGAAGTTGGGCCGCCAAGCCAGACCGAATCGGGGCTGGACGTTGTCCTTGTCGGTGCGCCACAGGCCCTTGGGCAGCCCGGCAGCGTCGGCGGTGATGACGGGATTGCGGTCCAGCACCCACAGCGGATCGATGAAGCCCATGGCGAAATCGTCCGGAACCACGATCGCGTTTCGTTCCGGACTGTAGGTGTAGTGGAGCCCCAGCTCATCCGTGGTGGGCGAAGAGACGTCGTAGCGCACCCCGTAGGACAAGGTCAGGTTGGGCAGGACTCTGAAGGTGTCGGTGATGAACAATCCTATTGAATGGGCCTGTTTCACGATGATGGGCCGGAGGTTGCCCTTGGCCATGGTCGTGGGCATGCCCAGCAGAAAGTCGGCGTAGGGATTTTTGGTAAAGGCGCCGGTAAACCTTTGAGTCCCCCAGTTGGTGCTCCAGACCCGGTTGGATTCGTCGGTGGGGCGCCGGATCTCGAACCCCATCTGGACGCTGTGCTTGCCCTTGTACCAGGAGAGGGAGTCGCTCACCGTCCACTGATAGGTCCGGGTGAGGTTGGTCCCCCAGCCGTTGAAGGGAGTGAATCCGCTGATCTGGAAATTGGGTCCCGAACTGGCCTCGCCGGAGTCAGGCGCCGTGATGCCGGTCAGACCCAGGTCCTTGAGCCTTGCTTCCGCCCAGGCGACAGTGTCGGCCGGATTGCCGCCCCGGGTGTAGTTCCGGTAGACGTTACAGGAAGCGCAGTTGTAGAAGCCGATGCGGAACTCGTTGACCAGGGTGGGCGAGAGGGTGTTGGTGGTGCCCAGGGCGAAGGTCTTGGCGCAGCAGCTCTGGTGGAAGGGCCCGGCCCAGTCGTACACGGAGCGATCGTTGAAGCCTCCGGCGCCATCCCACTGTTGAGAGTGCTCGGCGTAAGAGGTCAGCACCTCGAAGGTCTCGGTCACCTTGTGGTCGAAGCGGTAGTTGATTCTGCGGCCCCCCGCGGCCAGGTAGGTCCAGATTCCCGGCACCCGGTTGGTGCCTGGGATGGGATCGCGCAGATAGGTGTTGAGCTTGAGGGCGATGGGGTGAATGCGATCGGCGGGAATGATGTTTCCCGGAAAATCCAAACCGGTCACCGGGTCGACGATTTGAGTGCCGAAGGAGGACAGGTCTCCGGTGCGCCAGGCCGCCTCGGGGTGTAACTGACTCACCTGGCGGTCGCCGGCATTGTTCTTGAAGGTGATATAGGTGAGCATCCAGTAGGAGCTGTTGCGGCCGTCATAGATCTTGGGGACCCAGGCCGGACCGTTGAGCACAAAGCCGGCTTCCCAGGTTCCCGTACCCACCGGGCGCGTGTGGTTGCGCGGGTTGTTGGCGTTCAGGACGTTGTTCCTCATCATCCCCTCGATACGCCCGTGAAAACTGTTGGTGCCGCGCTTGCTCACGATCTGGATGTTGACCGGCGTCTGAAAGTTGGCCGGTGCCACCGTGTGGGTGACCTTGACTTCATCCACCGCATAGGAAGAAAGATATTGACGATAGGCGTCCAGTTCCGCTCCGTCCATGGACATGTGGGCCGCGCCTTCGCGGGTCCCGTGGTAGCCGAAGTAGCCGCCGGCCCGAGAGACGGTGGGCTGCCCGAAGGTGACCCCGGTGTTCTGGGCGCTGGGATTCCGGGTCCAGTACTTGCCGGCCCGGACCGAGGACACGTCTGCGGTCTCGGTGACGATCACGGCCGCCTCGGCGGTGACGCTGATCTCGGTGGCCACGTCCCCCACCTCGAGCTGCACGTCCACGCGGACCGTGCGTCCCGCGCCCACCACGACGCCGGTATTGATGTAACGGTTGAAGCCCGCCATCTCGACTTCGACCGTGTAGCTGGCCGGAGGAATAGTGGAGAACAGGTAGTTCCCGTCGCTCTGGGTGTTGAGGGTCCGCTCGACCGCGGTCAGCTCGGAGCGGAGAACGACAGTGGCTCCCACCACCACGGCGCCATCGGGGTCGGTCACGTTGCCGATGATGTTGCCGTTGAGGATCTGGCCGTAAAGGCTGCCGCTCATGGAAAGAGCCGCCAGCAGAGAAGCCAGAACGAAACCCTTGAAGCTCTTGCTTAGCATGGTGCCTCCTGAAACTCTATGGGTCTGGAATGGACCTCGGAACCGTCTCATTGGGGTGCCGTATTCAGTAGTTTGGTGCACGAGTCACTGGATATACATGCAATTTTCTTGCCAAATTAACAATGAGGACAATAAAAGTGTAATGTGCTCATTCAAAAGCACTTAAGTTAAGCCGGGCCTTTTCCGTCCGCAACCGGTTCTCGCTTGAATCTACGAGATTTTGAAGAGGTGTCCCGTTACGATGGCCAGACGTCGCCGCCAAAACCAACAAGTCTTATAAAATGAGTCACTTAAGATTCAACTCATCCGAATACGAAATTACGGATCAAAGCGCCTGGTATTTCAGGTATTCGGACTGTTTGGTGAACGCTGGGCCGTGGGACCTGTGATCGTCGTGCTACCGTGGCCCGGCGCTCCCCCCCTATTCCCCCCAACGTTCCTTCAAAGACTGTAATCACTCCCCCCTTGAGGGGGAGTCGGCGGGTGGGCGGAGCCCGTCTTCGAGCCGGAGGGGGGCCAACGCGGCGACCCGTAAGTGAGATTCAGCGGTGGGTAGGTGGCGCCGGCGCGGTTTCCCCCACCGCATCAGTCTTCGCGAGTCACTTGGCTGGTGCGAACCCGCGACGGCGCACAAGATCTCGCCTTTGGCTCGCCTTGTGCGGACCCCCCACCGGATCGGCCTTCGCCATTCGGCTCGACCTCTCCGACTCCCCCTCAAAGGGGGAGTGATACTTTAGTTTCTTGAACGACGTTTTGGGGAATTGACGGCAGGGCGGCATTCGCAGTGAAAAAGGACTGGAGCTGCGTCGGGGTTGTCTTGGGAAATATAAAGCCAGATGTCTATGAGATCCGCTTCGGCCAGAGCGGTTCTTTGGATCGTTGGCATTCCATCCCGTCCGGTTGCCGCGCCTACTTGGCACGGGCATTCTCTGCTGCTCGGCGCCTGGCCTCCGCCTTGATAGCCTCAATTTCCGCGAACCGGCCGGGACCGCTATGGAGGCCGTCCTGCCAAAACTTGCGCAGTTCCATGATTTCCTCCCGGCGCAAGGTGTGGCGCAGCTTCCACTCCCGCAAGGCTTCCCGAACCACTTCGCTGGTGCTGACATACTCACCGCTGTTCACGGCATCCCGCACGGTGGCAGCCATCTCAGACGTCAAGGCGATGCTGATTTTTTCCACATTTGGCATGGCAGTTAAACCTCCCCTTCGTCCCGCAATAGTAGTAAATATTCGTACTTTGATGCCACAATGAAATCCAATCCGAGCTCCTCAGGGCTGGGAATTGGTCTCAGTCCGGGTGGCCAATCCATTTGTTGCCCACTCCTTCTCCGGTGTCGGAACACCCCCAACCTTGACGCCATCCGGGGATTCTTCCCATAATTCGATTTGGATTCAGGCCCGGATCCGACAGGAGGAGTTCCTCCGGTGAGACCACCCAAATCCGCCCTCAGACGGCGATTGCAAGTGGAACAGGTTGTCCGATGGGCGCGGTCGCCCCTCCGTCGTGCGGCTGCGGCCGGTGCGGCTCTGATCTGTTTCACGCTTGTTGCGGCCACCCTTCGAGATTCGATCGCCGGACCTGCCGGCAAGGAGGCCCTCGCCAGCCACCAAAGAATGTTGCAGGCGTTGAAGGAACTCAGGGATCGCGTTCCCGATCGCGACCCGGTGCTGGGTGACTTCCGGGCGCGCCACCTGCGGGCGGAGCTGGGGGCCTTGGAGTCCGGCAAGAAAAAGGCGGGGTTCTTTCCCCAAGTCACCCGCTGGCGGCTCCATTTCGACCTGGGCCGGGAGGAACTGCAACTGGGCAACGAGCAGCGCGCCCTGGACCATTCCGGCGCCGCCTTCAACCTGCTGCCTCAAGTCGAGAAGCTGTTGCGGGCCGACCTGCCCATCCGGCTCCGCTTCCAGCTCGGGGTTTCTCACCTGCGTGTCGGAGAGACCCAAAACTGCTGCCTGCGGGCCAACCCCGAAAGTTGCATTCTGCCCATTAGAGAGGGCGGTATCCACAGCGAGCCGGAGGGGTCCCGGCAGGCCATCCGCTACTTCACCCAGGTGCTGGAACGCTCGGCGTCGGACTCCATAGCCTACCTGGAGTCCCGCTGGCTGCTGAACATCGCCCATATGACCCTCGGCACCTACCCCGAGGGCGTGCCCCGGGCCTACCTCATCCCGCCCAGGACGTTCGAGTCCGATGCCTCCTTCCCCAGGTTCCACAACATCGCGGCCGATCTGGGACTGGACACCTTCAACCTGGCGGGCGGCGCCTGCGCCGACGACTTCAACAACGACGGCTATCTGGACCTGGTCGTTTCCACCTGGGACCCCGCCGAGCAGATGCGCTTCTTCCTCAACAAGGGGGACGGCTCCTTCGTGGACCGGACCCGGGAAGCCGGGCTGACCGGACTGTTGGGCGGCATCAATCTGCTGCAGGCCGATTACGACAACGACGGACACCTGGACCTGCTGGTCCTGCGGGGGGGATGGCTGGGGGACAGCGACCGGCATCCCAACTCGCTCCTCAGAAACAACGGCGACGGGACCTTCACCGACGTGACCTTCCTGGCGGGACTGGGAGAGGTGCACTATCCCACCCAGACGGCCTCCTGGGCGGACTTCGATAACGACGGACACCTGGACCTCTATGTCGGCAACGAAGCCACTCGCCGGGGGATCTTTCTGCCCCAACGCCTGGGCGAGGTCGAGGACGACCGGCTGCCCTTTCCCTGCCAACTCTTCCGCAACAACGGCGACGGGACCTTCACGGACGTGGCCCGGCAGGCGGGGGTCTCCAACAATCGCTGGACCAAGGGGGTGATCTGGGCGGACTACGACGGGGACCGCTATCCCGACCTCTACGTCTCTAACTTCTGGGAGCCCAATCGGCTCTACCGCAACAACCGGGACGGGACCTTCACCGACGTGGCCGGCAGGCTGGGCGTCGCCGGCCCCATGGCCAGCTTTCCGGCCTGGTTCTGGGACTTCGACAACGACGGGACCCAGGATCTGTACGTTTCGGCCTACATGACCGAAGTGGCCGACCTGGCTTCCGCCAGTCTGGGCCTCCCCTTTGAAACCGAACTGCCCCGGCTCTATCGCGGCGACGGGTCGGGGGGATTTGAAGAGGTGAGCCGGCAACTCCACCTCGACCGGCCTTCGGCGCCCATGGGATCCAACTTCGGAGATCTGGACAACGACGGCTTTCTGGACTTCTACCTGGGCACGGGCACCCCGGACTACCACGACCTGATGCCCAATCTGATGTACCGCAACCTGGAAGGGAAACGCTTCGCCGACATCTCCATTGCCGGCGGATTCGCCCACCTGCAGAAAGGACACGGGGTGGTTTTCGCCGACTTCGACCACGATGGGGATCAGGACATCTTCGAGCAGATGGGCGGCTCTTACGCGGGCGACAAGTACGCCGACGCTCTCTACGAGAATCCCGGTTTCGAAAATCGCTGGATCGCGGTCCATCTCGTGGGCACACGCTCCAACCGATCCGCCGTCGGCGCCCGCATTCGCCTGGAGGTGGAGGAAGAAGGCAGGGCCCGGACCGTCTTCAAGACCGTCAACAGCGGCGGCACCTTCGGCGCCAACCCCTTTCGCCAGACCATCGGATTGGGCCGGGCGTCGAAAGTCCTCCGCCTGGAGGTCTTCTGGCCCACCAGCAGCGAGACCCAGGTCTTCCGGGACGTGCCCATGGATCGGATCATCCGCATCGTGGAGGGAGAGGACCGGTATCTCCGTCTCTCACTGCCGAAGTTTGTCCTGGGCGGCGGGGACAAGGGGAAGCAGGAGGCCCGCCTGCCCCGGGAGCAAGGGGCAAGGTAGGGAATCGAGGGTCGTATGGGACAGCGTCTGCGAATGGGTCGGTTGCCGAATTTCATCCCTGGACTTAGGCGGCGGGGCAGGCTGGCCGTTGTCGCGGCGGCAATCCTGGCTTTCGTCTGGGGGGGCGCCGGACTGCCGGCATTGTCGGACCCCCCATCTCCTTTTCGTGACGACACGGCCGCCGCCGGCATCGATTTCCGGCACCAGCGAGGCGCCTCCGACAAGAAGCACCTGGTGGAGACGGTGGGTTCAGGATGTGCCCTGTTCGACTACGACAACGACGGGTGGTTGGATATTCTGCTGATCAACGGAGGCCTTACGCCCGACACCAGCGCCGCCGGGCCGGTTCGCCACGCGCTCTATCGCAACCTGGCCAACGGCCGGTTCCAGGAGGTGACCGCCCAGGCGGGGTTGGAGGGAAACGGTTCCTACGGCATGGGGGTTGCCGTGGGCGATTACGACAACGACGGCGACCGGGACGTCTACATCACCAACTTCGGACCCAATGCGCTCTTTCGCAACAACGGGGACGGAACCCTCAGCGACGTTACGGCCAAAGCCGGCGTCGGTTGTTCCGACTGGAGCACCAGCGCCGCCTTTTTCGACATGGACAATGACGGTGACCTGGATCTCTACGTGACCAATTACCTGGAGACCAGCTTCGAAACCAGTCCCCACTGCGAGTTGAAGAACATCCGAACCTACTGTTATCCGGGCAACTACGACGGCGTCGCCGACAGGCTATACGAGAACCTGGGCGGCGGCCGCTTCCGGGACGTGTCCTCCGCGGCCGGCATCCTCAACCCGGAGGGCAAGGGCCTGGGGGTGGTGGCGGCCGATTTCGACGATGACGGCTGGGTGGACCTCTACGTCGCCAACGACACGGTAAGGAATTTCCACTATCAGAACAACCGCCAGGGTGGATTCGAAGACATGACCCTGCTTTCCGGCACCGGCTATAACGAAGAAGCCAATGCCGAAGCGGGAATGGGCACCGACGCGGCCGACTACGACGGGGACGGCCTGATGGATATCATCGTGACCAATTACGATATGGAGACCAATGCTCTCTACCGCAACCACCAGGACTGGCTGTTCACCGATGAGAGGGCCTCCTCCGGAGTGACCCGAGGGGATCAGTTTCTGCTGGGATTCGGCACCGGGTTCCTGGATTTTGACAACGACGGGGATCAGGATCTGCTGGTGGTCAACGGACACGTGCTCGACAACGTGGAGCAAGTCCAGTTCGGCTTTCGTTACGCCCAGCCCGACATGTTGTTGGAGAACCGGCAGGGCGTGTTCAGCGAGCACGAGGGCTTCTCCCGGCAAGCGGGCCTGGAGCCGCGGGTCGGCCGCGGTTCCTGCTTCGGAGACCTGGACAACGACGGCGATCTGGATATCCTGGTCAACAACTGCGGGGGACGGCCCCATCTGCTCCTGAACCAGGTCGGGAGCCGGCGAAACTGGATTCTGCTGAACCTGGTCGGTTCGCGCGGCAACCGGGACGGCGTGGGGGCCAGGATCGAGGTAACGACTGCCGCCGGCCGGCAGGTCGACCAGGTGACGGGAGGCGGAGGCTATCTGGGGGCCAGTGACCTGCGGGCGCACTTCGGCCTGGGCGATGCCGACAGGATCCAATCGCTGCGGGTCCGTTGGCCGGGCGGAACAGAAGAGACGTATCGAGATCTTGGCGCCAACCGCATTCTTACCATCAGGGAAGGAGCGGGAAAGGTGGAGGTCACGAAGGTGTCGCGGCCGGGTGGAAGCGTTAAACCGTAGCGAGGCGTCGCCTTGGACAGACCAACCAAAAAGAGATATCCACGAAGGACGACGAAGACACACCAAGAGGTTGGAGGTGGCGCATGTCAATCGTAATCAACCGCCGTTGCGGGGTTGCAAGTGCCTTCACCCTGTTGGTTCTGGGTCTGTGGCTGGTCCTGCCGGCGGGTGGTCAGTGGCAGAAGAAGCCCTTTCAGGAGTGGACTCGAGAGGAGGCCCGCAAGGTTCTGAGAAAGTCCCCCTGGGGAAAGTCCCACCTCTTCGTCATTCCCTCGGGGGACGGCTATGAGAGAGACCTGAGGAGTGAACGAGCCGCCTGGCCGTCACTGGACCCCCAAGGTCCTCCCGATCCCACCCGATCCGGCGACGTGGACCAGCGGATGGCCTCCCGTTCCGACGACCCGCTGGACGACCCGCGCAACTCCATCCGGCAGGGGGAATCTCGCGATGGCGGCGCCAGGCGCGCGGCCGAACGCTATCGCGTCTTCTGGTACTCCTCTCTCAGGGTCCGTCAGTCCATTGGCCGGCTTCGCCAACTCCGGGGGTTGGACCTGAAGGAACAGATGAAGGCGCTTCACGGGCAATCACGCCGCCATCACATCATCGCCGTGGCCGGTTCGGTTTCCAGGTTCTACCGCCGCGCAACCCTGGAGGAGATCGAGGGGAAGACCTTCCTGCTGGCTGGAAAGCGCAAGCCCAAAAAGATCGCCCCGGTACAGTTCGTGGGTCCGGAGACCCTTCGGTTCCCCATGGCTCTCTTCCTTTTTCCCCGAGTCACCGAGGCAGGACGGTCCCTGGAACTGAGGGACGGGGAAGCCCGGTTCGTGAGCCGTCAGGGACCTCTGAAGGTGAAGACTTCCTTCAAACTGAAGAAGATGAAGACGGACGGGAAGCTGGATCTTTGAAGTGTGAAGGATGAAGTGTGAAGTTTGAAGGGTGGAGGGTGGTGAGCGGGTCTGCGCGGTGGGCGACGGGGCGGATCATTCGAGGGTGAAACAGGGGGGCGTTAATAAAGACG
>JAJECY010000225.1 GCA_022821775.1 Acidobacteriota bacterium
ACCGATCCCTTCCAGGCCGGTTGACGGAATTCTCTCAACCTTCCCTGGGACCTGGTCCCTGGAGTGATTCGCATGCAAGTCGAAGCTTACGCCGGCGAGGAAATGGTCCTGAACATGGGGCCCCAGCATCCCAGCACGCACGGTGTGTTGCGCCTGGAGCTGGAAACGGACGGCGAAATCGTCAGGAACGTCACCCCCCACATCGGCTACCTGCACCGCTGTTTCGAGAAACACGCCGAAAACATCGACTATCCCGGCGTCATCCCCTTTTGCGACCGCATGGACTACATTGCCTCCATGAACAACAGCCTGGGCTATGCGCTGGCCGTTGAAAAGTTGATGGGGCTGGAGGTCAATGAACGGGTGAAGACCCTCAGGGTGCTGATGGCCGAGCTCAACCGCATTGCCAGCCACCTGCTTTCGGTGGGCACCTATGCCATGGATATCGGGTCCTTCACCCCCTTCCTGCACTGCTTTCGGGAGCGGGAAAAGGTTTTGGACCTGTTCGAATGGCTGTGCGGCGCCAGGCTCCTGTACAACTACAACTGGGTCGGTGGGGTTTCCCACGACATTCCCGACGGCTTCGAGGCCAAGACTCGCGAGTTTCTGACCCAGTTCGAGCCGGTCATCGCGGAACTGGACAAGTTGCTCAGCTACAACAAGATCTTCCTGGAACGCACAGCCGACGTAGGGATCATCAGCGAAGAGCAGGCCCTGTCGCACAACGTGACCGGACCCAACCTGCGCGGATCCGGAATCGCATGGGACCTGCGCAAGGAAGAGCCCTACTGCGGCTACGAGACCTACGATTTCGAGGTGCCGGTGGGCCGGGGCGAGTATGGCCCCCTCGGTTCCTGTTGGGACCGTTACTATGTTCGGGTACGCGAGATGGAGCAGAGCCTGGGACTGATTCGCCAGGCCCTGGAGCGGCTGCCCGAAGGGGACGTGCACGAGCACATTCCCCGGCGGGTGCGGCCCGCCAAGAGCGAGGTCTACGACCGCACCGAAACGCCTCGAGGAGAATTGGGTTACTACCTGGTGAGCGACGGCGGCCTCATCCCCTTTCGGGTCAAGGTCAAGTCTCCCTGCTTTACGGTGTTGAGCCTGCTTCCCGCCATCGCCAAGGGTGGAATGGTTGCCGATATCATAGCCATCATCGGCAGCATCGATATCGTGATGGGTGAGATCGACCGTTAGTTTCTTCGGCTGGGCCGGAGACGGACCGCCGCTTTCGCATCAAGGAGAAGGACCGGAAAGCACCCATGGAATACCTCAGAGAGGTACTGACTCAGCAGGTGGCCGGGTACGACCAGTTGCCCGAGGTCCTGCAGATCTTTCTCCCCATGCTGCTGGCCTGTCTGCTGTGCCTGGGGCTGGTGGCACTGGTTCCCCTGGTGGCCATCTGGGGCGAGCGCAAGGTCTCGGCCCACATGCAGGACCGGTTGGGACCGATGCGGGTGGGCGGGTGGCACGGCTGGGCCCAGACCATCGCCGACGGGGTGAAGCTGCTGCTGAAAGAGGACATCATCCCCGCCCAGGCCGACCGGCTGCTCTTCAAGCTGGCCCCCCTGGTGGTGTTCGCCGGCGGCTTTGCCGCGTTTGTGGTCTTGCCCTTCGGCGAGCGCTTCATCGTCAGCGACCTCAATATCGGAGTGCTGTATATCGCGGCCATCTCCTCGCTGGGCGTGGTGGGGATAATCATGGCCGGTTGGGCCTCCAACAACAAATACGCCCTGTTCGGGGGGATGCGGGCGGCCGCTCAGATCGTCAGCTACGAGATTCCCACCGTACTGGCCATTCTGACGGTGGTGATTCCGGTCGGCAGCCTCAGCATGCAGGAGATCGTGAGGGCTCAATCTGGGAGTGTTTTCAACTGGTTCATCTTCCAGCCCGTCACCTTCCTGGCATTCTGGGTCGTCTACCTGGGCACGTTGGCCGAGGTAAACCGGACCCCCTTCGATATTCCGGAGGCCGAATCGGAGTTGGTGGCCGGCTACCACACAGAGTACAGCGGCATGCGCTTCGCGTTCTTCTTCCTGGCGGAGTATGCCAACATGTTCCTGGTGAGCGCGCTGGCAACCACCCTCTTCCTGGGGGGATGGCATGGGCCCGGCTTTCTTCCGGGGCCGGTCTGGTTCATCCTCAAGGCTGTGGCCCTGGTATTTGTCCAGATGTGGCTGCGCTGGACCTTGCCCCGTTTGAGGGTCGATCAGCTCATGCACGTGAGCTGGAAGGTTCTCCTGCCCATCTCGTTCCTGTTGGTGTTGGCCGCCGGAACGCTGGCCCTGATGCAGGAGGGAGCCCCCTGACGACGACGAAGGGACTGCCATGAAACGTTATTTTCTGGATATTTTCCAATCGATCTGGACAGTGCTGCAGGGAATGAAGATTACGGGGCTTCACCTCTTCACCCGCTCCTGCACGCTGCAATACCCCAGCGTCAAGTGGGAGTTGCCGGAACGCTCCCGCATGCGCCTGTTCAATAAGATCGAGGACTGCATCGGTTGCGGTCAGTGCGTCCGGGCCTGCCCGGTCGACTGCATCTACATGACCACCGAGAGGCGCGCCAAGGAGGATCCTCCCATCTTCGCGGCCGACGGGACTCCCATCAAGCTGCGGGTCACCCAGTTCGATATCGACATGTCTCTCTGCTGCTACTGCAACCTCTGCACATACCCCTGTCCCACCCATTGCCTGGTCATGACACCCGAGTACGAGTTTGCCGTGCAGGCCAAGCAGGACTTTCTCTACCGCTTCGCCAAGGACGAGCCCCAGGCTCCACCCAAGCCGGCTGCGAGCCCCCGGCCGGCGGGGGCCAGGTGAGGGTATCCCCATGAGTGTTACAGACATTGTTTTCATCCTTACCGCCATCGTCACGGTGGGATCGGCCGTGGTGGTGGTGGTGTCCCGGAGCTTGATCTACTCGGTTTTTTCCCTTCTCTTTACCTTTTTCGGGGTGGCGGTTCTTTACGTATTTCTGGGAGCCGACTTCCTGGCCGGCGCTCAGGTGCTCATCTACGTGGGAGGGATCCTGGTTCTGCTGCTGTTTGGCGTGATGCTGACCCACCGGCTCTATAATCTGAATTTGACGACCGAGAGGTTTCAGCCGATCGCCGGCACCCTGATTGCGGCGGCCGTTTTCGCTTCCATCAGCCTGGCGGCGTTCAAGACCAAGTGGAAGCTGGTTGGCGAGAAGGAATTGGAGCCCACCACCCAACAGATCGGAGAAGCCTTCCTGAGCAGCTACCTTCTTCCTTTTGAAATTGCATCGGTGCTCCTTCTGGTCGCCTTGATCGGAGCCGCCATGCTGGTGAGAAGGAGGACGGACGTTTGATCGAACTCAAGTACTACCTGCTGATTAGCGCGTTCCTGTTCTCTCTGGGCGTTTTCGGTGTGTTGACTCGGCGCAACGCCGTCAACGTGCTGATGGGTGTGGAACTGATCCTGAATTCGGCCAACCTGAACCTGGTGGCCTTTTCCCGCTACAGTTCGTCCGGGATCGACGGACAGATGTTTGCCGTATTCGTCATTGTGGTGGCCGCGGCTGAAGTTGCCGTGGCGTTGGCGATCATCCTGACGCTCTACCGGGTTCTGAGCACGGTGAACCTGGACCGGGCCGACGTCCTCAAGAGATAGCCGGGCCGTACGCTGCCTCGCCGCCGGGCGGAGTGGCAACCGTCTTCAGCGCAGCATACCGCGGGCGGGCAGAAAGAAAGAGATTGGAACCTCGATGAATCTCGGCAACCTGGACAGCCTGACCTTTTTCTATCCGGAGCTGATCCTGCTGGGCGGCATCCTGTTGGTGGTGATTTCCGATATCTCTCTCAAGGGGTTGAGGGACCGCGTCAATCCGCTGCTGACCCTGGCTGCGCTCCTGCTGGCTCTCTTCTACACCCTCCAGACCGATCATGGCTCGGCCATGACTCTCTTCGAAGGGATGCTGGCACTGGACAACTTTGCCCTCTTCTTCAAGGCCTTCATGCTGGTGGCGGGGGTTTTGGTGCTGCTGGGGTCTCTGCACTCCGAGGAACTGGCTGCCGTCCATCAGGGGGAATTCCACGCACTGCTGCTGGCGGTCACGCTGGGGATGCTGCTGATGGCCAACTCGGCCCACCTGGTCATGCTCTACCTGTCATTGGAGCTGGTTTCGTTGACCTCCTACATCATGGTGGGCTACCTGCGCAGCGATCGCCTCTCCAACGAAGCCTCCATGAAGTACATCCTTTTCGGGGCGGTCTCGACCGGGGCCATGCTGTATGGGTTCTCCCTGCTGTACGGCATGACCGGAAGCCTCGATCTCTTTGCCATCCGGGATGCCTTGCTGGCGCAGGAGGTGGTCGGATTCAACCAGGTCACCCTGATGCTGGTGGTGGTGTTGACCACGGCCGGATTCGGATTCAAGACGGCCGCGGTGCCGTTTCATTTCTGGTGCCCGGACGTCTATACCGGAGCTCCCACGCCGGTCACGGCCTTCCTGTCAGTGGCTCCCAAGGCCGCCGGCTTCGCCATTCTGGTGCGCTTCTTCCTGGGTGGATTGAGTCAACCGGCCGGGGAGCAGTGGGGATTTATCAGCGGTATCGACTGGCCGCTGGTGCTTATCGTGGTTTCGGTGCTGACCATGAGCCTGGGAAACATCGCCGCCCTCACCCAGAACAACCTGAAGCGGATGCTGGCCTATTCCAGCATCGCCCACGCCGGCTACATCCTCATGGGCGCCGTCCTGCTGACCGGCACCGGGCTCAAGGCCATGCTGGTCTATCTCTTTGTCTACCTGTTCATGAATCTGGGCGCCTTTTTCGTGGTCACGGTCATCTTCAACAGCGAGAAGACCTTCGAGCTGCAGGATTACAACGGGATGTTCCGCCGCTCGCCCTTTCTGGCCGTCGCCATGAGCATTTTTCTGTTGTCGCTGATCGGTATTCCGCCGTTTGCCGGCTTTCTGGGCAAGCTCTACATCTTCGGCGCCGTCATCGACCAGGGCCTCTACTGGTTTGCGGTGGTGGGTGCGCTCAATGCGGCCGTTGCGGCGTTCTATTACATGAGGATCATGAAGCACATGATCCTGGAGAACGACGACCGTCCGCCGACTCCGCTGCAAATCTCCCCTCTGAACCGGGCCCTGCTGGTTCTGCTGCTGGTTCCCAACATTCTCCTGATTGTCTTCTGGTCCCCCATCGACCGCTGGACGGCCAACTCCATCACTCTCTTCGGCGGGCTCTAAGTCTCCTCTCCGATCATCCAGGTGAGCTGTCTCACCGGGCCGTGGGCTCCCTTGATCAGGACCTTCTCGATATCGGCGGTGCGGCTGGGGCCGGTGATCATCGTCAATGCCGCCGGCAGCCGGCCCTCTTCAGGCGCGGTCCCCAGTTGCCGGAAGACAGCTCCCAGGTCGGGATAGATCTGATCGGGGGTGGCCAGCACCAGGTGGGCGGTGGGGAGCAGGCTGATCTGGCGACTGGAGCCGGCGCTGGCGATCAGTACGGTCCCGCTCTCGGCGATCAGGAAGTCCGCCCCGGTGATGGATAGATCGGCCTGGGCCAGTTGTCGCGAGTTCCGCCGGCGAGAACCCGGCCTATCCGCATCCCCCTCCTCCCTCCAAACGCTCACCTCGGGAAGCAGGTCCGAAAGCACCTGCGCCAGCCGGTGACGGCGGCAGATTTCGTGATGGGAGACTGCGACCCTGCGATATCCGGCGCCGGCGACGAGTTTCTGAATCCCCTCCAGGGCCTCCTCTATATCGGCGCAGACTCGAGGTTCGCCGCCGACACTTGCGGAGTGTTCCTGAAACTGGTCGAAGAGCCGAGTGGCACCCACCCGGCCGGGGGTGGATCGCACTCTGTCGGGGATGCCATGCTCTTGCGCATGCCCGGTACCGGGGCGAAGCAGCGCCCGTCGAATGCGGCCAAGTATGACCTCCCGGGAGCCGTTCATGGCCCCTCCCCCTGTTGCCGACTGCTCTCCCACCACTGTTTGAAGGAGGTCTGGGCCAAAGCCGGAAAGTCCCTGGTGGGGCTCCATCCCGGAATGGTGAAAGGACGATTGCTCTTGCCTGATACCTTCAGAAACAGCCGCAACAGCGCCGAACCCATTCGATAAAGGGCCGGATCCTTCATGCCGGCAGCGAAGAGAGACATCGCCAGGCGCTCCTGCCAGGGAGTCGCCCGGCGGGATACCAGCTTTTCGCGCAGCCACAGCAGTTGGTGATGGAGGTCGATCTTGACCGGGCAGATATTGGAGCAGGAACCGCAAAGCGAGGAAGCGTACGGGAGATCCTTGGCCGCCTCCAGACCCTGGAACAGGGGCGTCAGCACGGATCCGATGGGACCGGAATAGACCGACCCGTAGGAATGTCCTCCGACACGCTGGTAGATCGGGCAGGTATTCAGGCAGGCGCCGCAGCGAATGCAGTAAAGCGAACGGCGCACGCGAGGATCGGACAGAATGTCGCTGCGCCCGTTGTCCAGCAGGACCAGGTGAAACTCTTCGGGGCCGTCCCATTCTCCCTCTCGGCGCGGGCCGCTGATCATGGAGACGTAGCTGGTCTGCTTCTGTCCGGTCGAACTGCGGGCCAGCAGCCTCAGGAAAAGCGGCAGATCCGAAAACCGGGGAATGACTTTCTCCAGGCCCATGATGGCCACATGGACGCGGGGAAGGCTGGTACAGAGGCGGGCATTGCCCTCGTTTTCCACGATCGCGATGGTGCCCGTATCGGCCGCGGCGAAATTGACTCCGGAGATTCCCAGTCGGGCGGAGAGAAACTCGCGGCGCAGCCGTTGCCTGGCAAAAGCGCACAATTCGGCCGGAATATCCGTGTAGGGAATGCCGAATTTTTCGTGAAAGAGGTTGCCGATCTGCTGGCGGGTCATGTGCAGGGCGGGTGCGATGATGTGGGACGGGGTTTCCCCGGCCACCTGAATGATGAACTCACCCAGATCGGTTTCCACGGGTTGCACCCCGGCTGCCTCCAGCGCATCGGCGAGGCCGATCTCCTCGGCGGCCATCGACTTGGACTTCACTACGGTCGAGGCCTGCAGGCGGCGGCAGAGATCCACCACGTAGCTGGAGGCCTCGCTTGCGTCCCGGGCCCAGAACACGCGGCCGCCCCGCCGGATCACGCTGGCTTCCAGCTTCTCCAGATAGAAGTCCAGGTGCTCGACGGCTTCTTCCTTGATGCGATGGGCCCGCTCTCGGAGATCTTCCCACTCGGGCACGAGCTGGACGGACTGGGCCCGCTGCCCCAGGGCATGGCCGGTCGCCGACTGAAAGGTGCGGCGAAGACGCCGGTCGGCGATATTTTCCGAAGCAAGAATCCTGAATTGGCTGGGCGTGCGATTCATCCCTACTCGATGTTCTCTCCCAGCAGGTCGGCCAGGTGGAGCGGTTTGATCGGAAGGCCCTGACGACTGAGGTAGCCGCCGATCTGCATCAGGCAACTGGAGTCGTTGGCCACCACGTACTCCGCCTCGGTCTTGAGGATGGCTGCGCTCTTGTCTTGTGCCATGGCCGTGGAAATTTCCGGGAACTTGACCGAAAAGGTGCCGCCGAAGCCGCAGCAGGCGTCACTGTTTTCCATTTCCACCAACTCGATGGAGCGGACGTGTCGGATGAGCTCGCGGGGGGCACGATGCACGCCCAGCTCCCGGAACAGGTGACAGGCATCGTGATAGGTGACACGGTGGGGAAAGGTAGCCCCCAAATCCTTGACCCCCATGACGTTGACCAGGAAGTCGGAAAACTCGTAGGTTCTGCCGGTGACCTCCCGGAGTTGTTGGCGCAGGCCGGGATCCTGGAGTATCTCCGGGTAAAACACCTTTACCATGCTGGTGCAGGAGCCGGAGGGAGAGACAATGGTCTCGGCTTCTCCGAAAACCTCGAGGAAACGCCGGGCCAACTGGGTAGCCTCCTCGTGATATCCTGAGTTGAAGGCCGGTTGACCGCAACAGGTCTGCTCCCGCGGATAGTTGACCGACACTCCCGCTTTCCGGAAGATCTTGACCAGGTTGATACCGACACTGGGGAAGAACTGATCGACCAGGCAGGGAATGAAAAGTGAGACGGTCATGGGGCGTCCGAGGTGCGAGGGCAGCGCGCGAGGAAGCCATTAATAGCACAATCGGGATGATTCCCATATAGGCTTTTTCCGGGCCGGTTTCAGGCGGAGTGGCCCTGATTCACCCGCGCAACCGGCCTGGTCGACAGAAGTCGGAGAATTGCTCATGGACCGTGCCGCGGTCCCGAACCGACAGGCAGGAACTGGTTGTGGAATCGATTAGAGACCGGATAGCCATTGTGACCGGGGGGACCCGGGGAATCGGCCAGGCCATTACCCGCGCTTTGCTGGAGGCAGGGGGGCGGGTGGTCATCTGCGCCCGCAGTCAGGAGGCGCTTGCCGCCGGCGTCGGGGAGCTGGAACAGCAGTGGGAGGGCAGGATCAAGGGAATTGCCTGCGACGTGTCCCGCTACGACCAGGTCCGGTCCCTGGTGAACTTCACCCTCGAGGAATTCGGAGGGTTGGACATACTGGTGAACAACGCGGGGGTGGGAGTGATGGGCGATATCGCCGAGATATCTCCCCGGCAATGGCAAGAGGTCATCGGAACCAACCTGACCGGGGTCTACCATTGCTGCCACGTGGCTGTTCCCGAATTGAGAAGGCGCGGAGGCGGGTATA
>JAJECY010000181.1 GCA_022821775.1 Acidobacteriota bacterium
GAGGCAGATGGTGCCGCCGATGATGAGAATCCACAGTTTGCTCCAGTCGAACCACTGGGCCCTGGATTCTCCCGTCACGATTTCGGACTCGGCACTCGATTCGGTCGTTGTGGCCACCACCTTGAAAGAATAGCGGACACCCCGTTCGGCGCTGGAGAACGTCCACCTCTCCTCGCCCGGGCCCGCCGTTCCCAGCGACATCCAGGGGGTTTCCGCCGCGCCTGGAGCCGTTTCGCCGGGCAGACTCGACCGGAAGATTTCATAGGTGACAACGCCGGGGTCGGGAGAATCCTTCCAGCGGATCTCGATCGCGTGTCCCGAATCGTTGGGTACATCCAGCGCTTCCACCCGGGTCGGCGGCGACGGTCCCTGTGAAGGAGCGTCCCGGGCCTCAAGCAGCGGAGCGAGCACCAGGGCGGCAAACCATACAACCAACACACACGGGAGTTTCATCAGTCGCGACCCTCGATAATCTCGACATTGGCCCGGGGCACGGAAACCGGCTCCTCCAGGCCCTCCACCCAAACCGAAACCACCCTGGCCCTGGACCCGGAATCCAGCCGGGCCGGCTCGGAAGGCAGGGAGGCTACTCGGCCAAGCTTTCCGAACCAGGGGTTGCGGATAATGCGGACGGTGCTTCCGACATCCATGCCATGCTCCCCGGGCCGGTCCAGCGACTGCGGAGCCGTGCCCTGAAGGGGGATGATCACCTCGGGACGAATGACTCCGGCTCGAATCTGGGTGGCTCCGTTGATGGAGGCCCGCTGTCCCTGGTGCCGTTTCAGCAGCCGGAAAGTGCGGGGCGCCATGTCGATTCTTCCAAATCCTTCGGTGACGATCAAGGTCACTCCGAGATTTTCATGTCCGGTAATGGCCACACCCAGGTCATGACCCAGGAATCGGCGCAGGTCCTGGTCATCGAATCCTCCCGCCACTACGCCGCGGATGCCAAGCTCAATCGCCTTTTCAAGGGCGGCTCCGGTAACCAATGATCCTCCCACCACCACCCGGCCCCGCAGGTCTGCCGACAGCGAATCGTCATTCAGGACCTCCCGGGGCGAGGAGGAAACCACCGCAATCTCACCGGTGGTCTCGCCTCCGATGCCAAAGATTCCCTGGATCAGGGTACCGCTACTCTCGACCACCACCCCCTGGTCGGGCACCACTTCCAGCACTTGGCCCTCGATGTAGGCGTCGACTTCAATGGGTTGGGGCGGTCCCCGCAGCACCACCTGTCCGGTGACTCCGGAAACGCTTTCGATGGTCCCCGCCAGGGTGGCTGTCGCTCGCGAGCTGAGCAGGCCGAAGAGGGACTTGGCTTCGGCAATGACTTCGCCCTGGGCCACCCGGTCACCCTCCTTCTTGAGCATGGCGCCCGGCACGTCGCTCTGATCGACCCCCATCTTGTTGGCGACATTGACGATTTCGACCTTGCCCGGCAGGAAGGTGCGGGCCACCACCTGGTGGGGCTGAACCTTGGCTCCCTCCTCGACCACCACCTCCCCGGGGATGGGCAGAACGCGTCTCCGGCGGAGCAGCTCGTTTTCGGTCACCTTGAGACCGGGAGTATAAGCGTGGGCCATGGCTTCAGTGGGGGATCGCCTCCGGGGAATAGACGCCGACTTCCTCGATCCAGGTTTTCAGAGCTCCAACTCGCTCGGCCGGTTCGGAGGGAAGCGAGAGAGGCCGTCCCCGGCAATCGAAAATCAGTCCGACGGTTCCTCCCTGAACCGTAACTTCCAGGGGAACACCCTTGCCGGGTCCGAGGTCGAAATCGCGGGCGGGGTCCAGATAAACCCGAGCCTCGGCTCCCCTCTGCAACGGGTGCCGGCGCATCTGGCCGAACCGCAGGGTTTCCCGTCTCTCCTCGCCTCCCGGAAGCTCCAGCCTGTAGGCCAGGGCCGGCCGGCCGGGCCTGGCCGTGCCCCGGGGGGCTATGCAGGTGCCCAGCACGATCAGACAGTCCTTCTCGAAGACTTCGGTGGCTGCCCGGGCATGCACCTGGGACAGGACACCCAGGTGGGGCATCATGAAAATGCTGTCCTTGGCCAGGCGGGTGATCCCCTCCGGGCGGAAGGAGTCGATCAGCATCATGGCGGTCTGCTCCGGGCGGGGTGCGTGTGACAGCACGCCGCCGGAAGCCACCAGCAGGTCCAGGTCCATCATTTTCACCAGGGATTCGATTCCCGCGTCCTGCTCGAAGGAGTCGGCGATGGTGCGTTGCTGCTGCACCCCCTTGAGCCGGGTGGCGAAGGATCGGTGCTGGATGAAGGCCAGGCGCAGCGCCTCCCTGGCGACCGCCTGTTCGAAGACCAGCTCCTCGGCTGTCTGGGGGATGGTGGTCGGCCGGATCATCTTGTTCTTGATTCGGTTGCGCAGGTCCCGCTCCTCAATGGCGATGGGCATCCACCGCATGACGTTGGCCAGCCCGGCTTCGGCCAGGACGTTGGAGATGGAGTAGCTCATCCCCAGGTTGGCCGACACCGTGCGATTGAAGTCTTCACCGAACACACTGAAGATGTCGGTGGTGGCCCCACCGATATCCACCCCTACGGCATTGATGCGGGCTTCATCGGCCACCCGTTTGAGAATGGCTCCGACCGCAGCCGGAGTGGGCATGATGTCGGCGTCGACCCATTCCATCAGCCTGGCGTAGCCGGGCGCCTGCTGCATGACGTGCTCCAGGAACAGGTCGTGGATGCGCTCGCGGGCGGGCAGCAGGACTTCTTCTTCCAGGGTTGGGCGCAGGTTATCGACGATGCTCAGACTGGTCTTGCCGCCCAGCACCCGGGTCACCTCATCCCGGCGGGACCGGTTGCCGGCATAGATGACCGGCAGGCGATAGTCGGCCCCCAGTCGAGGCTTGGGATCGGCAGCCGCAATGGTCTCGGTAATCTTGACCACCTTGTCGGTCCGGGCGCCGTCGACCTCGCCGGCGATCAATATCATGTCGGGTCGGAGCTGGCGGATGCGTTCGATGCGCTGGTGGGTCAGGCGCCGGTCGTTGAGGGCGATGACATCCATCACGATGGAGCCGGCCCCCAGGGCGGCCCGTTCGGCGCTTTCGGCCGTCATCGACCGGACCACTCCGGCCACCATCATCTGCAGGCCTCCCCCGGCGCTGGAGGTGGAGATATAGAGATCGCATCCCTCCTCGCCCCTGGCGGGGCGTATGATCCGGCCTGCGTCGTCCAGCAGCTTGCGCCCCGAGAGTTCCGCCAGCTCCGTAACCGCGTTGAGCACCCCCAGCGTCACGTCTTCGAAGGGGGCTTCCACCGTGGTGGGGGCCTCGCCTCGATGGGTCTGGCGGTACTCGTCGCCCATCTTCTGGATGAGAATGGCCTTGGTAGTGGTGCTGCCGCAGTCTGTGGCGAGAATGACTCGGATGTCTTCCAAAGGGGTCACCCGGAGGCTCCGTCGAGGTCGTTGGCGGAGGCGGGCTTTTCCTCCTCCGCTCGATTCTCGATCTCCTGCAGAAGGCATTCGACACTCTGGCGGCGTTCCAGAATGCGCCGGACCCGTCCATAGTCGGTGGCCGCGAAGAGTCCGCGAACCACCGGTTCAAAAAAGGCCATGGCCTGGCTCCCCAGGTAGTTGAGCGGCTTGGCCGACTCCAGGATGAAAAGGGCCGGCGTTTCCATGCGCCGCCTCACGACGGCGGCCGCAATTTTCTCCAGCAGACGGCGTTCCTGGCCGGTAAGCGGCTCCTCGTAGCGCTCCAGGGAGAACGCCTGCTTCAACCGGTGCCTCCAGGGTGTTTGCATTATGCCCTCGATCGGACCGGAGTCGGCGGGTCGACTTTGCTTTGCACGAAACGGACCACTGCCTGGCGGTCGGCGCCGGCGAACCGCAGGTAGAGGCCGCGGTGGGATTCCAGGCGGCTGCGCCCGGGAAAGGGACTCAGCAGCACTCCGTGGGCGTCGACCCAATAGGATCGGCAAAAGGACCAGGGCTTGTGCCGCCGGTACCAGAGGGTTCGGCTGGAGATACCCTCATCGCTGAGCCGGTAGGTGGTGGGCAGCAGGAAGTCATGGACGCCGGCAAGCAGCAGGATCACAGACAACAGGGCCCAACCCGGACTTCGGGTCCCGAGAAAGACGGCCGCCGTGGTGGCGCCAACCACCGACACCAGCACCAGGCCCTTCCAGGGCGCATGTCGCAGGGGCAGACTCACCCAGCGAACGGAATGTGTCTTTTGTGGCCAGCCCCTGCAATTACGGGACGTTCCGAGGTATTCCATTGTGCTTCAGTATTCCCGCACGAAAATGACAGTGCGTTAAGGAGCTTTCAGCATAGCCCACAGTAGCCCATAACCGCAGTGCTGCGACTCGCTTTTGATTCGGACGTGAGCTTGTTGCTGCGTCTCACCAACGAGCCATATACTGATCCAGAAGACCATTCAATCGTGCGTAAGCAGTTCGATAGTTTTCAGTTATTCGGTCACTGGGTTGGCGGTTGTGGGCAACGCAGTTTCTCATGCGCTCAATTGGGTTCATGATCTCCCTTAGACCAGCGAGCAGGGCGGCATCGTCTTCGTTTTCGACGGGGGTCCGCAGTATTTCAGAACGGAATGCGTCGTATTGATCGGAATCGCGGATGGCGTCCATTATGTTCTCGGTCTGAAGCCTTTTTCGCTGGTTGAGTTTTACGTATTGACTAAAGGTCAGATGGAAAAACTGGTTCTCAGATGCAGTTTTCATCTGCTCATCGGTCGGTTTCTCCATAGGTTTGACTGTCTCTTCGAGGAGCAAGTCGAAGGGGTCTTTGCCTTGATAAGCGTGCATGTAGATGAATGACAGAACACGGCGCAGCTTCATCTCGATTGCGAAAATCTCTGCGGCGCGGTGATCCAATTCCTTTTGCAGCAATGGATCTTCAAACTTAACGACATGATGGATGATGGGCGAGGCGTCAAATAGGGCAATAAACTCTTCAATCAGATCTTTGGCAACCTCCGTTTCTTCCAGGTCGAGGACGATGTCAGCCAGCATAAGACGAGTCGTTCTCCCCTGTCTGTCGGTAAACTCGTCACCAAGACGTTGATGGCGGCAGGACATCACGCAGGCAAGGGCCTGATTGTCGAAGTCACGCCGAACATTCTCCGTCGCCTCTGTAAGCAACTCGCCAACTACCTCCACAATTTCCGTCTCCGGAGTCGCGTGGCAGACGACGAGGAACCCGAAGGTCAACATGGTGTGGCCGCTCCCAGCAATTGCTCCTCAAACCATTGCTTGCTTGCCTGCCAGCCGGCTTCAGCCTCGGCGCGCAGGTGGCGGGCATTTTCGCGCACAGCTTCGATTGATCTGACAATTTCCTCCTGATGTTCCTCTGTGATATTCGGAAACGGAAGAGCTTCAAGAAATGTAGCGGGCACTCGTTGCTGTCCTGCTGAACCTGTAAAGGCATAGGTCGCAAGACGACGAAGCGTTATTTGGCTTACGAACTCTTTAACGAAATCCTTGGATATTCCGGGAGCATGTACTCTAAGAACGTGAAATTCTGTTGAACCGAATCCTACGCCATTGGGTAGTCCATCTGCTATGCACGCTTTCCCATTTTGCATACACGGCGTAATCTTCGCCCATAGAATATCCCCGTCAGAGAATTGGCTGTATCCTTTACAAACTTCATTAAGCGGTCTGTTTGTGATCGTGTATTCCCCTGTAGCGCCATCGGAAACCGCTTGCATCGGTATGAAACCAACATCGGCATCACTTGGCAGAGTTGACACATCGATTGACGGGTTGATCGTCACATATGCAGAAAGGGGCTGATCTGTTGCGCCGTGGTTGCGTAGTCCGTTCAGAAAGTTCTGGAGTTCTGGTGCATAGTGAGATGGACCCAATGAATGCCTATCTATATCGCCTCGTTTGACCGCGAATACACGCCGCGAAACAACTGGCAGTGGAGTTATACCCAACGCATCAAGCAGAAAATCATCCAGACTAGCCAGCAATGCGTCGGCTTGCGCTACCTTTGCCTTCCGCTTCGCCCGGGCAGCATCCATCGTGGCGACGAGCCTCTTTTGCTCAATAATGGGTGGAAGTGGAATGCGCAACTCGCGTATTTCCTCTGCGTTAACATTGGTCATACCTATTATCTGGCGAGAGAAGCGATCAATTTGGAGTCGCCCGATACCTGCTCCTAAGAAATCTGAAGCAAACTGTGGCAACAGGCGGGTCTGATTTGTCCGAATCCGGATCAAGTATGACGCAAATACCCAATCACCCGATTCTCGGAACACGCCGCATTTACCAACCAGTTCTTTGGAGTTTGTCCGATTAAACAAGATGTCATCAGGAAGAAGCCGGTAAGTATCAAGCGCTCTTTCATCGAGTTCGATGTATTTTAAGGAAACTCTGATTTATTCCTTCCTCTCATGAGATCATAAAACGGTCCGTGACCGAATCAACAGGAGGTGAGGAT
>JAJECY010000108.1 GCA_022821775.1 Acidobacteriota bacterium
GGTGAGCGGCGGAACTACCGTGCGTCGTCAGGTCAGTTCCGAGGAATCAAGCCCAAGAGGAACGTCAACATCCGCCAGGGGGGAACCGGCGCCTGGGAGGTGGCGGTTCGCTATTCGTCCCTCGATCTGAACCACCGATCTGTTTCGGGTGGAAGGCTGAACGATTTTACGGCAGGACTCAACTGGTACCTGAACCCCAATGCGCGTCTGATGTGGAATTACATCCGCGCCGAGCGCAACGACCTCGGCAACGCCGACGTTTTTCAGATGCGTTTTCAGGTCAACTTCTAATCGAGGTTTTCCGAGGAACCGTTGGGAACGGCTTGCGACTCGACGGCAGCACGCTGCGCCTTGCGGATAAAGATTTCCTGAGCACTTCTGACCGGCTCCGCCTTGGCCGGCCGGCGCCGAACGTAGGAGCCGTCGGGCTGAGCATCCCAGGCAGAACAGTTGTCCTTCTCGTAGACGTCGATGATCCCGTCCAGTTGACGTTTCAACCCCGAATCCCGCACCGGCACGACCGTCTCCACCCGGTTGTTCAGGTTTCGTTTCATCCAGTCCGCCGAACCCAGATAGTATTCGGTATCCCCTCCGTTGCTGAAGCGGAAGATCCGGCTGTGCTCCAGGAAACGGCCCAGCACGCTGAAGACGCGAATGTTCTCCGAGAGGCCCGGCGCCCCTGCTCGCAGGCAACAGAGCCCCCGGACGTTCAGGGTCACGGGAACTCCCGCCGCGCCGGCCGAATAGAGCTCCCGAATGACGTTGGGATCCTGCAACTGGTTCAGCTTGGCATAGATCCCGCTGGGCCGACCGGCCCGTGCATGGTCCGCCTCCCGGCGGATCAGCTCGGTGAAACGCCGGCGCATCGTAACCGGCGCCACCAACACCTCACGATAGTCGCCATGGGGAAGGCCGCCGGTCAAGGCGTCATAGAGCACAGCCACCTCCTGGCAGATGGCCGGATCGCAGGTCAACACCCCCAGGTCTTCATAAGCCCTGGCGGTGCCGGTGTGGTAATTCCCGGTCCCGATGTGGGCGTAGCGGCGAATTTCCTGCTTTTCCTCCCGGATCACCAGGGCCAGCTTGACATGGGTCTTGAGCCGCTCCACGCCGTAGGCAACGTGAACGCCCTCTCTTTCCAGGAACTTTCCCCAGGCAATATTGGGAGCCTCGTCGAAGCGAGCCGTGATCTCCACCAGGACCGCCACCTGCTTGCCCCTGCGGGCCGCCTCGGCCAGGGCTCGCACAATGGGCGAGTCGCTGCTGGTGCGGTAAATCGTCAGCTTGATGGCCAGCACCCCGGGGTCCACCGAAGCCGCCTCCAGGAATCGCAGCACCGAGGTCTCGAAATCCTGGTAGGGGTGGTGCAGCAGGATGTCGCCTTTGGCGATCTCGTCGAAGATAGCCGAGGGAACCTGGGCGGCCAGATGCTGCAAACGAGGGTGGTCGGCGGGCTTATGGGACGGAAAATTGATCTTGTGGCTATCGTTGATCTTCAGTTGGAGAAGATCGCTGAGACCCAGCAGGTGACGGGAGGAGTAAACGTCTTCCGGATCGATCTTGAGTTGCCGCGTCAACCACTTCACCAGTCCCTTGGGCATATCGGGCTCCACCTGGAGCCTGACGACGCCCGCGAAGCGCCGCGCCTTGAGCTCACTGCCGACCTGTTGCACCAGGCTGCCGGGCTCTCTCAGCGCCTCCTCCTCTTCGGCGGCCGGCTGCACCTCCCCTTCGGCCCCACGGGTCACCTGGAAGAAGTAGACTTTCAGGGACCGGTCGGCGGGGTACATCAAGTACAGGTTGGCGGCAATCACCTGTTCCAGGGGAACGTAGCCCCCACCGGGCAGGGGCACCCAGCGGGGACGGTTGTTGGGAACCTTGATGCGCAGGAACTGTTCCCTTCCGCCTTTCCCGCCGGAGAGAAGCACTGCCAGGTTCAATCCCAGGTTGCTGATGAAGGGAAAGGGATGCTCCGAATCAACGGCCAACGGAGTCAGGATGGGCCGTACCGATTGCTCGCAATAGGCGCGCATGGATTGCCGCTGCTCCGGGCTCAATTGCTTGTATTGAAGAATCGGATGGCCGACTTTGGCCAGGGCCGGGAGCAGTTCCTGATTGAGAAGACCGGTCAGAACGGCCGACTGGTCCTGCAAATCCCGGCGGCAGACGTCGAATTCCTCTCTAGGGGTGCGGCCATCCAGGGAAAGCTTGCGGGATCCCTGCTTGATCTGGCGCTTCAGGCCGCTCATTCGCTTCATGAAGAACTCGGAATGCAGCATGCCCATGATTCCGGCAAACCGGACCCTCTCCATCAACGGAAGGTCACGGTTGGCAACCAGCGAAAGCACCCGGCGGGCGAAACCCAGCCAACTCAGCTCTCGATTGATGTAGGCCTTGGGCGATTCGAGGTCAATTGTCTGCGGGGGCGAGGTCGTCATGACGGCATCCGCCTTCCGGGAATACCCGGAGCCGAAGCAGCTCTCCGAATTGCGGGAAAGGGGAGACATCTTAGCATCGCCCGCCCGCGGCAGGCGACCCAAAAACATCCGAACGAGCAGGGCCCCAATGCGGCCGGCACTTGAACTTTTCGGCTGAGATGGTATGCTTTGGCCCCTTCAAAAACTGAGAACACTGGACGGAAGAAGCTGTCCGGCCAGGGGCAAGGAGTTGCGATGGCTGCATGAGGAGAATGGACATTGCCCTGATCGAGTGAGCCCCCAGGAGAACAAATGACCGCTGAGGCGAAGATAACAGGCCGCAAATACAAGGCTTACACCCGCAAGGATATTGACCGCATTCCGGAACTGCAAGCTCTGCCGCCCAATGAGATGCTAAGCGTAAAGGCCGTGTCGGCGGTGCTGCCGTTCCGTGTCAACCGCTATGTTATCGAAGAGTTGATCCGCTGGGAGGACGTTCCCGACGACCCCATCTACCAACTGACATTCCCACAGCGAGGCATGCTGGACCGCAAGGATCTCTCCAGAATGATGGAACTGGTCTGGAGCAACTCCCCGGCCAAGGAGCTCAATGCGGCAGCCCGCCAGATCCAGACCGGACTCAATCCCCATCCCGCCGGACAGATGGAATTCAACGTCCCCCGATTGGGCCAGGAACCTCTCCAGGGAATGCAGCACAAGTACCGGGAGACCGTGCTCTTCTTTCCCAGCCAGGGCCAGACCTGCCACGCCTACTGCACCTACTGCTTTCGCTGGCCCCAGTTCGTGGGCATGGACGAGCTGAAGTTCGCCTCCAGGGAGACCGAGAAGCTGGTGGACTACTTGAAGCAGCATCGGGAGGTCACCAGCGTGCTCTTCACCGGTGGGGATCCCCTGATCATGAAGACGGCCGTGCTGCGACGCTACCTGGAACCGCTACTCTCCCCCGAACTTGATCACCTGGTCAGCATACGCCTGGGGACAAAAGCCACCGCCTACTGGCCCTACCGTTTCCTCACCGACCCGGACGCGGACGACCTGCTCCGGCTCTTCGAGGAGGTGCAACAGGCAGGCAAGCACCTGGCGGTCATGTCGCACTACAGTCACCCCCGAGAGTTGCGAACCCCCGCGGCCCACGCCGCCGCTCGCCGCATCCTGGCCAGCGGAGCAGCCATTCGCTGCCAGGCCCCCCTCATCCGGCACGTCAATGACGACCCCGACGTCTGGGCCGATATGTGGAGATCCCAGGTGCAACTGGGGGCCGTACCCTACTACATGTTCGTAGAAAGGGATACCGGGCCCAAGAACTACTTCGAAGTGCCCCTGGCCGATGCCGCCGAGATCTTCCGCACCGCCTACAAGCGGGTTTCCGGACTGGCACGCACCGTCCGGGGCCCTTCCATGTCCGCCACTCCCGGAAAGGTGGTCGTCGACGGAGTGTCCGAGATTTATGGACAAAGAGTATTCGTCCTCCGGTTCCTCCAGGGAAGGGACCCGGATTGGGTGGGCCGGCCCTTCTTTGCCCAATACGATCCTGAAGCCACCTGGCTTGACGACCTGCGCCCCGCCTTCGGCCAGAAGCAGTTTTTCTTCGAGCGGGTCCTCAGACAAATCAAGAGGAATGGAGACACCCAGACCTGGCGCAAGCGGGCCCCCTCGCAACAGCGCTTGAAGATCTTCGGGGACGCGGACTGAAACCCCGGGGGTGCCTCAGTACTCGATGGGCCGCAGTTCGAAGTGGCGGTGGAGCCGATATTCGATCTTGCAGTCCACCCGCGCGACCGAGGGTTCGAAGGCCACGTCGGGATCCCTCTTCAACAGCTTGACCTTCACGAGATTGCGTCCCTTTCGGGGGAAGTGCTCGGGCCCCAGGTGGTAGTCGTAGGCGTAGCCATAGGTTCCCAGGGAATGGGAGCTGGACGGGGGACCAACCAATCGATAGGTCATGTCGACCTTTTGGAGAATCGATTCGGGCAGGACCTGCCGGTTGAACTCGACCTCGACCCGATCGTAGTTCGGGATCAGGTTGCCAAAGCGCACTCGCAGCACCACTGACTTGACCCGTCCCAGCTTGTGCCAGTGGTGCAAGCGGTCGGCCACGTGGAAGGACACCTGGACCGGGCGATCAACCTTGATTTTCTGAGGGAGAGGCTGGGAACGGCCGGGTAACCAGTTCAGGTGGGCATCGGGCCGGCGGTTGGAATGGGCCAAGTAGACCTTGTCGGCGGTTTCCAGCAATTTCGGGTGTCCCAGCGGTCGCAGTGTTTCGTACTCTTTAGCCGTCCAGGGCCATCCGTTGGGAGCCCAGAGGTGGTCTCCGATTCCGAATCCGTCCACCCCCTGGTCCCAGGCGTTGGCCGCGCCGGCCCAGATCATGGAGGGCGTAGCGTATCGGGCCAGGGGCCGGCCCAAGCCGTTGTGAAAGACGCAGTAGACGCGGCATCCTGTTCCTCGAGCGAGCTTCACCACGGCGCCCAGATCCACATCCTGATCCAATCCTTCCTCCTCGCTCTGGCTGCTCTCGCAGAATAGTCCGTCCACCAGCTTTTCCGACACCCAGGTGGGCACCTCGTATCCGCCCAACTTCCAGGCCTCCGGATGAGCCGGGATGCGTGCGTAAATACGCTTGGACCGTCCCTGGATTTGTCCGGCTTCGTCGGCCACCTTCCGCAAATCCCGCAGCCACCGGGTCATGACCGGCGCCAACTCGCCAACATGGCCGAAGCGGCAAAAGGGCATTCCCCAGGTCAGGTTCAGCTCGATGCCGTCCGTTTCGTATCGGGTCAACAGTTCCTGAAAGAGAAGAAAGCGCTCGCGCCGCACCTCCGGGTGCAGGAAATTGAACCGGTTCTTTACCGGGGCCACGCTTCCATCGGCAAAACCCAAGGCGTCCGGCGCCCTCGGGTCCGGGTCCTCTCCCACCTGAAACCGAGGATTGTCCATGGCAAAGGCGGACTTGCGTCCCAGGCCCTCGTTCTTCTCCCGGGTCCCGCCCTGCACGCACACCCAGGCACTGGCGATCATGAACAGGCCCGTCTGGTGGCAACGATCGCAAAGGACCTTCAAGGGATCGTGTCCGTCCCGGATGAGCTGGCGCAGGACCTTTGCCGCTCGGTACCAGACGTAGTGGGTCCATTTCTTGACC
>JAJECY010000253.1 GCA_022821775.1 Acidobacteriota bacterium
ATCTACTGGGGCGGCGCGGATGGCTACACCTCTCTGCTGCCCGACATGTGGCAAATCCGGGCTCCCTTTTCCCTGTTCAAGACACTAATGGCCGCCAGCAAGCGGGTGACCCGGTTGCCGACCTCGGGGGGAGGCCGCAGCAAGATCGCCGATCTCAACCTGGACGGGCACCTGGACATCGTCATCTGCAACTTCCAGCACAACTACCGTACCGACCAGCCCGCCTACATCTATTGGGGAGGAGACGGGGGATTTCGGCCGGAGAACCGCACCGACTTGCCCGCCCTTCTGGCCGGCGGCCTGGCGGTGGAGGACCTCAACGGCGACGGGCTTCCCGATGTCGTGCTGGCCAACCACGGCAGCGAGAGGGGGGAGCGCAGCGGCTTTCGGCAGCACCTGGAATCCTACATCTACTGGGGCAACCTGAACGGGTTCAGCACCGCGCGCCGTACTTCCCTTCCCACCATCAGCGCCACCGACGTGGCCTCCGCCGATTTCAACGGCGACGGACATCCCGACCTGGCCTTCCTGAACCACAACAGCCAGGAACAGAGCCTCTATCTCTATTGGGGAGACGGCAAGGGAGGGTTCCACAAAAACCGCCGCCAGGTGCTGAGCAGCGCCGATCTGCAGGTGGGCGAGCGACCTCGTGGCTGGGAGGGCGCCCGCATGGGAATGAAGACGCTGCTGGCCGCCCGCATCAATCCCGACCCGACCTCCGACCTGGTGGTGGCCGGCTCCGAGAAAGCCATTGTCTTTTACGGCTCGACCAGCGGCCTGTCTCCCGAATCGGCCCTGACGCTGCCGGCCAACGACTGCCTGGGCCTGGAGGCCGCCGACCTGAACGGGGACGGGCGGGTCGACCTGGTACTGGCCAACTCCGGCGGCCGCGCCGATCCGCTTGTCGACTCGACGGTTTACTGGGCGACCCGGGACGGGTTTGACCCCAAGCAACGAACCGATCTGCCCACCCAGGGAGCCGCCACCGTTCAGGCCGCCGATCTCAATGGAGACGGCGTCCCGGATCTCCTGTTCGGCAACTCTCGGGGCCCCGACAGCACCGATGTTCCCAGCTACATCTATTGGGGCGGGTCGGACGGCTTTGCAGCCCACCGGCGCATGGAGCTCACCGGCTTCGGCACCATCAGCAGCGGGGTGGCCGACTTCAACCGGGACGACCATCCCGACATTCTGCTGGTCTCGCACCATAGCGGCACCGGCGTGCTCCCCACGGCCATCTTCTGGGGGCGCCCCGACCACTACTACTCCAGCGCCGCCAGCACCCTGATCGAGCCGGGCGCCAACATGGAGTACAGCATCGCCGACCTGGACGACGACGACTATCCCGACCTGGTCGTCAATCGAGACAACACCAGCGTGATTCTCTGGGGTTCTTCCCAGGGATTCACGGAAGAGACCAAGCTAGACCTCACCAAGCCCATCGCCACCAGCGTGGCCGATCTGAATCGGGACGGCTTCCTCGACATCCTGGTGGCCATGACGGCGAATCCGGGAGAAACGGCCAGGGCGGCCATCGTCTGGGGGACCGCCGGCCGCTTCGACAACCCTGAAATCAGTCGCTGGGACCTGGTGGGACCGGCCATCGAGAGCACGGCCATTGCCGACCTGAACAAGGACGGCTTCCTGGATCTCATCTTTCCCGAGGCGGGAACGGGCACTTCCGAGATCTTCTGGGGGAGCGCCCAGGGATACCGCCCCGACAACGTGCTGCCCATCAAGGCCAACGGCACCCCCCACGCGGTGCCGGCCGACCTGGACAACGACGGCTGGCTGGACCTGATCTTCGCCAGCGGGTTCTCACAGGAAGAGAATACGGTCCACGTCGATACCCTGATCTACTGGGGCGGCCCTCAGGGCTTTTCCGAGGAGGCCACAACCGGCGTGGAAGGGTTTACCACCCTGGACGCCACCGTGGCCGACTTCAACCGGGACGGCCACCTGGACATCGCTACCACCAATTACCGCTCCGATACGACCCGCGAACTGCCGGCGTTCATCTACTGGGGAGGCGCGGGACGGGACTTCAGCGAAAAGCGCCGGACGCTGCTGGAAGCGCATTCCTCCTCGGCCATCGACTCGCTGGACCTCAACCGGGACGGCTGGGTCGACCTGGTGGTCTCCAACCACCAGAAACACTTCGACCACGCCGCCGGCACCAACATCTACTGGGGCGGGCCCGAGGGATTTTCCAGCCGCAGGAGGCACCATATTCCCACGGTCGGCGTGCACCTGGACGCCATGGTGGACGCGGGAAGCGTCTACGATCGGAGCTATGAGTGGGACTACACCTCGGCGCCGGTCCGAGCTCCCGCGGGAGCCGCCTTCGCCGCCCTCCATTGGACGGCGGAAGCCCGCTGGGGAACCGCGGTCAAGTTTCAGATCCGTTCCGCAAGCACTGAAGCGGGGCTTGGCAATGCCGCCTGGAAGGGTCCTTCAGGAGAAGATTCCTTCTACGACCAGTCCGGGACCGCTCTATCGGACCTGCCCAACGACCACGGTTGGCTGCAGTACCGGGCGGTATTCACCTCACCGGACGGCGGCAACTCGGCCGTCCTGACCGAGGTCGCCATCCAGTGTGAGCGCTGATTCAGCCGGTGCCGGAACGGCGCCTGCTGGGCTCCGCGGTCGGGACCCCGGTCCCGCCGGCCGTAACCGTTACAAGGCATTTCGATCCACTTGGGAAAAGGGAACGAGGACCAACCATGAAACGTAGACACTTCCTTCAGACCATGGGGAGCTTGGCCCCCGGCACATTGGCCGTGCCTCTGGCCGCGGCGTCCTCTCCCGAACCACGCAGCAATGGGAACACGGCGAGCGAACGTGAGCCGACGGTCTTCCTGTTTGACGACGGCCGTCACGCCGGAGGCCTCTACCAGATGGAGCCTCCCTTTACCCCGGAACCTCATGCCTACACGGTGGACCAGATGGCAAGCAGCGGGCTGGACACCCTGGTCTACTTTGCCGGAGTCGAAGGCGGCACCATGCTCTACGACAGCAAGGTGGCGGACATGTGGGGCGCCGTGGTCAAGAAATGGACCCACTACGTCTGGTACCGGGCCGGCAGGATCCTGCGCCAGATGGTCGACGACGGCCTCGACCCCATGAAGATCCTCTGCGACCGCTGTCACGAGACCGGCATCCTGATGCTGGCCAGCACCTGGGTGAGCCTGCACGGCGGCACACGGGCAGAGCAGGAAGGCCTGGGACGCTGGTCGGCCTTCGCCCTGGACAATCCCCAGTTTCACGTGGGTCCCGACCCCGACCCGCGGGCCGAGGGCATCCCCACCAGCCGCTTCAGCTTCATGCACGACGAGGTCCGGCAGGAGCGGTTCCGCGTCTTCGAGGAGCTGCTGTCCCGCTACGAGACCGACGGCATCGAACTCAACCTGACTTCCAACCCACCCT
>JAJECY010000149.1 GCA_022821775.1 Acidobacteriota bacterium
GCCGATCGGATGGTTCTTTTTGCGTTTTTGTGCCTTTTGTGGCCATTCAGTTTCAGACGGCCAACGGGTTCAGTGACTGGTTATCCATGTGACCCATCCCTGTAAGTCACTAGGCCAGGGGGACTCGGCGAGACCGAGCCGCCAAGCGAAGGCTGATGCGGTGGGGGAGGCAACGCCAAGCAACCGAACTACGGTCCGCTGCCCAAAAAAGGGTTTCCCTGGCACGGGAACCTCTGCATACTGGGGGCGTTCGCTGCCGTAGCCCATGCGGGGAGTGCAATGTCCGGAATGATCGTGGCGCCTCAACCGGAAGCGGTTGAGCAGGGCGCCAAGGTGCTGGCGGAAGGAGGCAATGCCTTCGATGCCGCCCTTGCCTGCGCCTGGGTCCAGTTCCTGGTGGATCCCCATTCCTGCGGAGTGGGCGGCTACCTGCTTCTCAACTGTTGGCTGGGGCGGACGGTCGAGCCCCTTCCCATTCTGGATGCTCCGGCCCTGGCCGGTTCCAGGGTTCGACCCGAGATGTGGGAACCGCTGGTGATCGGTCCCAACCCGGGCGGCTGGGGATTCCAGCTCCGGGACCAGGTCAATGAAGACGGCTACCGGTCGATTTGCACCCCGGGGACCGTTCGCGGCCTGGAGACCATCCACAGCCGCTGGTGCAGCCGTCCCTGGCCCGAATTGTTGCAGCCTGCCATCGAGCTGGCCGAGGAGGGCTGGCAGGTCAGCGCAACCGCGGCCACTCGCTGGAGAGACAAGCCCCACTACTACGAAACCACCTCGCTGCGCGACAAGCTGGCAGTCACGCCCGAGGCAAGCAGGATCTATCTGAACTCCGACGGCAGCACCCTGGAGGCGGGAGACCACCTGCGCAATCCCGACTACGGGCGCACCCTGCAGCGGCTTGCCCGGGAGGGGCCCCAGGATTTCTACCTGGGCGAGATGGCCCGAGAGATGACCTCCGACCTGGAGGCTCACCAGAGCTGGATCACGCCGGACGATCTGGCCCAATACCAGGTTCGGGATGAGGCTCCGGTAGTGGCGCCTTACCGCGACCTCCTCATCCATACGGCGCCGGCTCCCCACGGCGGCACCACCCTGGCGGCCATTCTGAACATCCTGGAAGGCTACGACCTGGCGCGCCTGGGCCACAATTCTCCAGCCTACATCCACCTGGTTTCAATGGCCATGAAGGCCGCTTTCGCCGACCGAAACCGCTACCTGGGGGATCCTCATTTCGTGAAGGTTCCCCAGGAGTGGCTGGTTTCCAAGGAGCGGGCCCGGCAGTGGCGGGAGGTCATCGACGCAGGAAAGGACATCGAGCCCTTCCGGGTCCAGACGGGCTCCACAGACACCACCCACGTCAGTGTCGTCGACCGCTGGGGAAACCGGGTTTCCCTGACTCATTCCCTGGGCACCTCGTCCGGGGTGATCACGCCCGGACTGGGCTTCATGTACAACAATTCCATGATCAACTTCCACCCCTACGCCGGCCACCCCAACAGCATTTTGGCCGGCAAGGGACGCACCACCGGCATGACCCCGACCATCGTCTCCAGGGACGGAAACCCCATCCTGGTGCTGGGGGCCCCCGGCGCCACCCGGATCATCACCGCCGTGCTCTCGGTCATCCTCAATCACGTCGACTTCGGCATGTCGGTCACCGAGGCGGTTCTGGCGCCCCGCTTCGACTGCCAGGTGGACGCCATTACCTGCCAGGCTCGTATTCCGGAAGGAGTCTGCGCGGAGGTCCGCAAGAAGCACCCCATCCAGCGGATGCCTGTCAGCCACGGCGGATTCGCCCTGGTTCACGCCATCGGTATCGACACGGAAAGCGGAGAGCTGAACGGCGCCGCCGACAGCGGCGCCGACGGCATGGCCCTGCATGTGCACAACGGTTAGGAGTGTCTGGCGGATAATCTCGATGAGAAAGGGAAATCGCCGTGAAGAAAAAGCCTACCAAGAGCGACTTGAAACGCCTTGACGCGATGAGCGACGCGAATATCGATTATTCCGATATTCCGGCACTCGATGCGGCTTTCTTTCGGAATGCTCGGGTGGTGGTCCCACCCGGGAAAAAGCAGTTGACCGTACGCCTGGACGCGGACGTGCTGGAGTGGCTGAAGAAGCAGGGCAAGGGCTACCACAGCCGGATTAACGCCATCCTGAGGGCATATTATGAAGCCCATCGAGATCGGGCTGAGCCAGGATAGCAAGCATCGGACGAACGCAAGCGTGAGATCGCACAAGCTTTTGGAAATCGTCGAAGATATCTCCTGGACGCTCCCATTCGCTTTCCGCCGCCAAGGGGAATTCCGACTGTCATAGCGGTTGAGCCGCGTTTACAGGGTTCCCTCATGGGGCTTTTCCCAGTGCCCGCTGAAGCCTTCCACGCCCTGAATTCGGCAGAGCCCTCCTGCGAAATCAAACTCGGCCGTGACTTGGTTGTCGAACTCCAGCCGCTGCAGGCTGCGTTCGCGGTTGAGGAACCGGTGAGAGGTCATTTCGGCGTGGGCGGTCTTCCGGAAATAGGCGCTCCAGCGCTGCAGCCACTGGATGCGCCGCCGCATGGAGGCGGTCCCCCACTCCCGGACCGGAACGCCGTCCTCCAATCCGGTTCCGGGGAATTCGTCCCCGTAGGGCAGCATCCAGTTGTAGGACGGGGCAGCGGCAAAGAGGAGTTCGTACAGGCGGGGGTTCTTGTCCTCCGGCCAGTCGTAGCGTCCGTATCCCCCGCCTGAGAAGCAGGCCGCGTAGCACTCGTGAAAGACGAGCTGGAACCAGGGAATCGGTTCTCCCACCGCAAGCCGATCTCGGGACCAGTCGGTAAAGAAGAAGAAATCGCACTCCGAGACGCACCAGAACCGGGCCAGCTCGGCGCCGGGGATGATTCCCCGCTTCCGCGTCTCCCGAAAGCACTCGATCTGCTTTTCAATGGCCAATTTGCGAGATACCGGGTGGTCCGGAGAAAAGTCCTCCCGGTGGCCGCCGTGAAAGGCGTATCCATCGAAATAGAGGGCATCGGGCTCGAAACCCCGCGACTTGGCGTAGTCCAGCGCGCGCCGCAACGACTCGGGACCGAACTGGGGGCTGAGCCCGTCACCCCAGAAGCTGGGCCTGGGATGCAACTCTCCCGACCGGTCCCGCGAGGACCGGGCCGGGTCGTAGCCGGGGGCTCCCTTCAGATTGGTATTGGGATTGATGAAGACCTTGATCAGGGCCCCGTGTCGCCGAACCCGGTCGGCCAGGCGCCTGAGCCTTCTCCAACCTCCCTCCACCGGACGCCGGCGCAGAAAAGCCTGCCAAGCGCTGGCGTCGTTGCGGGCGGTGGTGCCGGGGGACCACTTGGGAAAGAAGAAGTTGACGGGCAGGCCGTGACGGGTCCAGCGCTGCAGGTCTTGCAGCACCCGCGACTCGTCTCTGGAATTCCAGTAGACCCAGCGGAATTCAAAGCCTTGGAGGTATCGGTCAATGGCGGGCAGTTGCCTGGCCCTGTCAGCCAATGTCCGAAAGAACCCCTTTTGGCGGGCATAGCTGCGGTAAGCCTTGGCGATGCCCACGTGGTCCAGGTCCCGGGCGAAGCGCATCAGGAACTGCCGGGCGTAGCCGAGTTCTCCCAGCGACGCCAGCCAGTTGAAATCCACCAGCGACACCTCGCCCGGGAGGTGGTCGACGTCCACGCTGCAGTCCCAGAAAGTCTCCACGATCTGGTAGAGGGTGTGGCCGCCCTTGACCAGGCCGAACAGGGGCAGGCTGTAGCGCCCCCCCACCAGGTTGCCGCGAGCCGAATCCCCGTTGGGCATCCTCTCGGCCATCTCCGCCGGAATCAGGTAGCCGGAACCATGAGGGACCAACAGATAGCCGCCGTCGCTGGTGGGTTTTTCGATGCGATAGAAGTGGTTCACCCGGTGGATACGGTCCTGGCCACCGGTTTGCTCGAGGCGAACCAGCAGCTCATCCGTCTCGGCATCCAGGGCGTGCACCATCTCGATTTCCAGGTCGGCGCCGGGAAACGAGCCCAATCGGGTCCGGTATCCCCGGTGGCGGCCTTCCTCGAAGGGGTGCCACTCCTTGACGCCGGCATCCCCGAAGCCGAGGGTCCGCTCCGTGCCGGCTTCGCCGGGGGCCAGCACCAGTTGGGGCTTCAAGGCGGTGGAACTCTCCCAGACCACTTCTCCGCCCTTCTGATGGACGCTGAGGGCCCCCTCCCCATCGACCCGCACGGAATAGGTCTTGCCCCTCAGTTCCCGGGACTTGCCGCCGACAAGAGAACAGCCGGTGAGTTCCAGCAGACCGGCCCCCAGGGCGGCCGAGGCCGCCAGGAACCCCCGGCGATCCAGCAGCTTCTTCTCTGAGTTCGTTTTCCTGCTGTGGTTTGTTTTCATAGCGAAGCGGGACGGTTTGATCGAGCCTGACGGCAACAGGTGCCAAGTCAGGCTTCGAGGTCGGAAAGGTCCAGTCGGTTTTCCCGGTGCAGGCGCCTGAAGATCTCCACTGTCTGTTCAATGCCCTGCTTCAGCGGAGTGGCCGGCACCTGGCCCAGTTCCTGCTTCAGACCCTGTTGGCTGAAGTTGCTGGCGATGGCCAGGGGATTCGCCTTGCACCGGATCGTCCCCCTGGCGCTTGGGACCACCTCTTCGATGGCCTGGATGACCTCTTCCACCGTTACCAGGTCGCCACGAATGTTGTAGGCTCGCGCCCCGGTCTTGGGGCTTTCGGCACACCCGATGAAGATCTTGGCTACATCGTCCACCAGCAGCATCGACACCGGTCCGCCGAATTGAATCTCGAAGGGCCGTCCCAGGGCTGCGGCCTTCATGGCCGTGGTGGGACCGGAGGTGATTCCGAAATCCCGCCCCGCCCCGTAGACGGCGTGGGGCCGCAGGCCCACACTGGAAATCCGATGGTCCAGGAAGAAGACCCGGGCATTCCCCTCGTTGGCCTGCTTGTAGACCCCGTAGTGGGTCCGGGGAATCAACTGGACCCCTTCGCCCACGGGCCCTGCCCCATAGTCTTCCTGCGGTCCGAAAACCGCGGCGGAGCTGGCATAGGCCAACCCCTGTATCGGCTCCGGCAGCGACCGCGCCGCCTCGAACACGTTGACGGTGCCCACCACGTTCACCATGGCGCCCAGCCTCGGGTTGGCCCGGCAGACGGGCACCTGCAGCCCCGCCAGGTGAATGACGTGGGTCACGCCGTTCCGCTGCATCTCGCCCTTCAACCGATCGAAGTCGGTGATGTCTCCCTGGATGAAGTGAATCCCGTCCAACTCCCCCCGGGTAAGCAGCATGGAGAGCCGCTTGGGCTCCACATCCAGATCATAGATGAAGACCTCGTCGCCCCGATCGATGAGATTGCGGACGATCCAGGTCCCGATACACCCCTGCGCACCGGTCAAAAAAAATCGTGCCATTCATCACTCCTCATTCATCATTCATCATTCCGATGGTACTCCTGCAGGGCGCGGACGTCCCGCCTGTTCTGTTGCAGCGCGCTGATGCCGCTGGCCACGGCCGCGCCCCCCGAGAGCGTGGTGATGCAGGGCACGTTGTGCTGGACGGCAGCCCGCCTGATGGCGCGTTCATCGAAGAAGGAGTCCTTGCCCAGCGGCGTGTTGAGGATCAGGTCCACCTGGCCGTTCTTGATGAGGTCCACGATGTGGGGCCGCCCCTCGTTGACCTTGTAGACCGACTCGACGCGAATGCCCTGCCCGGCCAGGCTCTCCCGGGTGCCTCCGGTAGCGATCAGGCGAAATCCGAGACGATTCAGCCGCTGGGCAATCGGGAGCACGTTGAGCTTGTCCTGGTCGTTCACGCTGATGAAGGCAGTGCCGGATCGGGGCAACACCGATCCAGCGCTGAGCTGGGCCTTGGCGTAGGCTTGCCCAAAGCTGTCGGAAACGCCCATCACCTCGCCGGTAGACTTCATCTCGGGGCCGAGAATGGTATCAACACCGGGGAACTTCAAGAAAGGGAAAACCGGGGACTTGACGAAGAAGTCGTTTACCGGCAGCTCATCTTCCAAGCCGAACTCCTCCAGCTTGCGGCCGGTCATCAGCCGGACCGCCAGCTTGGCCAGTGGAACTCCGGTGGCCTTGCTCACGAAAGGCACGGTGCGCGAGGCTCTCGGATTGACTTCCAACACGTAGACCACATCGTCCTTGATGGCGTACTGCACATTCATCAATCCGACCACTTTCAGTTCCAGGGCCAGGCGACGGGTGTAGTCGCGCATCGTCTCCAGGTGCTCGGGCTTGACCATGTAGGTCGGCAGCACGCAAGAGCTGTCCCCCGAGTGGATTCCGGCCTCCTCGATATGCTCCATGATGCCTCCGATTACCACCCGCCGGCCGTCGGCCACGGCGTCCACGTCCACCTCGAAGGCATCCTCCAGGAACTTGTCGATGAGGATGGGTCGGTCCTGAGAAACGCCCACCGCTTCGCTGATGTATCGCTCCAGGGACTGGTCATCGTGCACGATCACCATGGCGCGTCCCCCCAGGACGTAGGAGGGCCGGACCAGGACAGGGTAGCCGATGCGTTCGGCGATGGCGGCGGCCTCCCCGAAAGAGGTGGCCGTTCCGGAAGGAGGCTGGGGGATTCCCATTCCGGAGAGCAGGCGGCCGAATCGCTTGCGGTCTTCCGCCAGGTCGATGGACTCGGGAGAGGTGCCGATGATGGGAACGCCGGCCCGCTGCAGGGGCAGCGCCAAGGTCAGCGGAGTCTGCCCTCCGAACTGCACGATCACCCCCTCCGGTTGCTCGCGCTCCACCACGTGCATGACGTCTTCAAAGGTCAGCGGCTCGAAATAGAGTCGATCGGACGTGTCGTAGTCGGTCGAGACAGTCTCGGGATTGCAATTCACCATGATTGTCTCGAAGCCGTCTTCCTTGAGGGCAAAGGAGGCGTGGCAGCAGCAGTAGTCGAACTCGATGCCCTGCCCGATCCGATTGGGACCGCTGCCCAGGATCACGATCTTTCTTCTCTCGGAAGGTTCGGCCTCGCACTGCTGCTCGTAGGTGGAATAGAGGTAGGGCGTGAAAGACTCGAACTCGGCCGCGCAGGTGTCGACCCGCTTGTATACCGGGCGGAGCTTGAGACCCCGACGCCGCTGGTAGACTTCGGCAGCCGTGGAGCCTGTCAGCCAGGCCAGGTACTGGTCGGAGAATCCCAGCCGCTTGGCCTGCCTGAGACTTGGTGGGGAAATCTCCGCCAGGTCGGCTCCCCGCAACCGGGTGGACAGTTGGGATACCTCCCGGACCTGTTGCAGAAACCAGGGGTCGATCCGGGTGTACTGAAACGCCTCTTCCACCGAGAGGCCTCTCTCGAAGGCGAAACGCAGATAGAGGAGGCGGTCGGGATTGGGAACGATGAGCTTTTCCCTGATCTGGTCCGGGTCCAGCTTCTGCGATCCTACTTTGCGCCCGGTCTCCAGGGAGCGCAGGGCCTTCAGCAGCGACTCCTTGAAGGTCCTGCCGATAGCCATAACCTCCCCGACCGACTTCATCTGGGTTCCCAGGAGCGGCTCGGCCTCCGGAAACTTCTCGAAGGCCCACTTGGGGATCTTGGTGACCACGTAGTCGATGGTGGGCTCGAAGCATGCCGGGGTCTTCAAGGTGATGTCATTGGGAATCTCGTCCAGCGTGAGTCCCACCGCCAGCTTGGCGGCGATCTTGGCGATGGGGAACCCGGTTGCCTTGGAGGCCAGCGCCGAGCTGCGGGAGACTCGGGGGTTCATTTCGATCACCACCAGGCGACCATCCCGAGGATTGACGGCGAACTGGATGTTGGAGCCTCCGGTCTCCACCCCCACCTTGCGAATGATTCGCATCGCGGCGTTCCGCATGTGCTGGTATTCCTTGTCGGTAAGGGTCTGCACCGGAGCCACCGTGATGGAATCCCCGGTGTGGACCCCCATGGGATCGAAGTTCTCAATGCTGCAGATCACCACCACGTTGTCCTTCAGATCGCGCATCACCTCCAACTCGAACTCCTTCCAACCGATGACCGACTCCTCGATCAGAATCTCGTGGGCCGGACTGAGATCCAGCCCCCTCTTGGCCAGTTGTTCGAACTCCTCGGCGTTGTAGGCGATGCCGCCCCCCGTTCCCCCCAGCGTGAAGGAGGGCCGGATAATGGCCGGGTAACCCACCTGCTTGACAATCTGCCGTGCCTCCTTGAAGTCGTAGGCCACCCCGCTTCGCGGCGTCTCCAGGCCGATCTCCCTCATGGCTTCCTTGAAGAGCAGCCGATCTTCCCCCACCCTGATCGATTTGATCTGAGCTCCGATCAGTTCGACTCCCTGCCTGTCCAGAACCCCTTTTTCGGACAACGCCACAGACAGGTTGAGCGCCGTCTGACCGCCCACCGTGGGCAGCAGGGCGTCGGGCCGCTCTTCCTGGATGATGGCTTCCACGAACTCCGGCGTCAGGGGCTCGATGTAGGTCCGGTCGGCCAACTCGGGGTCGGTCATGATGGTGGCCGGGTTCGAATTCACCAGCACCACCTTGTAGCCCTCGGCCCGGAGGACCTTGCAGGCCTGCGTCCCCGAGTAGTCGAACTCGCAGGCCTGGCCGATGACGATCGGTCCCGAGCCAATGACCAGGATTTTCTTGATGTCTGATCTCTTGGGCATTCAGTCTCGCCAGGCGAAGGAGGACCCGCCCTGCCTCCGGTGCTGGCGGATCACCCGCTTGAACTCTTCGAAGAGGTAGCGGGAATCGTGGGGGCCCGGGGAGGACTCCGGATGGTATTGAACGCAGAACAGCGGCGCGTGACGGTGGCGAAATCCCTCCAGGGTCTGGTCGTTGAGATTGACGTGGGTCACTTCGACGGATTCCGGCAGTGAGGAGATATCCACGGCAAAACCGTGGTTCTGGGCGGTGATCTCGACCTGCCCTGTCTGCATGCGCATCACGGGGTGGTTGCCGCCGTGGTGGCCGAATCTCAGCTTGTAGGTTCTGCCACCTACGGCCAGTCCCAGGATCTGGTGCCCCAGACAGATTCCCAGAATGGGCTTTTTCCCGATCAGCTCTCGAGCTGTCCGGATCGCATAGGCGACCGGCTCCGGGTCCCCCGGACCGTTGGAGAGGAAGACCCCGTCGGGATCCATTGCCAGGATTTGGGCCGCGCCGGTCCTGGCCGGAACCACCGTCACCTCAAACCCGCTGTCCACCATCAGGCGCAGGATGTTGTGCTTGATTCCGAAGTCCAGGGCGACCAACCGTATCGGCGGTTCGGCCGCATCCGGCTTGGAAGATGGCCGGGAGGCATTCGGGGCAAATATGTCCACCGACGGCTTTTCCCAGCGATAGGCTTTGCGGCAACTGACCCGGCTGGCCAGATCCCGCCCCACCATCTCCGGTGTCTGACGCACCTTTTCAACCAGCAGCTCCCGATCCACCTCCCCGCTGGCGATGGCGGCGCGCATGGCGCCCTGTTGCCGGATGTGTCGCACCAGTGCACGGGTGTCGATCTCGGCGATGGCCACGATGCCGTGCTTCTCCAGGTAGTCCGGCAGGGTGCTGTCCAGCCGCCAGTGGTCGCCGCTGTCGGTGGCCTCCCGAACCACCAGTCCCTCGGCAAAGGGTCGGCGGGATTCCTCATCCTCCGAATTGACCCCGTAATTTCCGATCAGGGGATAGGTCAGCACCACGATCTGACCGGCATAGGAGGGGTCGGTGAGAATTTCCTGATAGCCGGTGAGGGAGGTATTGAAAACGACTTCGCCGAATGTCTCGCCCCTGGCGCCGATGGACTTGCCTTCAAAAACCACGCCGTCTTCCAGGGCGAGCACCGCTTCCATGGATGGTCCCTTTCCGGTGCGGGAGTCGGAGGCGGATTCATCAGCGCCCGTCCCATACGACGGGGCAGCTGATTCAGGGTGAGACCGGAGTGCTAAAAAACGAGTGATTAGTGGTCAGTGGCCAGTGGTCAGTGTCGGTATTAGAAGCAAGCGTCTTGTTCACTGGAGGCGCTCTTTGAACAACCGCGCCGAGACCGACAAGATGCGTAACGTTTCGATCCAACAACTATCCACTAATCACTAGCCACTATCCACTTGTCACTTACCCGCGCCGCCATCCCGAACCGCGAGCCGGCTGATACAGGGTGAAACACGTGTGATTCAAATCAGCCCGACCCTGCTCCGGGTCGCGTGTTTATACCACATTTCCGGGCCGGCCGGGATTGCGTATAATGCGATCCTCCGCGGAGCCTACAAGCCGCTGTCATGCCAACCCTACCAGCCGCCGTCATCATCCCCGCCTACAACGAAGAGCCGGGGATCGCCCGGGTCATTGCCGACATTCCGCGTGACGTGGTCTCCGAGATCATCGTGGTCGACAACGGAAGCACCGATCGGACTCCCATGAAGGCGCAAGAAGCCGGCGCCCGGGTTGTTTCCCAACCGGAGCGCGGCTACGGCGCCGCCTGTCTGGCCGGGATCGCCGCCCTGCCCCCCCGGACCGAGGTCGTTCTGTTTCTGGACGGCGATTACAGTGACGACCCGGCTCAGGCGAAAGACCTGCTCCAGGCCCTGGAGGAACACCAGGCGGACCTGGTGCTGGGCTCCCGGACGCGGGGAGGCCCGGAACCGGGTTCCCTGACCCCGCAACAGTGGTTCGGAAACTGGTTGTCGACTGCCATCATTCGACTGATTTACGGCCACGCCTACACCGACCTGGGACCCTTTCGGGCCATTCGCCGGGAGGCGCTTTCCAGGCTCGACATGCAGGATCGAACCTACGGCTGGACGGTGGAAATGCAGGTCAAAGCACTGCAGCAGGGACTCAAGGTTGTGGAAATTCCCGTCAGCTACCGGCCGCGCCTGGGCCGCTCCAAGGTATCGGGGACCCTCTCGGGAACGATCAAGGCGGGTTTCAAGATCCTGTGGACCATCGCCCGGCTGAGCCTCCGACGCCCCTATTTCTGAGAGAGACAACCAAGCGAGTTTTTCTACGTGTGTCTTCGTGGTCCTTCGTGTGACTTCGTATAACTCTTTTTACCCCGTCGCATGCAGCGCGAGACCGGGTTGTTTCGGGCAAGCTCTTTTCCCTCGTTACTTGTTCCGAGTCACGGTCTCGCCGGGCACCGGAGATTTCAGGTCGGGATCCACCCGCTCGCTCGGCCTGAGCCGAACATCCACTTCAAAGCCGCTCACACGGGCCAGAATGAGGTGGAGCTGCCGCAGTCCCTCGGTCAGAGCCGCCGGCCCCGGCTGCAGGATATAGGTCGATTTGATCTCGTAGATCCGCCGGCGGCGGACAGCGGCCATCTCCGACCAGCCGGCACGTTGCCTGATTCGGTCCTTGTTGACCTTGATCCCGCACCAGGAAGCGATGATGACCTCCGGGTCGCGGGAAAGCACGGCATCCGGCTCCACAATCCGGTCCCGCCCCAGCCGCTTGTGGCGGAGCTCCGGAAAGACGGTCTCACCCCCGGCCAGTTCCACAAGCTCCTCGACCCACTGAATACCGCTGATCAAGGGGTCCTTCCACTCCTCGAAAAACACCCGCGGCCGGTGGGGAAAGCGGCGGGCCGATGCCTCGATCGCCTCCAGCCCGCTCGACAGCTCCGAGACCAGAGCCCTGCCCTTGTGCGGAGCGCCCACCAGATCGGCCAGCGTCCGGATCACTTGCAGGATCTCCTTTACGCTCCTTTGATTGAAAGTCATAACGGTCAATCCCCGCCGGATCAACTCGGCGGCGATGTCCGCCTGCAGGTCGGAAAAGGCCAGCACCAGGTCGGGGCGCAGTTGCTCGATCCTGTCCAGCCGGGCGCTGGTGAAGGCAGAGACCTTCGGCTTGGATCGCGCCTCCCTGGGGCGCACCGTGTACCCGGAGATGCCTACGATGCGGTCCTGTTCTCCCAGCAGATAGAGAGTTTCGGTCGTTTCCTCGGTCAGACAGACGATGCGTTCCGGAAAGCCTGCCGTGATGCTGTGCTCGTTTTCCCCGCTCATTGCCCTTACCTTGGATGCGTGCGTTGCATAATGCGTGGCGGCTCCCCGAAAGCCGGTCGACGCGACTGCGCCCGACGCCTCTCGACAGGTCCCTCTCAAATAGCCGAGAAGCGCCGCTGCCGGCGGAGCAAACCCAGAAAGGTGATCCCTCCGATCACGGCCGTAACCGCCCCCACCGGCAACTCACCAGACGGCAGGGCCGTCCGGGCCAGAGCATCGGCCAGCATCAGGAACCCCGCGCCGACCAGGAAGGAACAGGGCAGAACCAGCCGCACATCCTGACCCAATACCAAGCGGACCGCATGGGGAATGATCAGGCCCACGAAGGCGATGGTCCCGCCCTCGGCCACCGCCACGCCCACGATCAGGGAGGAAGCGATATAGACCAGGCGCTCGCAGCGGCGCACGTCGACTCCCAGGCTGGCCGCCGATTCCTCTCCCATGGCCAGCAGGTGCAGGTCGCGGGCAATAGCCAACAGGATCGCCCATCCTGGAATCAGAAGAATCAGCATGCGCCAGATGCGGTCGAATCCCACCACGTCGATGGTTCCAATGGTCCAGCGGAGGATCTGAAGGGCCCGGCTGTAGTCGGCAATGTACTGAATCAGGATCACCCCGGCGCTGGCAATCAGGTTCACCACCACTCCTGCCAGTAGCAGCGTACCGGGCATGACCACGTCGCCGGTTCGCGAGAGCCAATAGACCACCAGGACAGCCGCGGCCGAGCCGGCGAAAGCCGCCAGGAACACCATCGGCACCCCGGCCAGGGTGATGCCCCAACCGAGGGCGATGGCCACGCTGGCTCCCAGGGTCCCGCCTCCCGAAACACCCAGGGTGAACGGCTCCGCCAGCGGATTGCGAAAGAAGGCCTGCAGGCAGGCTCCTACCGAGCCCAGGGAGGCGCCCAGGATGCCCGCCATGACCACCCGGGGAAGGCGCAGTTGGAAAAAGAGGGAGCGCGCCGTCTCGTCTTCGCGCAACAGGCTAAAATCCAGCAGGCGATAGCCTACCCAGAGGGAAACCAGCGTGGCGGCCCCCAGGAAGAGGAGCACCAGAATCATAGTGCGTGTCAGATTCCGGGGTGCGGCCGGTGAGGCGCTCCCGGGCCGTTGCGGAGAGGCGGCGGTGGATTGTTGGCTGGATTCGGCGCCCTTGGAAACTTGGCCTGAAACATCCATCCGCGCCTCCTGATTTCCTTTGCACCGATGCGGATCAGGTGCCGGACCAGACAAAGGTGCGCCCCTCCAGCTTGCGGGCGCGAACCCGGGGGTCCTCGTAGACCCGGCAAAGCACCTCGTCCCTCAGGACCTGCCCGGGGGAGCCCTCGGCCAGCAGCGATCCCCGGTGGATGGCAAAGACCCGATCGAAGGCAGGATCCAGCAGCTGCAGATCGTGAGTCACCATCAGCGCCGTCATCCCCTGCCGGTCTCGAAGCTGCCTCAGGATGCGGATGAGAGCGGCCCGGTGCTTCAGGTCCAGGGCGGCCGCGGGTTCATCCAGGATCAAGCACTCCGGCTCCTGGGCCAGGGCCCTGGCCACGGCTACCAGTTGCCTCTCTCCTCCCGACAACTCCGTCACCGGACGAGGGGCCAGATGAGCAGCGCCTACCGTGGCCAGGGCCTTCAGGGCCTGCTGCACGTCGAGGCGGTTCTCGAAGCGGAAGCGGGGGGTGTAGGGACTCCTCCCGGTCAACACCACTTCCATGGCCGTAAAGGGGAAAATCATGGGATTGATCTGGGGAACGTAGGCCAGGGACCGGGCCAGCCGCTTCCGCGGGATGTCATTCAGGGGTTGCCCCGAAAAAAGAACTTCTCCGGCGTTTGCGGAACGAAGACCAGCCAATAAGCGGATGAGCGTGGACTTGCCGGAACCGTTGGCGCCGATGAGGGCGGCCAGGGCGCCGTGCTTGAGCTTGAGAGAGACGTCATCCACCACCCACCGGTCGGCCTCGTAGGCAAAGCGGAGCCCACGGGCTTCGATGAGAGCATCGGCATGGGCGGGACTGATGGAATTAGCGGACGCCATCTTTCCCAAACACCTCGGGATGAATCAGTTGAGAGAAGAGCTCGGCCGTCTGCGCCACGAACTGGGAAGCATGAAGGACATACATTTCGCGAACGGGATGGACTCGCCCGCGGCGAACGGCCCGGATCTCCTTCAGCTCCGACCAGATCCCGACGGGTTCTTCGGCAAAGGCTCCCTTGGCGCCCTGCACCATGTCGATCACCACGTCGGGATTGAGGGTGACCACGGCCTCCTTGCCGATCCTGCCGTAGTTGAAGGTGGCCGGCGGGGCAATGGGGCGCCCGCCGGCGATCTCGATCAACCGGGACAGGTAGCTTCCCTGAGTGGCCGCATAGAGACCGCGCAGGGTCCCGGGCACCCGGTCCACCACACAGAGAACCGAGGGTCTGGGCAACCCCCGGGTGCGGCCGGCGACCCTGTCCAGATCGGCACGAACCTCGTCTTGGAGGAGCCCGGCCGCTTTCTGCCGGCCCACAGCTCGTCCCACGGCATCGATGGCCGTAAAGACATCCTGCAGAGACTGGCTCGGCACCACCAGGGTCTCGATTCCCAGGGCTTGAAGGTGGCTGTCGACGAAGGGGGCCTGGACCTCCGCCATGACCACCAGGTCGGGTGCGAGGCCGGCCACCTCCTCCAGGCTGGCGTTCTGCCAGCCGCCCACTCGAGGCAGCGAGGCCACGCTCGGGGGGTAGAAGCAATAGTCGGAAACGGCCACCACCCGATCGAAGGCGCCCACCCCCTCCAATATGTCGGTGGCGTTGGGGGACATGGAGATGATGCGCCTGGGATTGCCCGGCTCGATGCCATGTTCTACGGAGTCGGATGAACCCAGAGAGGGACCCGACGCCGGCCGCTGGCAGGACCACAGCCAGGAGACTCCCGCCAGAAGCAGGCTCAGTCCGATCAGGCGGCGTAGCCAGGTTCCCGGGAAGAGGACCGACGCCGGCTCGTTGGAGAAGCTGCGGCCACCCGGGAACTCCTCCTGCATGCCGGCCTCGGAAGCTTGACTCATCCTTTGCCCCAACGTCCAAAACGAGACCGATTCCCGCGGAGGACTCCCTCACGCGGACAAACGGGGAAACGGCACTCGAAAACAAAACCGGAATCCGGTGAGAGAAGGCGGGGAAGGAGGAGCGGCACCCTCGCTCTCATGCGAAGCGACACACCAGTGGCGCGCGGTCCCAGGCAGGTCTCCTGACTCACAGGTCACGGTGTTTCAGACGGCCTTCCCGTTATCGAAAACTACAGTGGCCAATTTCAGTGCTGAAACACTCGCTGCTTACAGTGGCGCGACCGTGCGGGAATTCCACCCGCTTCCCTTTTCACTCGCAGGACTGCCGCGAGCACCTGGCACTCACCGCGGCAGATGCTAGCAAACGGGAAGTCCCCGGGTCAATTTCCCGAGGGTGAAGTGCCTCCCGCGGCGAAGCTGCCCGGGACCTGCAGGGTGGATTTGGAGTGGCGGTGCCGATTGTCACTCACGGGACGCCGCGTTGGCCCCCCACCGGCTCGACAGCGGGCTGCACTTACGGAACGCCGCGTCGGCCCCCCTCCGGCTCGAAGACGGGCTTCGCCCTCTCGCCGACTCCCCCTCAAGGGGGGAGTGACACTTGAACCCTGCATAAGACCCTCCCATCACTCCCCCCTTGAGGGGGAGTCGCAGAAGCCGAGCCGAATGGCGAAGGCTTCTGCGGTGGGGGGCCAACGCCGAGGCCGCAGCCGGGGTCGCCCGCAGCCCGAGGCCGTCGGCGGCAGAAAACCCTTGACGCTTCTTTCGGGGCGTTGCTACGATTTCGCCATTGGTCCCAAGGTGCTCGAATCCGAGCCAAAAGGGAAGCGGGTGCAATTCCCGCACGGTCGCGCCACTGTGATCAGCGAGTTCGCCGGCGAAGCAGGCCACTGTTGCTTCAGGCAATGGGAAGGCAGCCGGTCGGGCGTCCAAGCTGTCAGTCAGGAGACCTGCCTTGGGATTGACGAGGCACGCTGCGCACGAGAGCGGCTGGGTCGAACATGCACACAGATCTTCCGTACCGCCCACCCTGGCATTTCTCTACCGTCCGCATTTCAATCGCAGCCTTGCCTTCCGATGAAGACCCGAGATCCGCGTCCGGCTTCTCGGGTCAATGACTATGTCCCACTGGATGCACTCTGAGCATCCCGGGAAGCGCGGTGAGATTCCGCCACTGCCCCAGCAACTGTAAGCGGCAACGAAATCCGTCTGAACGCCACTGCCGACAGGTGGGAAGGCACGGAGAGTAGGCCCTGTCAGGCCGCAAGTCAGGAGACCGGCTCAGGGAAGCTTCCTGAACACCTCCTTGGGGGAGGAGAAAGGACCTGCCAGATGCAGTTCACAACCGGAAAATCGACGCTGGCCTTGTGCTTCGTCGTCTGCTGTGCCGCCCTGACCGCTGAGGCTGTCGAACCAGGCTCGATCAGCGGAACCACCACCGATCCCCAGCAATCCCTGGTGCCTGACGCCCTGGTTACGCTCCATGACCGATCCAGCGGCCTGCGCCTGAGAGTCACCACCGATACCGCGGGAAGCTTCAGTTTTCTGCAGCTCCGTCCCGGGGAGTACATCCTGGAAGTCGAGGCCCGGGGGTTCGCTCCCGTGTCCCTGAGCGGTATTCAAGTCGAGGCCGATCAGGATCTGGTGAGAGACGTTGTCCTGCAGTTGGCGGTGCGCCGGGAGGAAGTCGTGGTCACGGCCTCCGGAAGACCCCAGTCGGTCGACGAGGTGTCCAAGGCCCTGACGGTCGTCAACAGCACGGACATGCGGGAACGGGGGGAGACCAGCCTGGTCGAGGCCTTGAGGCCCATTCCCGGCTTGCGCATTCAGCAATTGGGGACGCCCGGCGCCCAGACGACCATTCGAACCCGCGGCCTGCGGGTCGAGAACACCTCGATTCTGATTGACGGCCTGCGCTTCCGGGACGCGGCCGCGCCCCAGGGAGACGCCACCTCCTTCGTATCGCATCTCCTGCTTGCCGACACCCACCGGGTGGAGGTGTTGCGGGGATCGGGCTCATCCCTGTACGGAAGTCACGCCATCGGCGGCGTGATCAACATGATGAGCGCGGAAGGCGGCGGCCGCACCCGGGGAAGCCTGCTGACCGAAGGTGGATCCCTGGGCCGTCTGCATGGCCGGGCCCGCCTGGCGGGAGGATTCCAGCAGGACCGGTTCACCTACAGCACGGGAGTGGCCCACCGAAACATCTCGAGGGGCGTCGACGGGGACGATGCCAGCCGCAACACCACGGCTCAGGGGCGGCTAAATCTGAATCTTTCCGCAACGGCCAACCTCTCGGCGCGATTCTACGGCGGCGACACCTTCCTCCAGCTCAACCGGTCGCCAAGCAGCGCCCCTGGGCTGACGGCGACCGGAATCGTCCAGGCCCGTCCGCTGGCTCCCGGTCTGGTGGAGCTCCACCAGGCAGGCTCACCCCTGTCCCAACTGGACCTCGGATCGGCCACGTTCATCCCCACACTCAACGACCCCGACTCTCGCATTGCCACCGAATTCCTGTCCAGCGCGGTCCTGTTCAACCAACAGCCGACAGCCCGGACGGGATACAGCCTCTCCTATCAGAATCTGCGAACCGATCGGATAAATCACAACGGCCCCGGAGGAACGGGCTTTCAGCCCCTGGGGATCACACGGTCGGATTTCGGCGGGCGCGTGCAGACCGTCAACGCCCGCACCCATCTGCAAGTGGGAGACAACCACTTCATCGATGCGGGATATGAGTTTGAGAATGAACAGTTCATCAATCGGAATATTCCCGTGCAGCCTTCCCCTCAGTCTCTGGCGGACGTCACTCAGCGCACCAACGCTTTTCATATTCAGGACCAACTCAGACTGTTGCAAGGACGGCTACACCTTTCAGCCTCCTTCAGAGTCCAGATGTTTTCGCTTCAGACTCCTCTGCTGGAGCCGTAGGAAACGGCGCCCTACCAGGGATTCACCTTCGATGCTCCG
>JAJECY010000172.1 GCA_022821775.1 Acidobacteriota bacterium
ATTGAGAAAGTCTGGGTGCCCTTTCTGCGGGAACGATTTCCGGAGCTGGTGCCCGAATACCGGGAGCTCTACGGGCACCCACAGGGCAGATTGAAGATCTATCGCGAGCGGATTTCAGATCTCATCCGCCGGTTGTGCGACCGGTACGAGCTCGGAAGAAGGCCGCCTGCAGCAGGGCCGTTGCTGGAGCCGGGGCTGTGGCGGCAATCCCTGCTGCCGCTGGACTGGAGCGGCGACGGTCCGCCTCTTCGGCCTCAGCCCGCTGCCGGCCTCGATTGATGCTGCGGGCTTTGCACTCTCGGGACGCCGCGTCTGCCCCCCACCGCATCAGCCTTCGCCTGCCGGCTCGGCTTCTGCGACTCCCCCTCAAGGGGGGAGTGATACTTGAGATTTATGTGGGAGGTTTCGTGGAATGGAGGCGGGAGTTCCTGTTGGTGGTGGCAGAAGGCGGGTGGGTCCCTCATCGGTAATCACTCCCCCCTTGAGGGGGAGTCGGCGAGAGGGCGAAGCCCGTCTTCGAGCCGGAGGGGGGCCAACGCGGCGTCCAAAAGGGAAGCCCACCCGGGAGCGCGGGCGTCCCGCCCGCACCATGTCCGGCACGGCCTCGGCCCTCTCCGCCACCTGGTTCGACCCGTAACTGAGCCGTGGGCCTCCTCGGGCCTTGCCAGTGCGGTTCACGCCGAAAGGCCCGCTGCCTGCATGCAACGCCCCGCTGGCGCTTCGCGACCTCCAGCCAGGAATAAGGATGCGGGCGGGACGCCCGCGCTCCCGGGGGGCACAACCCTTGCCGGCAAAAAATCCGGCTACCTGGCGAATTTTGCTAAAGGTTCAGCCTTTTGTGGTTTCGGTTGTGGTTTCGGTGGCGACCTGGTGAGAAATGCGGGCTAAAATGCCGTCGGGCAGGTCGAACGGTCGCCGGCTCATTGCTCGTGCATTGGGCGGGAGGAAAGTCCGAACTCCACAGGGCAGTGTGCCCCGTAACGCGGGGGGCTCATGGAGATTCTCCTTGGGTACGGAAAGTGCAACAGAAAAGATACCGCCCCGCAAGGGGTAAGGGTGAAATGGTGCGGTAAGAGCGCACCGGGTGCCCGGCAACGGGCATGCCTGGCAAACCCCACATGGAGCAAGTTCAAATAGGGATGGAGGCGTGACCCGCGCCGCTTGACATCCGGGTAGAATGCTGGACCCGGGAGGCAACTCCCGGGCTAGAGGAATGACCGTTGCCCTCTTCGAGGGAACAGAATTCGGCTTACAGACCTGCCCATCATTCCCGAATCGGTACCTGTTTAGCAGCGCCCCCGCCCCATATAACGGGCCGGAGCAAACAGGGTGGGATTAGTGGAGAGTGAAGTGTTTAGGTGGGAGGCAAGCAACTGATGCCGCGCTGCAATTATTGCACGGCTGTGCCGAGATGCTTGACGCATCGATTAAATCACTATCCACTGACCACTGACCACTAATTCCCTACCGGCGTGCTGGTAGCGTTGGCATCGGACCCGATGGCAAAGCGGATGACCTGCGATTCATCGGTAAAGAAGGTCCGGGTGCCCGTAGCGGTAGCCCCGTCGGGGATTTCGGGAACCCCGGTTACGATGAACTGCTGCGCCGGGTTGTCACCGGGCTGGGTATCGAATTTGTAGCCGCTCTTGGTGCCCGATCCCAGATCGGCGGGAATGACACCGTCCTCCGCCAGGCCGGCCAGGTTGGTGAAGGTGCCGTGGGTGGAGCGGTACATGAGCTGGCCGGTACCGATCGTTCTCATGGAAGCGGTGGCGGAGGCTTCGTTGGCCGAGCGCCTCGCCCGGAGGAGGTTGGGGACCGCTATGGCGGCGATGATCAGGATAATCGCCACCACGATCAGCAACTCGATCAGAGAAAATCCCTTGCGCATCGTGCCTTCGCGACCTGCCTTTCCGAGATCGTTTTTTTTGCCTGAGGTCAACAGACTACCATCGCCTCGGCATCTGTCAATGCCCATTCGTCCGACCCCGCCTGGGGAGGGGCTCGAGGGGGAAGAGATGCCCTCCGCGGGCTGGCCGCAAGGACAATCCCGATTGAGCGCAACGGAGGAATCCCATGGAACAGAACACGCCCGGTAGTGGCCGGAATATGGCCGCTCCTGCCGCCCAAACCGACTCGCAGCGCGGCCACGTCTGGAAGCTTCGCTTTCATGGAACGGGAGGAAGCCTGTTCGGCATCCACATCGTCAACATGCTGCTGACCGCTTTGACCCTGGGGATCTACTATTTCTGGGGCAAGGTCAAGGTTCGGAACTACGTCTTCAGCCAGTCCGAATTCGAAGGGGACCGCTTTGCCTACCACGGGACCGGGAAGGAACTCCTCATCGGCTGGCTCAAGGGAATGGTGATCCTGGCAGCCATCTATGGGGTCAGCTTCACCCTCCTGTATCTCTCGGGTGAGCGATCGGTGTGGGGCCAGTTGCTTTTCTTGCTCTTCCTTCTGCCGCCGCTGCTGTTCGGACTGGTTCCCATAGCCATTGCGGGTGCCTGGCGGTATCGGTTGAGCCGTTCCTCCTGGCGCAATATTCGATTCTCCTTCCGGGGACACACCCGGGAATTCATGAAACTCTATGCGCCCGGCCTGCTGCTCACCATGGTCACTCTCGGCTTTTACGGTCCCATTTTCTCTTGCAAGATACGAAAATTCCTGCTGGATCGAACCTGGTTCGGAAACGCCCCCTTCAGCTTCGACGGCGACGGAAAAGAGCTCGTGGGACCCTATGCGGTCGCCTTTTTCCTCGGCCTCCCCACCCTGGGGCTGTCCTGGTTCTGGTATGCGGCCCGCCAGCATCGCTACCTCTGGAGCCATACCCGGTTTGGAGGGGCCGACTTTGGTTGCTCAATCACGGGTGGAAGCCTGTTCTGGTTGGAGTTCGTCAATGGAATCCTGTTGGTGGTCACTCTGGGCTTTGCCCAACCCTGGGTGCTGGTACGCACGGTGAGGTTCATGTTCGAGAGAATCTCACTCCACGGCTCCCTCGACCTGGCGGTCATCGAACAGGAGGCGCGCGAGGCCGGAGCCACCGGGGAGGGCATCGCGGACCTGCTGGACACCGAGTTGCTGGACATGGACCTGGGCATCCTGTGACACTTTGAGGATGATGACTGCAAATTCCCCCCGATTGGAGTGGCCGGGGCGCTATTTCGACGGCCGCACCGCCTCGGCCCAGCCGGTTCGGATCACCATCGGGACCCGGGGACTTCAGATCGCCAAACCGGACCGCGTCACCCTTTGGTGGGACTACGATGAGGTTCGCCAGACTCAAGGGGCCTATGCCGGGGAACAGGTTCGCCTGGAAAGAGGGGCCCCGTTTCCGGAGGCCCTGCTGGTCGATGACGCCGGTTTCCTGGCGGCCATCCACGCCATTGCACCCGAGCGTACCGGCTTTCACAATCCCGCCGGGCGTTCCCTTCGCCTCAAGCTCACCCTGCTTGCGGCCGTTTGCCTCCCCGTGCTGGCTGCCGCCCTCTACCTGTGGGGAATCCCGGCCATGGCCGAAGCCCTGGCCGGCCGGGTTCCGGTCTCCTGGGAAGAGCAACTGGGCCGGTCGGCCGTGGGCATGCTGGTGTCGCCGGAGGACCGCATCGAGGATCCTGTCTGCACCAACGTCCTGGAAGGGATCGGCGACCGCCTGCTGGAAGCCGTTCCGCGCCAGGGCTACCGCTTTCGCTACGTTATGAAGAAGGACCGCACCATCAACGCCTTTGCGGCGCCGGGCGGCTTCGTAGTGGTGCACTCGGCGCTGGTGGGACAGAGCGGATCTCCCGAGGAGTTGGCCGGAGTGCTGGCCCACGAGATGCAGCATGTCCTGAAGCGCCATGCCACCAAGGCGCTGTTCCGGGACCTTTCCCTCCAGGTGCTGATAGCCGCCTTGACGGGCGACGCAGGCGGCCTTGACGTGGTGCTGGAGACGGCGGGAGACCTGGGCAAGCTGCGTTTCAGCAGGCAGGCTGAAACCGAGGCCGATCTCGAGGGACTGAGAATGCTCAATGCGGCCCGCATCGCTCCCGGCGGTATGGTGGCCTTTCTCAAGTCCCTGGAGAAAATGGATCTTCCCGAGGGCTTGACCTACCTGTCCACCCATCCGAGGAGCGAAGACCGGATTCGGCAGCTCGAACGGCTCGCCGCCGGGATGGAGGTCACCCAGGTCCCGCTCTTGCCCGAAGTTTCCTGGGAAGACGTGAAATTGCGATGCGCCCCGGGCGGGACGGCAAGAGAGGACTCGCCTGGGACGGACACGCAGTGAATTGATTGATGAGCTTTTTGCAAAATTCTTCAGTAAGCGGGATTCATTACCGGGAAGAGTTGTGATCCCCGGGAGGTGCGTCCGTTCCCCAATTCCCCTTAACGTCCTTCAACAAACTCAAGTATCACTCCCCCCTTGAGGGGGAGTCGGAGAGGTCGAGCCGAATGGCGAAGGCCGATCCGGTGGGGGGTTCGCACAAGGCGAGCCAAGGGCGAGATCTTGTGCGCCGTCGCGGGTTCGCACCGGCCAAGTTACTCGCGAAAGCCGATGTGGAGGTGGGCCGACGCCGGCGTTCCCCAGGATGCGGCCGTCCCCCTCTACCCGCCGGCCGGCAGAACAGGCAACCCCGGAACTCCCACATCCAGGCGAACCAGGCCGCCGGGGCTGGGTTCTCCGTCGCCCCCGGTGACGAAGGCCGTGGCCAGGTCGGCGCCGGCGAAGCAGATGTTGCTGGTGCAGCGCATGCCGGTGCCGTAGCTGGCCAACAGCCGGCCCTCGGGGGACAGCACCTGCACCGCCGCCATTCCGTAATGCGCGACCCAGAGACGCTTGTCCCGGTCCAGGGCCATGCCGTCCGGCAGGTTCTTGCCGTCGGTTTCACCGCCGGGATGGCGGGGAAGGTCGGCGAAGACCCGGGGAGGTCCCGCGGCTTGGCCGGGACCGGCCAGGGGAATCAGGGTCACCCGGTTGGGGAGGCTTTCGGAGACGAACAGGCTTCGAGCGTCGGCCGACAGCACAATGCCGTTGGGCGTGTCCATGTCCCGGGCCACCACCTTTTGCCTTCCCTCCAGGTCCACAAAGATGACGGCGCCCTTCCCGGGCAGGCAGTCGGTGAAGTAGAACCCTTCTCCGGGGTGCAGGCAGATGTCGTTGGGGCCGTCGATCTCCAGGTCCTGGCAGCGCCCCCCGGCAGCCCGGCCCAACGGCCCTCCGTCCCGATCGAACCGCAGCACGCCGTGCTCCGTGGCGTCACAGACCAGGTGTTCTCCATTGGCCAGGATCTTGTGGCCGTTAGGGGCCGCGGAGGTGGCCCAGACCGAGGGTTCACCGCCGGGGGCCATTCTGGAAATCGAAGTTCCGTGGGAAAAATAAAGGTTGCCCTCCAAATCGATCACCGGGCCTTCGGAGTAGTGTTCGAGAGTGAGCGACCGGATCGGCCGCACAGCATCGGGTTGAGGCAAGGGGAACGAAGTCATTGAGCTCCTCCATGGAACGGGCGCATGCGCGGACCCTGTTTATTATGAGCCTTTTGCAAAATTTGCAATCGGGAATGACATTGAGGCGCCAGAGGTGATGTGCTGCAGGCCCTGGCATTCACCGCAGAAAGCACAAGAGGCAACAGAAACCACAAAAAGCACAAAAGGCACAAAACGAGTTTCTTGATTTCGCGCCTTGCCGATCGGATGGTTTTTTTTGTGTTTTTGTGCCTTTTGTGGCCATTGAGATTCAGACGGCAAACGGGTTCAGTGTCACCTGATCCTTGACGGACTCGGGAGGAAAACCCCTCGATCCGAATAAGGATCGCCCGACGACGAATTTTGCAAAAGGCTCATCAATCCACAATATCATGATCCCAGCCCAATCCTCCCAGGCCATCAGGCCATAAAGATGCCGTTTTCACCCGAGTTGGGCTATAATCCGCCTTCCGTCCGCGTTGGTACAG
>JAJECY010000183.1 GCA_022821775.1 Acidobacteriota bacterium
ACGATGTAGCTGTGCCCCGTGACCCAACCCACGTCGGCGGCGCACCAATAGGTGTCCTCGTCCTTCAGGTCGAACACGTACTTGGCGGTCGTGTGGACGCCGACCAGGTAGCCGCCGGTGGTGTGGAGCAGGCCCTTCGGCTTCCCCGTAGTGCCGGAGGTGTACAGGATGTAAAGCGGATGCTCACTGTCCAGCGATTCGGGCTCGACGGTGTCCGTCCCGCTGGCATCCATTTCGTCGTGCCACCAACGATCCCGCCCTTCCACCATGGAAGCCTGTTCGGGCGGCGCCACGCGGTTCACAACCAGCACGTTCTCGATGCTGGGGCAACCGTCCAATGCGCGATCGGCGTTCCCCTTCAGGTCCACCACCTTGCCGCGGCGCCAGGCCCCGTCGGCCGTAACCAGGAGTTTGGCGTGGCAGTCCACGATGCGGTCGCGCAGCGACTCGGGGCTGAAGCCGCCGAACACGACGGTGTGGGGCGCACCAAGCCGCGCGCAGGCCAGCATGGCGATCGGGAGTTCGGGAACCATTCCCAGATAGAGCGCTACCCGGTCTCCCTTCTGGACGCCCAACCGTCTCATGGCGGCGGCACAACGATTGACTTCGCGGTACAGCTCCTGGTACGTCAGCACGCGCGTGTCGCCGGGTTCGCCTTCCCAGATGATGGCCGCCTTGTTCTTTCTCCACGTCTTCAGGTGCCGGTCGACACAGTTGTAGGATACGTTGACCCGGGCCCCCAGAAACCACTTCGTGGTGGGCGGGTCCCACTCCAGAACCGTGTTCCAGTCCTCAAACCAGTCGATGGCCCGGGCCATCTCGCTCCAGAAACCTTCCGGGTCCTCCAGTGCCCGCTGATAGACCTCCGAATCGCTCCAGTTGGCGTGGGCAGTGAACTCGGCCGCGGGGGCGTACCGCCGGTCCTCCGTCATCAATGCAGATATGGTTCCCTCTTTCTCGCTCATTTCAGGTTCTCCTCAATTGCAGGCCGTTTTCCCAGCCTGGAAGGCCTTACGGTTCGAATGTGGCGGCGTGCTCCAAATGCGCGGCGGACGACTCCCGGAGAGCCGCAATATAAGGCAGGTTGCGATACATCTGATTATAGTCCAGGCCATATCCGACAACGAACCGGTCGGGAACATCGAAGCCGACGTAGTCGGGGCGGGCGGGAAACTGCCGGCGGCTCGGCTTGGACAAGAGTGCGCAGAGCCTCAAGGAAGCCGGTTTCCGCTCCGGCAGCCATCGGAACAGAAAGGCGGCGGTGCGACCCGAGTCGACGATATCCTCAACCAGGATGACGTGCTTGCCCTCGATGTCATCCTCCAGGTCCTTGTCCAGTGTCAACGGGCCCACCGAGGCCATGGCGGCGCCATAGCTCGAAACCGACAGGAAATCCATGGTCAGGGGAAGGGTCAACTCCCGGACCAGGTCGGCGTGAAAAATCGCCGCTCCCTTGAGGACACCGACAAAATGCGGCTCCCTGCCCCGGTAATCAGCCTCGATGCGGCGAGCCATTTGGGCGACACGTTGCCGGATCTCCACCTCCTCAATGAGGACTTCGAGTCCGTTTACCCGGCTTTGCGACACGGCTTGATCATAGCACAGGCCGTTTCCGCCCTCCGGCGGGGATAGTGCTACAATGACGCGGAACAGGGGGGCCGCTTTGTGAATGCCGATGTCGAACACATCGAGAAGGTTTACAATTGGTACTCCCGTTTCTACGACCTCCTTTTCGGGCCCATCTTCCGCAGCGGACGGGAAATGGCCCCCCTCCTGCTGGACCTGACGGCGGGCTCCCGCCTCCTGGAAGTGGGCGTGGGAACCGGCCTCTCCCTCCCGATGCTCCCACGAAACATCCCGATAACGGGTGTTGACCTGTCCGAGAAGATGTTGGAGCAGGCGCGGCGGCGGACGAAGGAATTGCGGCTGGAGAATGTCGAGCTGCTGAAAATGGACGCGACCAGGCTCGACTTTCCCGACGGCAGCTTTGATCGAATCCTCGCCGCCTATTTCATCTCCGTGGTCCCGGACGCCGTGATGGTGATCGAGGAAATGAAGAGGGTCTGCAAAAAGGGGGGCTACCTGGTCTTTCTGAACCACTTCCGCAACGAGAATCCTGTCCTCGGCTCCCTTGAGGCGCTCATTTCTCCTCTCTGCTACCGGATCGGATTCCGAACCGATCTGGACCGAAAGAAGCTGATGCGCGAGTGCGGGTTGGAAATCGAATCGGAGATGCCCATCGACTTCCTGGGCCATTGGAAGGCGATCCGCTGCATCAACCCCTGAGAAAATAGCCGACCCCGGCTAAGAGAGGCGGTCTGGCGCGCGGAATGCGCATCTGGAGGGACTTGAAGGCGAGGCGCGCGGACTATCTGTGACGCTGCTGCTTCAGGAACTTCTTCCGGGCTCTCTTCCGGGCCAAGGCCTGCTTGAGGCGCCGCTTCTCGCCCGGTTTCAGATAATAGGAATGGCGCTTGACATCCTTGATGATGTCTTCCTGCTGCACCTTTCGCTTGAAGCGCCTGAGGGCGCTTTCCAGGGGCTCACCATCATGAATGAAAACGTATGCCACTGCGTTCCACCTTTCCCGGAGGCGACAATATAGTCCCGGTTCGACCCTCGTGTCAACGGAGATGCGAGACGAGCGCCATGCGGTGCGGGCGGTTCAGGGGGAAGCCTACTTCTTGTCGGCGTAGAAATCCCGCTTCTGTCTGAGCCGGACGATCAGCTCGACGGCCTTCGGGTAGCCCGTCTTGTCCAGGACGCCGGCAATCTCGATCGCCTTGTCCAGTTCGCCCGTATATTCGAAGCTCTCGATCATGCTGAGCCGGCATTGGAGCAGGCATTCGCCGCACCGTCCCAGCTCCCGGGTCTTCTCAAAAAGACGGAGCGCCTCCCGATGGTCCCCCCGGATCTGGGCGATGGTCCCAAGATAGACATGCGCCTGTTGCGACAGGTGGTCCGACGCGTCGCCCGCCGCAGCCAGCATGTCGCGTTCCGACTCGTCAAGCTGTTCCAGCTTCAGCAACGCCCGGCCCCGCTTGTAGAGAATCTCCCTTCGCTCCTCCGGGGGCAGCCGCCGGTCCAGGACCAGCGACCAGTACTTCACGGCCGCGGCCAGGTCAGCCTCTCCGGCTTCGTGGATCTCCGCCAGGCGAATGAGCGCCTCGTTGACACGGGGGCTGTCGGGATAGAGGGAGAGCAACTCCTCCAGGCGCGCACGGGCCTGCGTCAGGTCGTAGTGATGAGAGTAGTGGATCGAGGCGATCTCCCAGAGGGCTTCCGCAGCATACCGGCTGTCGGGGTGGAGGCGGCGGATCTTTTCATAGACGCGGGTCGCCGGCCGGTAATCGCCAGCCAACCACATGTCCCGGGCCCGCTCGAACTCTGCTCCCGCCTGATCGTGGCCGTAGAGAAGCAAAATCGCGGCCGCTGCGACGAGAACCAACCAGGGGACCGCCAGCCTCACTCGGAAGCCTCCGATTCCACGTCGCCGACCCCGTCGGCCACCAGGCTCACATCGGCCACTGTGTCTCCATCTCCCAAATCCATCAGCTTCACGCCAAATGCATTGCGCCCCGTCATCCGAATGCTGTCCGCCTCCAGACGTATGATCTTGCCCTTTGCGGTGATGATGATCAACTCCGCACCGGGTCCCACCGGGAAGGTCCCAACGACCTTGCCGTTTCGACCGCTGGTCTTGATATTAATCACGCCCTGACCCGCCCGCCCCTTCGGAGCGTATTCGCTGACTTGTGTCCGCTTTCCGAAACCGCGTTCGGTCACCGCCAATATATTCTCGTGATTCTTTCGAATGACTCCCATGCTGACGACCGAGTCGCCTTCTTTGAGTCGGATGCCCCACACACCTTGAGCTACGCGTCCCATCTCCCGGACCTGTTTTTCAGAAAACCGGGCAGCCTTACCCTGTTCCGTACAGAGAAGAATATCGTCTTGGCCGCTGGTTCGGCTCACCACGATCAGCTCATCCCCTTGGGCCACCGCACATGCGATGATCCCCTTCGCCATTGGTCTGGAGTAAGCCCCCAACGCTGTCTTCTTAACCCGTCCCTGGCGCGACGCCATGACGATGAACCCCGGGGTCTTGAAGTCCTGCACGGCGATCATGTCCGCCACCTTCTCGCCCCGCTCCAACTTGACCAGGTTGACGATCGGCTTCCCCTTGCCGGCGGCGCCCACATCGGGAATCTCGTACACCTTCAGCCAGTAGACTCTCCCCTGGTTCGTGAAGATGAGGATGTAGCTGTGCGTGGAGGCGACGAAGAGATAGTCGACGACGTCGTCGGCCGTCCTCGTGGACATGCCGATCCGGCCCTTGCCGCCGCGATGCTGGCTGCGGTAGATGTGCAGCGCCGTCCGCTTGATGTAGCCACCATGTGTGGCTGTGATGACGACCTGCTCCTCGGCGATGAGGTCCTCGATGGTCAGGTCGATGGCCTCGTCCAGGATTACGGTGCGGCGCGGCGAGTGGTACGCGTCCTGGATCTCCATCAGCTCGCCGCGGATCACCCGCCGGAGCTCGGCCTCGTTGGTGAGAATCTTCTTCAGTTGCGCGATGCGGCGGCGAATCTGCTCCAGCTCCTCCAGGATCTTATCCCGCTCCAGGCCCGTCAGGCGCTGCAGCCGCATGTCAAGAATGGCCTGGGCCTGGATTTTGGTGAATTCGAAGCGCTGCATCAATTGTGTCCTGGCCTCGGCCGGCGTCCTTGAACCCCGGATCATCGCGATCACCAGGTCCAGGTGGTCCAGGGCCTTGGCGAGCCCATCCAGGATGTGCGCCCGTTTCTCGGCTTTTCTCAGGTCGAACTGCGTCCGTCGCCGGACGACGATCCTGCGATGGGACAGGAAGTGGTTCAACGTTTCCTTGAGGGTGAGCACCTGGGGGCGCCCTCCCGCCAGGGCCAGCAGAATGATCCCGAACGAATTCTGCATCGGCGTCAGCTTGTAAAGCTGGTTCAGGACAACTTGAGGCTGCTCCCCCCGCTTGAGTTCGATGACGACCCGCATCCCGTCCCGGTCGGACTCGTCTCTCAGGTCACTGATCCCCTCGATCCTCTTGCTTCGGACCAGCGCGGCAATCGTCTCGATGAGCTTTGCCTTGTTGACTTGATAGGGAAGCTCATCGACGATGATGGCCTCCTTGTCTTTTCCCACTTTTTCGATGGCGGCCTTGGCCCGCAGTTGGATGATGCCGCGGCCCGTGGCATACGCATTCCGGATGGCCTTGCGGCCGGAGATGATCCCTGCGGTCGGAAAGTCGGGGCCGGGAATCAACTCCATGAGATCGGCGAGGCTCGCTTCCGGGCGGTCGAGCAGAAGCAACAATCCGTCAATGACCTCCGCAAGGTTGTGGGGAGGAACATTGGTTGCCATCCCCACGGCAATCCCGGAGGCGCCGTTCACCAGGAGGTTGGGATAGCGAGCCGGCAACACCTCGGGCTCCTCCAACGACTCGTCGTAGTTGGCCTGGAAATCGACCGTCTCCTTCTCGATATCCGCCAGGATCTCCCCGGCGATCCGCGCCATTCGGACCTCGGTGTAACGCATGGCGGCCGGAGAGTCCCCGTCGATGGACCCGAAATTTCCCTGTCCGTCGATCAACATCTCCCGCATGGAGAAGTCCTGCGCCATCCGGACCAGGGCGTCGTAGACGGCCGCATCGCCATGGGGATGGTACTTTCCGATGACCTCGCCAACGACCCGAGCCGACTTCTTGTGGGGGCGGTTCCTCGTGTTGTTCAGCTCGCTCATGGCGTAGAGAATGCGCCGGTGGACCGGCTTCAAACCATCTCGGACGTCCGGCAGGGCCCGGCCCACGATGACCGACATCGCGTAGTCCAGGTAGGAG
>JAJECY010000040.1 GCA_022821775.1 Acidobacteriota bacterium
GCGTTTGACTCTTGTTTACAGGCATTTGCTGCCGCCGCTTCGCGGCTCAACTCCTCTACGGGGCGCCGAGTTCCATGGGCTGACGCCCACGGCTAAGTGCTGGCGCCGCATTCGCGGCTGACTGGAACCCCGGGAGATGTCAATGGAAGCTCCTATCCCCCGCCAGTGTCGTGATTTCAGGGAGAGCGGTGAAGCCGCGGTTGGCGTGGGTTGTGCGACGATACGTTCCCAACAGGCCCTCCTTATAGAGCGGCGTAGCCGCGCCAGCACTTAGCCGTGGGCGTCAGCCCATGGACGTCGGATCCGTCTCCCAAGGTAGCCGCGTAGGCGGCGATTTAGAAGCACCTGTCCCGGAACGCAATGCTTCTGAAAAAACAACTATGAACCCTGCACGGCCGTGGCCGGAACGGGTCCCCCAAGCGTCCGATTGTCAATCCTTCTCGGGCGGCTGTATAATGGGCGGCATCTGCCAGGACGACAGGCGATCTTACGGACCTCCGGGAGCCCATAAGGAGAACGCAATGAAGAAGCTTTTGCCGGGAGCCTTGATGCTCATCCTATCCACGCCGATCCTCCATGCCCAAGTGAATCCCCGCGGCGAGACAACCCTGGAGCTGGATGGCGGCAAGGTCACCATTGAATACGGACGACCCTCGCTCAAGGGACGGGACATCAAGACCATGATCTATCCCGGCGAGACCTGGCGCCTGGGAGCGGACGGGGACACCACCCTGACCACCGAGGTGGGACTGAAATTCGGCGAGAGCTCCTTGGCCCGGGGAACCTACATTCTGAGAGCCAAGTTCCTCGGGGACGGGAAATGGCAGTTGCAGATCAGCGGCACCGACTACTCCAAAGTGGCCGAAATTCCCCTGAAGCTGGAGGAAACCACCTCCGAGGTGGACCGCCTGTCCCTCAGGCTCGAAGGCGAGCAGAAGGCGGGCACTTTCAAGGTGTTGTGGGGCAAGTTGAGTCTCGCCGCCGAGTTTACCGCACCATGAATGCCCGGGCCGATCGAAACGGCGGGTCGCTGACCCGACCGATCCCTCTGCGTGGAACGCAATAACCGCCTGTCCCGGTCGAGATGATGGAGAGCGCTTCCGGGAAAACGGGCGAACCGACCCTCCGGCAGTCTGTGTCTGGAGCAGTTCCCTCTTTCACACATGGATAAGAATCCGTCTTCCGCCCAGGGCTGGCTCGAACGAACCTTCCTGCTGAGCCGCCGCCGGACCTCCCTGGCGGTGGAGGCTCGGGCCGGCCTCTCCACCTTCCTGGTGATGGCCTACATCATCTTCGTCAATCCCACGATCCTGGGCGACATCCCCGATTCGACCGGAGCCACCCTCCCGTCGGGAGCCGTCTTGAGCATTACCTGCCTGGCTGCCGGGGTTCTTTCCATACTCATGGGCCTGCTCAGCAACTACCCCTTTGCCCTGGCTCCCGGAATGGGCTTGAACGCGGTGGTGTCCCTCCACCTGGTCGGCCAGTTGCAACTCACCTGGGTCCAGGCCATGACGGTGGTCTTCCTGCAGGGCCTCATTATTCTGATTCTGGTGCTGACCCGGTTCAGGGAAGCCATGATGGATGCCATCCCGACCCCGCTCAAGAAGTCCATTGGCGCAGGAATCGGGCTGTTTCTGGCAATTATCGGTTTCAGCAACGCCGGCCTGATCTCCCGCGGAGAGGGCGGTACTTTTTCCCTGGGGAATCCCGACGATCTGGGCGTGGTGACATTCCTCTTCGGCTTCTTCCTGACTCTCTGGCTGATGTCCCGCAGAGTGCAGGCGGCCCTGCTGTGGGGGATCCTGTCCGCCACCCTGGTGGCCATCCTTCTGAACTCCGGGTTCGGCAACCAACAGGCATTCGGCGGCGCGGCCACGGTGCCCTCCAGCCTGGTGGGTCTTCCTCAGGGCCTGATCGGTCCCGAGGCGATCTTCGGCCGCTGGGACTGGAGCTTTTTCCCGCGCCTGGGACTGCTGTCCGCGGTCCTGGCCGTCTTTTCCCTGATGCTCACGGATTTTTTCGACACCATGGGGACCGTGGTTGGGCTGGGGGAAGAGGGCGGATTCCTCCAAGAGGACGGTAGACTTCCCGGGATCCACCGGGTGTTGCTGGTTGATTCGCTGGGCGCCGTTGCGGGAGGGCTGTCCAACTGCAGCAGCAATACCACCTATATCGAAAGCGCCGCCGGGATCGCTGAAGGAGGGCGCACCGGCTTGACCTCGGTGGTGGTGGGCCTGCTGTTCCTGCTCGGCATGTTTTTCAGCCCGCTGGCGGGCATCGTTCCCAAGCAGGCAACCGCGCCCTCGTTGATCCTGGTGGGATTCCTGATGATGGGCGTTCTGCAGGATATTTCCTGGCGCCGTCTAGGCGAAGGCGTGCCGGCCTTCCTCACCCTGCTGCTCATGCCCTTTACCTTCTCCATCAGCAACGGCATCGGCGCAGGAATCATCAGCTACACCTTTCTGAAGCTGGCGGCCGGCAAGCACCGGGAACTCCACGCGCTGATGGTAGGGGCCGCCGTTGCCTTTGCGGTTTACTTCGTCCTGTCGGGTTGATCGGTGTCCTGGGATACCAACCAAACATGAAGCTACTGCTCTCGCTGGTTTTGCTGGGGCTGGCCCTGCCCATACCCGCGGCCGGCGCACCGGTCGAACCGGAAACGCTATTGGAAAGGCTGGCCGGGCAGACCGGCTGCGCGCCCCTGGGTCCTTTGGCCCGGCACACGCTCTCCGATGCGGCCGCATTCGAACCCGGGGAAGCCCGGATCCTGACGGAGTACGGATTCCACGACCTCAGCCGGCAAAAGCTTCGCTGCCGCGGCCGTACCCTGGAAATTCAGATCTATCGCATGCTGGACGCCCCGGCTGCCTATGGGCTCTTCACCCTGTACAGGAAGACCGAATCCCGGGTTCCGGAGGGTTTCCTCAGGCTGGCCGAAGAGAGCGGTCAATGGGTGGCCTTCGCTCAAAGCCGGTTCTACGTCAGGGTCCGGCGGCCTGCCCTTCCGGCCGGACGTGCCGCGGCCCTGGAGGCTGCCCGATTCCTGTCCAAGGCCTTGCCTGCCGACTGGGCGCTTCCCTCGCTTGTGGGCTATCTGCCTCGGGAACACCTGGTTCCCGGCAGCGAGGTGTTCCTGATGGGGCATCGAGCCTTGAGCCTCAGGCTCCCGATAGGGCAGGAAGACCTGTTCGGCCTGGCACATGGGGCGGAAGCCCTGCTGGCGGATTACCGGTCGCTCAACGGGTCGGCCAGGATCCTGCTGATGATCTACCCCACCCAGCAGTTGGCCGGCAAGTATCTCCAGAGCGGTTACCGGAGGTTGATGCGGCAACACCCCGACTGGCAGGTCTTCTACAAGAGGGAAGGACCCCTGGTGGTGATGGTCCTGGATTCGAGCGATCCGGAGATCGCCTCATCCTTCCTGGACAGGGTCTCCTATGTTTCCTCGGTAAGCTGGGACCCCAAGGCGGAGCCCCTGTCGGTGGGACGGATGATGCTGAGCGTGTTCCTCTACGTGGGAGCGGTGATCGGAATCACGATGGTGGCGGGGCTGGGGTTCGGGCTACTGCGACTACTGATCAGTTGGCTCTTTCCGGGGAAGATCTTCAACCGCCAGAAATCCTACGAGGTCATTCGCCTGAAACTGCCGCCACCCCGATGACGTCGGCCAGGGCGCCGTCAGCGGCGGGAGGGCTAGACCTTGATGATCTCGACCAGCTCCTTGACGGCGGCCGCCGATTTCTTCAATGCCGCATCTTCCTCCGGCCGGAGATCGATCTGAACGATCTCCTCGATTCCGTTGCGACCGAGCTTCACCGGAACGCCGACGAAGAGCCCGTCCACCCCGTATTCCCCTTCCAGAAAGGCGGCGCAGGGGAGAATCTTGCGCTTGTCCTTGAAGATGGCCTCGACCATCTCGGTCACGGCGGCCGAGGGAGCATAGTAGGCGCTCCCGGTCTTGAGCAGGCCCACGATTTCAGCCCCCCCATTGGCGGTTCGATCGACCAGGGCATCGATTCTTTCCTGGGGCAGGAGCTCGGTTATGGGGATTCCGGCCACGGTCGAGTAGCGCGGCATGGGCACCATGGTGTCTCCATGTCCGCCCAGCACAAAGGCGTGGACATTCTCCACCGATACCGCCAGTTCCCGGGCGATGAAGGTCCTGAATCGGGCCGAGTCCAGAATCCCGGCCATGCCGATCACCCGGTTCCTGGGGAAGCCCGAGACTCTGTAGGCTGTCTGCACCATGGCATCCAGCGGATTGCTGACCACGATCAGGATGGACTGGGGGGAGTACTTGACCACCTGTTCGGTGACCCCCTTGACGATTTCATAGTTCTTCATCAGGAGGTCGTCCCGGCTCATTCCCGGTTTGCGAGGCAGGCCGGCAGTGATGACGACGATGTCCGAGTCGGCCGAGTCCTTGTAGTCGTTGGTTCCCACCAGGTGGGAATCGAATCCTTCCACGGGTCCCGATTGCAACAGATCCAGAGCCTTCCCCTGGGGCACGCCCTCGATGATGTCGATCAGCACCACATCCGCCAATTCCTTGTCTACGATCCAATGAGCGGCGGTAGCGCCCACATTTCCCGATCCCACGATGGTCACTTTTCTTCTCATCGACATCGCTCCTCTCGATTGCGCGGCCGGTGTCCGTGCGGGACTTGGCAGTCCCCTGCCCGGCTTCGGTCGCCGGCACGCGCTTGAACACTCAACCGGAAAGGGTTACCCCATGTTTTGGATGATGGCGTCGGCAAACTCGCTGGTCCGGCACTTGGTGGCCCCGCTCATGAGCCGTTCCAGGTCATAGGTGACCTTCTTCTGCTGGATGGTGCGGCCGAACGCCTCCTCGATCAGTTCCGAAACCTCCGTCCAACCCAGGTGCTCGAACATCATGCACCCCGACAGGATGACCGACCCGGGATTGATGACGTCCCGGTCGGCATACTTGGGAGCTGTCCCGTGGGTGGCTTCGAAAACCCCATACTCGTCGCCGATGTTGGCCCCGGGAGCAATTCCCAATCCCCCGACCTGAGCGGCGCAGGCGTCCGAAAGGTAATCGCCGTTGAGGTTGGGGGTGGCCAGAACGTCATACTCGGCCGAACGGGTGAGCACCTGCTGAAACATGGAATCGGCGATGCGATCGTTGATCATGATCTTCCCCTCCGGAACCTTTCCCCCATGCTCGCTCCAGACCTCGTCTTCGGCAATGGTCTCCTCGGGAAACTCCTCCCGGGCCAGTTGATAGCCCCAATCCCGGAAGGCTCCTTCGGTAAACTTCATGATGTTGCCCTTGTGGACCAGGGTCACCACCCTGCGGCCATGCTTGATGGCATAGCCAATGGCGCGGCGAACCAGGTTTCGGGTCCCGGTGACGGAGATGGGTTTGACTCCGATGCCCGAGTCGGCCCTGATTTGCTTGCCCAGCTGCTCGCCCAGAAAATCGATGAACCTGGCTGCTTCCGGGCTGCCCTGCTGCCACTCGATGCCGGCGTAGACATCTTCGGTATTCTCCCGGAAGATCACCACGTTCATCTTCTCGGGAGCCCTGACCGGGGAGGGCACTCCGGCAAAGTACTTCACCGGACGGACGCAGGCATAGAGATTCAGCACCTGGCGAAGGGTGACGTTGAGACTTCGAATTCCGCCGCCGACCGGGGTGGTGAGAGGTCCCTTGATGGCCACCCGAAAGGTCCTGATCGCATCCAGGCTGTCTTTGGGCAGCCACTCGCCGAACTTGCGGTGGGCCTTTTCCCCGGCGAAGATCTCATACCAGCAGACTCTCCGCTCTCCGGCACAGGCTTTGTCCACGGCCGCATCGAAGACCCGCACGGCGGCTCTCCAGATGTCGCGGCCGGTCCCATCGCCCTCGATGAAGGGGATGATTGGATTGGCAGGAACTTTCAGTTGTCCCCCTTCCAGCTCGATTTTGGATCCCTCTTGGGGGATCTCCACCCCGTTATAGGACATGGGCGACTTCCTCATTTGAAGTGATTGGTGGAGAGTGGTTAGTGGATAGTTTCGGGAACAAGCCGGCAACGCGCGACACGGTCAAGCTCGTATCGGGAAAGGAGCCTCCAGCGGAATTCAATCAACGCACCGAGAACAAAATGGTTGGTGGATAGCCCCTATCCACCCGGAAGCTCTATGGCAAAGCAGGCCGTTTTGTACCATTTTTCACAAAAGACTGTCAAGGCAGGTTGGCGGTGGAATGACCGCCCTGAAGTCCCAGGCAGGCGGCTCCGTAGATTCCGGCCCGACTGCCCAGACCGGATCTGAGAATCGGCCGAGGGTCCGCCTGCTGCACGAAGGAACGCCGTCTCGCTTCCTCGAACATCGGTTTCTCAAACGCGTCCCAGGCGGCGACGGCTCCGCCTCCCAGCACCACGGCCTCCAGGTCGAAGATGTGAATCAAGCTGGCTATGCCGATACCCAGGGCGGCGCCCATTTCCTGAAATACCAGGCCGGCGGATTCGTCGCCTTGCCGGGCCAGGGTGTAGACCCGATCGGCGGTGAGTTGCGCCTCCCCGCGGACCAGTCGCTCCAGTCTCGAGCTGGCCCGGCCGGAGTCCGCCAGTTCGGTGGCGCACCTTACCACGGCGGTAGCCGATGCATAGGCTTCCAGGCAACCGCGGTTGCCGCAGTTGCACAATCGCCCCTCCGGCCGAATGTTGATGTGGCCCAACTCGGCGGCCATCCCCTTGGCTCCGTGCCAGATCCGGCCATTCAGGACCAATCCTCCGCCAATGCCGGTCCCCAGCGTAAGAAAGGCCAGGTGGTTCATATTCCTGGCCACCCCCATCCATTTCTCACCCAGCGCCGCGGCATTGGCGTCGTTCTCCAGTGTGAAGGGATCGCCCATCTCCTGGCGGATCCGGTTGCGGACGTTGAACCCGGCCCAGCCCGGCAAGTTGGGAGCTGCAATCACCGAACCCAGGGGCAGCTTCATGATCCCGGCCACCGCCACGCCGATCCCGGCCAGAGCGTAACGGCCGACCCAGCGGTCCCGCAGTTCCACGATGGCCCGGCACATGCGACCCACCACAACTTCCGGGCCCCGCCCGGCATCCGCCGCCACTTGCAGATGTTCCAGAAGATCGCCGTTTTCCCCTATGGCTCCCAGCTTCAGGTTGGTCCCGCCCAGGTCGACTCCGATGGCAAAGCGCTTCATGCTATCCGCCCGACCACGCCCCGGTTTCAGTCTGAACAGACCCCTCGGCCCCGAACTCATCGACTGCCTTGCCGGCCGGAGTGGGGACGCCCATCGCCAGAGCCATGATTTTTTCCTGATCGGCCTCTGCCTGAGACAGCTCTCCGGTAATGCGTCCGCCATGCATCACCAGAATGCGGTCGCACAGTCTGAGGACCTCGGGAAGCTCGGAGGAGATCATGAGAATGGCGATCCCCTGACTGACCAATCGAAGCATCAATCGATAAATCTCCTCCTTGGCGCCGACGTCGATGCCACGAGTAGGCTCATCGAAAATCAGGATGCGACTCTGGGTGAAGAGCCACTT
>JAJECY010000090.1 GCA_022821775.1 Acidobacteriota bacterium
CTCCATACCGACTTCAGGCATGATGAGGTGCCGGCTGTATCTCTGGATCTCATCCTGGCTGAGGTCCAGGCTGTCGGAAGCAGCCTCGACGGCACGAAGGTCGCCGCCGGCGATCGAGGGTACGATGCTCAGGACGTCTCCCTCCTTCACCGGGGTCCGGTCTTCCTGCAGATACCGGACATCCTCGTCATTGACGTAGACGTTGACAAAGTTGCGGACCTGCCCCTCTTCGTTCAGCAGGTGTGGCTTGAGCTCAGGGAAGCGACGGACCAGTCCATCGATCACCTCACCCACCGAATCGCCGCTCAGCTCCACCTCGTCCCGATTGCCCGTGAGATGCCTCAACGCAACCGGCAGGAGCACCTTCAAAGCCATTTCTCCTCCTCAAGGTTCATCCCCGCACTCGCTGACATAGTATAGCCCGCATTTCTCGCCGGTTCCCCGCGCATGGAATGAAAATCTGCATGCCCTTGCCAGAAACAAGTCCTGCAAAAAGCAATGCAGGCCGGCTCAGCCGGCTTCGATCTCCTCGGGACCGAAACGGGAACGGTCGTCGGCCAGTCTCCAGCAGGTCATGTCCCCGGCCCGTCCACCGGAAACCGAGACGATGAGGTAGGAGTAGAAGGGCCAGGCATGATCCAGATCGAACCGGGAGGGCTTGGCCTCCGCGTCGGGATGGGAGTGGTAAAAGCCCAGCACCTCCATGCCCTTTTCCCGCGCGCGTTTCTCGGCCTCGAACATGGTCCGGGGAGAGATCAGAAATCGGTTGTGCCGGTCGCTCTCCTTCCGCGCATTCTCGGCAGGCAGCAACTCCAGGATGTGCTTGTCTCCCTGAACCAGCCGTCCCAGCATCAAGCCGCAACACTCGTCGGGATAGGTGGCCTCCCCATGGGCTTGAATGGCCCCCGGATGCTCCGGTTTGAGTCTAACCGCCACCCTTGCCGACTCCCCAGAACCGCTCGTTCAAGTATTTCATGCCGCCGTCGCAGAGCACCGTCACCACCACTCCGGCCTCCAGGTTCCTGGCGATCTCGACAGCCGCCACCACGTTGGCTCCCGCCGAGATACCAACCAGAAGCCCTTCTTCCCGAGCCAGCCGGCGAACCATCTCCTGAGCCGCTTCAGTCGATACCTGCACATGCCTGTCGGCCAACCGGCTGTCGTAGATGGGCGGGACGATGGAGGAGGGCATGTGCTTCATCCCTTCCAGGCCGTGCAGAGGTGAATCCGGTTGCATGGCGATACACTCGACGCCCGGGTCGAACTCCTTCAGCCTGCGGGTGGTTCCCACAAAGGTGCCGCTGGTGCCGAGCCCGGCCACGAAATGGGTCACCCGCCCGGCGGTCTGCTCATGGATTTCCACTGCCGTGCTGCGGTAATGAGCTTGCCAATTGGCCGGGTTGCCATACTGGTCCGGATAGAAGTACCGGTCCGGGTTTTCCGAGTAGAGTTTCTTGGCGGTACGAATAGCGCCGTCGGACCCCTCCCTGCCGCTGGTCAAGACCAGTTCCGCGCCGTAAGCCTGCAGGATCTTGAGCCGTTCCGGGGTCACGTTCTCCGGCATGGCCAAGCGCACGGGAATCCCCCTCACCGCCCCGATCATGGCATAGGCGATCCCGGTGTTTCCCGAGGTGGCGTCCAGCAGGATCTTTCCCGGCCTGAGCTTGCCGGAGCGCTCCCCCTGCTCGATCATCTCCAGCGCGGGACGGTCCTTGATCGAGCCGCCCGGATTGAACCATTCCGCCTTGGCGTAGAGGGTCACATCGGGCCCCCCTCCCCACACCCGCTTGAGCGGAATCAGGGGAGTGTTGCCGATCGTTTCCAGAACAGCAGCGGCTCCACCGGCATCCAGCGTCTGGGACGTCATAGCCAGCACCTCGACCCGTCACCCGGCGGCAAAACTCCACCGACTTCCGCAGGCACGTAGACTAACATGATCGCCACTGCTTCACAATCTCCCCCCGAGGCAGTGTCCTCTGATATACTCTGGTGCGTCCGACTCCCTCCAGGACGGCAAATCTCCCTTGAAAAATCGTCGTTTTTTCCGCCGGCGGCAAGCTGCGCCAGCGAGGCAGGTCGCTGTCTCTCAGGTCGAGACCACCGTGGAATTCCGACGGACCACCTGCATGGACGAAGACACTCTCTCTTGCCTGATGTTGACCTTCGTAGAGGGACTGGGCTGCCGGGGCGCCCACCGGCTGATGGCTGCCCTGGGATCACCCCGGGCGGTGATCGAGGCAAGCCCAGGCACTCTCAGCCGCCTGGGCCTTCCCGACGGTGTCGCAAGATCCCTGTCGTCAAAACAGGCTCGCCAGCGAGCCGAAACGGAACTCTACAATTGTCAGAAGCACCAGGTCACCGTGCTGACCTTCCGAGACACCCATTACCCCGCCATGCTCAAGGAAATCTTCGATCCACCCATCGTCCTGTTCGCCTCGGGAGACCTCTCGTGCCTTGCGCTTCCCTCGATTTCGATGGTGGGGTCCCGCAAGGCCACCGCCTACGGACTCAATACGGCCGAGAAAATTGCCTGCGACCTCACGGAACGCGGACTCCTGGTCACCAGCGGACTGGCCCGAGGCATTGACACCGCCTCTCACCGGGGGGCGTTGCGGGGCAAGGGACAGACCGTGGCTGTCCTGGGCAGTGGCCTCGACATCATCTACCCGCGCGAAAACCGGCACCTGGCCCGGCAGATTCGGGCCAACGGCTGCATCCTCTCCGAGTTCCCTCTCGGGTCCCCGCCCCTGCCACAGAACTTTCCCATGCGGAATCGAATCATCAGCGGCATCTCACTGGCGACCTGCCTGGTCGAGGCCAACCGATCCAGCGGCTCGCTCATCACAGCCCGACTGGCTCTGGACCAGGGACGGGAGGTGTTGGCCGTGCCGGGAAACATCACCTCCAAAACCAGCTACGGGCCCAACCTCTGGATCAAGCAGGGGGCCAAGCTGGTGCAGGATTGGCGGGACATCGTGGAGGAGTTGCCCCCGTTTGTCCAGGAGCGGCTGCAGGACCCAACCGGACCGCCGCCAACGGAAAAGCTGACCGAAAACGAACGGAAAGTGCTGGAATCGTTGAGTGCCGACCAGGCCATACTCATCGACCACCTGCTGGAATCGACCCGGTTGACATCATCGGAACTTTTGTGCACGCTGTCGGAGTTGGAGTTGAAAGACAGGATTCGCCAGCTCCCCGGAAAGGCCTTTCTGAAGCGCTTGTGAGTCGGCTCTCGGCCGGCAGGGGGGGTGCCTTGGAGAGACGGCCCCCTCGGGAATCGGTAACGCTCGTGCCCAAATCACTGGTCATCGTCGAGTCTCCCGCCAAGGCGCGGACCATCAACCGCTACCTCGGCAGGGACTTCAGTGTCGAAGCTTCCATGGGTCACGTGCGAGATCTTCCCAAGAAAAAGCTGGGAGTGGATCTGAAGAACCGATTCCAGCCGACCTATGAACTGATTCCAGGCAAGGAAAAGGTGATCAAGACTCTCAGATCGGCGGCCCGCGGAGTCGATTCCATCTACATCGCCACCGACCCCGACCGCGAAGGGGAAGCCATCGGCTGGCATTTGTCGGAAGCATTGTCCGACAACAATCGCAAGTTCTTTCGAGTTCTCTTCAACGAGATCACTCAAAAAGCCGTTCGACAGGCTTTTGATCGTCCGGGGGAGATCGATTCCCGACTGGTGGATGCCCAGCAGGCCAGACGGATCCTCGACCGACTGGTCGGATACAAGATCAGTCCGCTGCTCTGGCAGAAGGTCCGCCGCGGAACCTCTGCCGGGCGGGTCCAGACAGCGGCCTTGAGGCTGGTCGTCGAGCGCGAAAGAGAAATCGAAGCCTTTGAGTCCAGGGAATATTGGACACTCACCGCCAATCTCTCGGCCTCCCAACCTCCCCCCTTCGAAGCTCGCCTTCAGAAGTTCAAGCGCAAGAAAATCGAGGTCGGCAACGGGGAACAGGCCCAGGAGATCGTCCAGGCCCTGGACGGAGTTTCATTCACTGTCGAAACCGTCACGACCAAGGAAAAGAAGCGGAATCCCGTCCCCCCCTTCATCACCAGCAAGCTTCAGCAGGAAGCATCCCGCAAGCTGCGGTTTCCCGTGAAAAAGACCATGCGAGTGGCTCAAAGCCTCTACGAAGGGATCAAGCTGGGACAGGAAGGCAGCATCGGCTTGATCACCTACATGCGCACGGATTCGCTCCGGGTCTCCAGCGACGCACTGGGCGAAGTCCGAACCTACATTGCTCAGAACTACGGAGAGCAGTATCTGCCCGCCAAGGCCAGGTATTACCGCAGCCGCAAGGACGCCCAGGATGCTCACGAGGCCATCCGGCCCACCTCGGCGACTCGTCGCCCCGGGGAGATCCGGCAATTTCTCAGCGACGACGAGTTCAAACTCTACAAGCTCATCTGGCAGCGGTTCGTGGCCTCCCAGATGCAAGCGGCGCTACTGGATCAGACCGTGGTGGATATTGCAGCCGGACCCTATCTGTTCAGGGCTTCCGGATCGGTCTTGAAGTTCGACGGCTTCCTGAAAGTCTACGAGGAAGGCCGGGACGACAAGACCGAGGAAGAGCCTGCCGCCTCCCTGCCGCCCCTGACCCGGGGCGAGGTCCTGCAACTGAACAAACTGTTGCCCGAGCAGCACTTCACCCAGCCTCCGCCCCGCTTCACCGAAGCCACCCTGGTGAAAGCGCTGGAGGAGAAGGGCATCGGCCGCCCGTCCACCTATGCCGCCATCCTAACCACCATTCAAGACCGCGAGTACACGGTCAGGAAGGAGGGAAGGTTCCGACCCACCGACCTGGGCCTGGTAGTCAACGATCTGCTGGTGGCCAGTTTTGCCGATCTGTTCGATATCCAATACACGGCCCGGATGGAGAAGGAGCTGGACGAAATCGAGCAGGGGAAAATCCCGTGGATCCAAGCCTTGCAGGATTTCTACGGAAAATTTGCCACCGATCTCGACCAGGCCCGGAGCCGGATGAAGGTCAAGGAGGAAGAAACCGGGGAGAGTTGCGACAAGTGCGGGAAACCCCTGGTGATCCGGTGGGGGCGTCACGGCAGGTTTGTGGCCTGCTCGGGCTTCCCGGCCTGCAAGAATACCCGGGAGCTTTCAGCCAAGGCTGAAGGTGCGGACCGCCCGGCGGAGTCTGACGAGGAGACCCCTCGGGAATCCTGCCCGACCTGCGGCAAGCCCATGGCCCTGAGGAAGGGACGCTTCGGCCCCTTCCTGGCCTGCACCGGCTACCCGCAATGCAAGACCACCCGAAAGCCGGGAACAACCGGCTCGGACCAGGCTCCACCGGCGCAAACGCTCCTGGAGGAAAAGTGTCCCCGGTGCGACAGTCCTCTGGCCGTCAGACAGGGGCGTTATGGGGAGTTTACGGCCTGCAGCGACTATCCGAAATGCCGGTACGTGAGAAACAAGACTTTGGAAGTCGCATGCCCTCAGCCCGATTGCAGCGGTGAAATCGTCGAGAGGAAGTCCCGTCGCGGCAAGACATTCTATGGGTGTGACCGCTACCCCAAGTGCCGGTTCGTCCTCTGGAACAAGCCGATCAAGAAGGCTTGCCCGCAGTGCGACGCCGGCTTTGTCCTGGAGAAAGCGACCAAGAAGCAAGGGACACTGCACTACTGCCATGATGAATCCTGCGACTTCCGGGAGTCGGCCGGAACCGTGGCCTGACCCGGTCCGGCCGGGGACCGAGGTCGGGCCTTCGCTCCGATGCCCCACCCGGTAATGGTTCATCCTTCATGAAACCGGTCCTGATCATCGGCGGAGGCTTGGCGGGGTCCGAGGCGGCCTGGCAGATCGCTCGGCGAGGACTTCCCGTGCGGCTGTATGAGATGAGGCCTGCCCGAACCACCCTCGCCCACAAGACACCCCACCTGGCGGAGATTGTCTGCAGCAACTCCTTCAAATCGAACCAGCCGGGCACCGCCCCCTGGCTGCTCAAGGAGGAGTTGAAGGCACTGGATTCCCTGCTGCTAACGCTTGCCAATCGACATCGAGTTCCCAGCGGAGCCTCGCTATCGGTGGACCGAGAGCAATTCGCCGCGGCCGTGACCGAAGCCCTGGCCGCCTGTCCGCGGATTGAAGTCGTACGGGAGGAGGTCCTGGAACTGCCCGGGCAGGGCCCCGCCATTGTCGCCACCGGCCCCCTGACTTCACCGGCGCTTTCCCAGTCTCTGCAGGAATTCATGGGAGAAGATCATCTCTACTTCTACGACGCCATCAGTCCCATTGTGGAGACGGACAGCATCGACCTCGAAAAGATCTATCGGGGGTCCCGATACGGCAAGGGAGGAGCCGACTACCTGAATTGCACGCTCAATCGGGAGGAGTACCTGTCCTTTTACCAGGCCCTGATCCATGCCGAATCGGTGCCTCTCCACCAATGCGAGAAGAGCCTCTACTTCGAAGGCTGCCTCCCCATCGAGGAGATGGCCCGCCGCGGGGTCGATACCCTTCGATTCGGTCCCATGAAACCGGTCGGCCTGGTCGATCCCAGGACCGGCCACCGACCCTATGCGGCCGTACAGTTGAGACAGGAGACCCTGAAGGCCGACAGCTACAACATGGTCGGCTTTCAGAACCATTTGCGCTTCGGAGAACAGCAACGGGTCTTCCGCATGATTCCCGGCCTGCAACGGGCCCGCTTCCTCCGACTGGGGCAGATTCATCGCAACACCTTCATCAACGCACCCCTGCAGTTGAAAGACACCTTGCAGTCCTGCAAGCGCCCGGACCTGTTCTTCGCCGGGCAGATATCCGGAGTCGAAGGCTACGTGGAGTGCGTTGCCACCGGCCTGGTGGCCGGAGTCAACGCCGCCCGCTTGGCGGCCGGCCAACCGCTGCTGTCCTGGCCTCGGGCCTCGGCCATCGGTTCGCTGCTGCACTACCTGGTGAGCGCCGACCCCGGGAACTTTCAACCCGAGAATATCAACTTCGGCATCATTCCCCCGCTCCGGGACACCCCTGCCAGAATCGGCAGAAAGGAGAAACGCCGGCGTCAGACCGAAATCGCCCTGAAGGAAACCTCCCGGTTGGCTGCCAGCCTTTCGTGAAGTTTGAAGTTCGAAGGATGAAGGGGGAAGGATGAAGGGATCTTTCTCAGTTGTATTCAGGTGACGGGATGGAAGCGGAAATTCGACAGTTCGCCGACAGCCTGGTGGGCCGCAACGCCTCCGACCACACGGTGAAGGGCTACCTCGGCGACCTGCAGCAGTTTCACGAGTACCTGACTCGGGAGGAGGACTCAGAAGGCAAGCCAAAACCCTTCTCAGTCCGGGAACTGGACGCCCGGATCATTCGAGAGTACCTGGGCCACCTGCACTGGCAGAAGATCGAAAAATCGTCCATTGCCCGCAAGATCTCGGCGATTCGCTCCTTCTGCCGCTTTCTCTGCAAGCGCCGGATTCTGCCTCACAATCCGGCCAAGCTGATTCGGTCACCCAAGGTGCCCCAGAAAGTTCCCAACTATCTGACCCTCGAAGATTGCGTGACCCTGATTGAAACTCCCGATCTCGATCGGCCCGGGGGAAGGCGGGACCGGGCCATCCTGGAGCTGCTCTATGCCTGCGGCCTGCGGGTCAGCGAACTCACCGGCATCAACATCGGCGACATCGACTTCGGGGAGGACCTGATTCTGGTTCGGGGCAAAGGGAAAAAGGAGCGCCTGGTCCCATTTGGGAAAAAATGCCATGAGGCCCTCAAAGCCTATCTGCAGGAGCGTTGCTCAGAGCCTGCGGTCCATTCGGCCGAACCGGATCTGCCGGTGTTCCTCAACGTTCGGGGTTCGCGCTTGACTACCCGCTCGGTGCATTACCTGGTCGAAAAGCACCTGAGGTCGGCCCTGCGCTCGAACCGCCTGAACCAGAGGATCAGCCCGCACGGACTGCGCCACTCCTTCGCCACCCACCTGCTCAATTCCGGAGCCGACTTGAGGTCCATCCAGGAACTGCTGGGACACAAGAACCTCGCCACCACGCAACGCTACACCCACCTCAGCATCGGCCATTTGATGGAGCAATATGACAAGGCTCACCCCAGAGCTCACACCAAGGGCTGAAAGCGGCGGCCCGCCGGCGCGGCTGGCGGACCGGATCGGTTCCAAGGCCCTGGCGCTGGGGTTCGACAAGGTCGGCTTCAGCCGGGCCGTTCCACTGGGTTCCCGGAGCGGTCTGGAGAAGTGGCTGGAGTCGGGCCACCAGGCGGAGATGCACTGGATGAGCAGGAACGCCGCCAAGCGCCAGGACCCGTCCCTGATTCTGGCCGACGTCAGGACCGTTCTTTCGGTGGCCGTCAATTACTACCATCCCCTCGACCATTCCGAGAACCCGCGGCACGGCAAGATTTCGCGCTATGCCTGGGGCCTGGACTACCACCGCCTCTTGAGGGCTCGACTCAAGGAGCTGGCCGGATGGATTGCCGAGGCCCTGCCCCCGGCCAACGGGCTGTTCTATTCGGACACCGGTCCGGTGATGGACAAGGTCTGGGCACACAAGGCCGGCCTGGGGTGGATCGGCAAGCACTCGAACCTTGTCAGTCGGGATCGGGGATCGTGGCTGTTCCTGGGGGAGATCCTGCTGGACCTGGAGCTCCCGGAAACCGGGGAGGGCGAAAATTTCTGCGGAAGCTGCCGGCGCTGCCTGGATGCCTGTCCCACAGGAGCGATCGTGGCTCCTTACGTGGTCGATTCCCGCCTGTGCATTTCCTACCTGACCATCGAGCTGCGAGGCCCCATACCCCTGGAGTTGCGGCCCCTGATCGGCGCCCGGATCTTCGGCTGCGACGACTGCCTGGACGTCTGTCCCTGGAACCGGTTTGCCCAGCCCAGCCAGGAGAAAGACTTCTACCCCTCTCCCGGGAACCAGGCGCCGGTTCTGATGGAGCTGATGCGGATGAGCCCCCGGGAATTCTCCCAACGCTTTCGCCTCAGTCCGATCCGGCGCTGCGGCTATGCCGGATTTCTGCGAAACGTGGCCATCGCGCTGGGCAACAGCGGCCTCACGGAGGCCGTCCCCTCGTTGACGGTCGCACTTCATCACCCGGAGAGCCTGGTCAGGCGCCACGGGGCCTGGGGCCTGGGCCGTGTCGGCGGCCGGGAGGCTCGAGCGGAGCTGCTGCAGGCGGTTGAGACCGAATCCGATCCATCCGTCAGAAGCGAAATCCGGCTGGCCCTGGACAGCCTGCAGTTCAGGCATTCCCCCCCCCCAAGCACCGGGCCTCCGGCCTTCCTAGGCTAGCCCAGCCCCCACCCTGCCGCGCAGATCATTCGAAGAAAAACTGCCGATCGTCAAGAAAGACGAACCACCAATGAACACGAATAGACCCGAAGACTGTTGGACCGCTTTCAACCACAAGCGGCACCTAAATGCCTCTGCAATTTTCATCTGATTCGTGTTGATTCGTGGTTCGTCGTTCCCCTACGTGGATAACCCTTCTACAGGTTTCAGGCAAGTCCTGCCCCCCCCCACGACGGGCGGATCATACGAGAGTGAAACAGAGGTGCTTCAGAAGGGTGGAGAGTGAAGAGTGGTCAACGGAGGATTTCGGGAACCGGTACGTGCCTGACGACTTGGTTGCGTTTTTTGAACTGCTGCGCCGAGACCGACAAGTTGCTTAACGTTTGGGTCTAATCACTAGCCACTATTCACTGTTGTTTCAGAAAAGACCTGCCGATCCGGCCCGGATTGTATTTTCCCCTCTCTCGCCCCATAATGCTCCGACGCGCCAACCTGGAGGCCAATCATGTCTTCTTCCAAAAATTCTCTGCGCATCCTGGTGGCTCCCAACGCTTTCAAGGAGAGCCTGTCGGCCATGGATGCGGCGGCAGCCATCTCCCGGGGGCTTCTCAAGGTTCTTCCCAAGGCCAGAATCACGCAACTGCCCATCGCCGACGGCGGAGACGGAACGCTGGAAGCCGTGGTCGAGGGCACCCATGGAAAAATCTTCCGGGCGCGGGTCCTGGATCCTCTGGGAAAGAAGATTTTCGCCGAATATGGACTGACGGGGGACGGGAAGACCGCCGTGATCGAAATGTCGCGGGCATCGGGCCTGGCCCTGGTTCCGCCCTCACGGCGCAATCCCATGCTGAGCACCAGCTACGGCACCGGACAGTTGATCAAGGCCGCACTCAAGCGCGGGGTAAAGGACATCATCCTGGGCATCGGGGGGAGCGCCACCGTCGATGGGGGAATCGGCGCCTTGCAGGCGCTGGGAATCGAGTTTCTCGATCGTCGAGGCAGGCCGGTCGGTTGGGGCGGCAACGGCCTGAAGTCGATCGCTCGAATCGACCTGAGCAGGATCAACCCCCGGCTCAAGCGAGCACGCATACTGGTGGCCTGCGACGTGGACAATCCCCTGGTCGGCCCCAGGGGATCGGCGGCCGTGTTCGGTCCCCAAAAGGGAGCCACCCCGGGCATGGTTCGAAAGCTGGATCAATTCCTGGGCAGGTTGGGCCGGCTCATTCAGGAGACGACAGGCCGGGATGTCTCCCAGGTGGCCGGCAGCGGCGCGGCGGGCGGGATTGCCGGGGGGTTCATGGGACTGCTGGGCGCCCGGCTGAGTCCCGGAAGCGACCTGGTATTCGACCTGCTCGAGGTCGAAGAGCAGGTGAAGAGAGCAGACCTCGTCTTTACGGGAGAGGGTCAGATCGACTTTCAGACCCCCTTCGGCAAGGGACCCGGAATGCTGGCCAAGATTGCCAAGGAAAACGGAGTGCCCGTGATCGGCATTGCCGGAAGCGTGGCCGGCGACGTGGGTGGCTTGTTTGACCAGGGATTCACCGCTCTTTTCAGCATCGTCGCCTCGCCTCTGACGATCGAGGCAGCCATCCAGAAGGCGGACCAACTCCTGGAAGCCCAGTCGGAGCAGGTGGCCCGGCTCCTCCGTTTCGGCCTGGATTCAGCTTGATTTTCCGGGATTCAGCGTGGAAAGGGAGCCATCAGCCACCCCAGCCCCAGGGAGACCACCAAAAAGATCACGAAGACGAAAATGCCGTAACGCAGCCGCTCGCGGGGAGTCTCCTTGCTGCTGAGGGCAAAGACGGTCGACACGCAGAAGGCGAAAATCACCAATGCCGTAAAATGCGAAAGCACCATATCAGCGTTTTCGGCCCACGGCGATGTCGTAGGCGTTGAGAGCGGCCACCAGGTTGAGCAGCCCGGCCACGGCCAGATAGGTGGTCCCGTAGTCGAACGACTGGTTCTCCAGGTTACCGGCGCCGTAGCCCCAGAACTTGGCCAGAAAATAAAGAAGTCCGATTCCGAGGTCGGCAAAGAGAAAAACAAATTCGATAAACTGCTCGGCGGCCAGCGTATGCAGCTTCCCCCCCAGGCTCAGCCCCAGGCCGAACAACAACAGGATGGGAAAGGCAAACAGAAGGGAGCGCACCCACTTCCCCAGAATCAGGTGTCCCAGCCCCGGAAAGAAGAACCCCCCAAGACCGATCAGCATTGCTTGAATGGACCTGGATTCCATCGGTCAACATTCCTTCAGGCCGGCGGGCGTCGCCCGAAGATGGCCGTGCCTACCCGAACCATGGTGGAACCTTCCTCAATGGCCACGGGAAAATCGTGGCTCATTCCCATGGACAAGACCTGCATGCGTACCTTCGGAAGTTGAAGGCTCGCCAGCCGATCAAACCACTGCCTCAACCGCCGAAAATAGGGCCTCACGGCTTCGCCATCTTCCAGGTAGGGGGGAATGGCCATCAGTCCCTGAACCGAGATGAAGTCCAGGTCGACCAGTCGCCCGGCCATCTCTTCCAGCTCTTCTTCCGCCACGCCGGCCTTTTGCGGCTCTCTTCCGATATTGACCTGGATCAGCACCGAGACTCTCTTGCCCAGTCTGGCCGACGACCGATCGATCCGCCTGGCCAGATCGAGGCTGTCCACGGTCTGGACCCAATCGAAGGTGGCCACGGCGCGATTGACCTTGTTCTTCTGGAGTGGGCCGATCAAATGATATTCGAAATCCAGCCCTGCCAATTGGTCCTTCTTCGATTGGGCCTCCTGAACACGATTCTCGCCCAGGCAATCAACGCCGGCCGCAAGCGACTGACGGATCCGGTCGGCACCCACCAACTTGGACACTGCCATCAGCCGCACCGTCTCCGGGCGGCGGCCCGATTTCAGCGCCGCTTCGGCAACCGCCTCCATTACCCGCTGGACATTTCCAGCGATGGCGCCCATCCGCCTAATGCTCCCGCAAAACCGAATCCCCGACCCGGGGAATGCTTCGCCCGGCGATTCCCGAGCCCCGCTGACCAGCCGACCCCGCAGCTTCAAAAAGGGGCCATCTTACCTCAAGTCCCGGCCGATTTTCAAACGTCCCGACAAGTGGGAGGGCACCGGGGTGCGCGCCTTGTTGGAGCCTTCGGATATGTGCTATTTTGCCAAGGGTCCCGGCCCCGGGGTCGGGCCTGAACCCCGGTATCTCCATGCCTCCATTCATTTCCTTCGAGGGATTGGACGGCTGCGGCAAGACCACTCAAGTGAAGCTGCTGGCCGATTACCTGACCCAACGCGACATCCAGGTGGCCCTACTGCGGGAACCCGGCGGAACTCCGGTGGGAGAATCCATCCGGACGCTGTTGCTCAGCTCCCGAAATCGGGGGTTGCTGCCCTTGAGCGAGTTGCTGCTCTACTACGCGGCCCGCAACCAGAACCTCCACCGGCAGATCGTTCCGGCTCAGGCCGAGGGAAAGTGGGTCTTGTGCGACCGTTTCGCGGATGCCAGCGCCGCCTACCAGGGATACGGGCGTGGACTGGATCTCTCGTTGGTTGAGACTCTCGATCACATGGTAAACGGCGGCAGGAAGCCGGACCTCACGCTCCTGATCGACATCGAGCCCGCTCTCTCCCTGGCCCGCGCCAGGGACAGGAACCGTCGAACGGGGCTGGACGAAGGCCGATTCGAGGCGGAGTCTCTGTCATTCTTCCATCGCGTCCGGCAAGGATACCTGCAGATTGCAGCGCGGGAGCCCAGCCGGGTCCGGGTGCTGAACGGAAGCCGGACCATCGAAGAGTTGCACCAGGAAGTCCTGGGGTTGATCTCGACCTTTCTTCCAGGGGGACAGGTCTGATGGGATGGAGTGAATTTCTGGGAAATGCCCCCGTTCGGGACCTGATGAGGCGAAGTCTTTCCGAAGGCCGTCTGCCCTCCTCGCTGCTCTTTGCAGGCATCGCGGGAATCGGCAAGGGGACCCTGGCCCACTTCCTGTCCAAGGCGGCCAATTGTCAGAAACTCGAGGATGACTTCTGCGACGACTGCGGGAGCTGCGGCAAGATCGAGCAGCGGGTGCACCCCGACGTTCGAAGCTACGCTCCCGACGGGGCCTTCATCAAGATCGATCAGATGAGAGATCTGATTCGCGAGGTCTTTTTCAAACCCTTTGAAGGCCGGCGCCGCGTCTTTGTGATCGACCAGGCCCACCGGCTGCGCCTGGAAGCCGCCAACGCCATTCTCAAGACTCTGGAGGAACCGCCTGAGACCTCCCTCCTCATCCTGGTGACCGATGCGCCCAACGACCTTCCCGGCACCCTGCGGTCCCGCTGCCAGCGCATCCAGTTCTATCCCTTCTCTCCGGCCGAGCTGGAAAGCATCCTGCGGCAACGATCGATCCATCCGGCCCAGGATCTTCCCCTGGTGGGACGGATTTCCCGGGGCAGCCTGGGAAGCGCCTTGAACCTGGACCTGCAGCAGTACAGGAAAGCCCGCGGAGAAATGGTGGAGGCCATCCGGGCCTGTGCCGGAGCCTTCTCCTATCACCGGGCTTTGCAAGTCATCGAGCCTCTGGCCTCGCCCAGGCAAAAGGATCAATTCGAGTTCAAGACGGGTGTGCTGTACGACCTGCTGCGCGACCTGCTGCTGATTCAGTTGGGCGCGCCCGGCGACAACCTCACCAATATCGATCTGCAATCGGAGTTGTCCGAAATCGGCTCCGCCCTGACTTTCAGGCAGATTGTCGATGCCGTCGGCTCTCTCGACCACCTGACGAAGGGACTGGGGCGCAATCTCAACAAGTCGCTGGCTCTGGACCGATTTCTTTTCCGACTGAGCGGCGTGCGCGCCACGCCCCCAACCTGAACGCCGCCTCCTTGAGACTCCTTGAGACTCCTTGAGACTTGTGGCGAAATGTCCCCCATGCTAAACTAACCTCAATCTTGACGCTCACAGGCCACCTTGAAAAACCCCGCGGGTCAGCGCTGTGACACGGCCGTTGGCCGGCCAACAGGTTTCTTATCGTCCGTCCTGAAGTGATCGCAGGTTTCCGAGTCTCCATAGGTACGCGGAAGACTTGAGTTCTCTTGACAAGCGGCAGCAGTTGGGTGGGATACCTGGCGGCGGGGGCAATCGGCCTGCTGCGACCTTGCACACAATCCAGGCAAAGCGGGAGGAGGATTTTCCATGAATCGTCGGCTCATCCGTCCGTCGCTATCGGATATCAAAGACAAGATGACCGTGCGATCGCAGAAGAAGCGTCCGACTCCTCCGGAACAGACCAATGCCGAAAGCTTCTACTACCTGAAGCAGATGCAGAACAGGACGCCCATGGTGCTGGTCTTCCACGACGGAGAACGGATGCAAGGGGTCATCGAGTGGTACGACCGCAACTGCATCAAGTTCAACCGCGACCCCAAACCCAATCTGCTGATCTTCAAACACGGCATCCGCTACATGTACAAGGAGGACGAGGACAAGTCCGCCGATGATTGAGATCGGCAGTCGAACCTCAATGCCTCATTGATCCAACCCACTCCCGGACTGCGAAAGGAAGTTTCCCCATGAAAAAGCTTGGATTGTGCGTTGCGCTGCTCTGCACCCTGACGGCGCTGACTCTGTCCCACCCCCATATCCGCAAGACCGTAGGCGCTTCAGCCGAGGGCGTTCAACTCAAGTTGAGCTACTTCACCCTCCCCTACAACGCGGAGCACATGGCTGGCGTAAAGGAGGGGTTTGTCTTCCATTGCGGCCGCGCCACCCTGGAGATCAGTGGAGCAGTCGAGAGCGCGGGAGTGACGGTGTCAACCGGGCAATACGATCTCCGGGCCAAAGCCGTGACCGCCGACAAGTGGACCCTGCTGCTCATTCCCAAGGCTGCCGAGGGCTCCGCAGGCCAGCAGGGCTCAAGCCGCCAAATCTCTCTGGAGAGTCGATCGGCCAAGGGACAACTTGAGGCACACCACCTGAATCTGGACTTGACCAGCGGGCACGGAGACACCCACGGCAAACTGATTCTCTCGGTGGCGTTCGGACCCAGAACGGTCGAGGGAATCCTCTCTCTTCCGACTCCGGACGCCTGATGGGCTCGACCATTCTCAAGCAGCGCCTGGCGCTTCCCCAACCCCTGCTGGTCCCCGCCTGTTACGACATGGTCTCCGCCAAAGTGGTGGAGCGTTGCGGCTTCGAAGCCGTTTACCTCTCCGGGTTCGGTCACTCCGCCTCTCACCTGGGCCTCCCCGATGCGGGCTTGATCTCCTTTTCCGAGATGCTGGAGCGCTTGCACCACCTGGTGCGCAGCGTCGACATCCCCGTTTTGGCGGACGCCGATACGGGATTCGGCGGAGTGGTCAATGTGCGCCGGACCGTGGAGGAATACGAAGCGGCCGGAGCCCAGGCCATCCAACTGGAGGATCAACTGATCCCCAAGAAGTGCGGGCACACGCCGGGCAAGCAGTTGGTGGAAGCTTCGGAGATGGCGGGAAAGCTGGAGGCGGCCGTCGCCGCCAGGCGCAGCGACCGATTTCTGATCATTGCCCGCACCGACGCCATCGCCGTCACCGGATTCGACGATGCCATTCGCCGAGGAAAACTCTACCAGCAGGCGGGAGCCGACATCATCTTCATCGAGGCCCCGACCAGTCTGGACCAGGTCGAGCGGATCGCCGCTGCCTTCCATAAACCGCTCATGATCAACCTGGTCGAGCGGGGAAAGACGCCCCTGCTCTCCCTCGAACAACTCCAGACCCTGGGATACAAGGTCGTCGCCTACGCCCTGACCACCCTGATGGCCTCGGTCCGGGCCATGGAACGCACCTTGTCGAAGTTGAAAGACGGAAGCTCACCCGACGAATACCTGGACGAGCTGGCCACTTTCGAGGAACTGGATCAACTGCTGGGCTTTCCGGAATGGCGGCAGTGGGAAAACCGGTTCCGCCGGCCAAGCGGATGAATTGCTCCTGGGGGACTTACCTGAAACAAAAGAAAAAAAGAGTTATCCACGAAGACACACGAAGGACCACGAAGGGACACCAAGAAAGACACGAAAGGAAAAGAGATATCCACGACGGGGAACGGCGAACCACGAATGAACACCAATGAACACCAATGAATGGATCAATGAGTTGTTGATCGGGGGGTGTGACAACCGATATCGAAGATATATTTGCGAAGGAAACGAAGTCCCATCAAGGGTACAAAGTTGCTAAAACATTGTGTTGCCGCTTGTCGTTTGAGCGGGCTCACCTGTCTTCGTGTTGATTCGTGTTCATTCGTGGTTCGCCTTTATTGACGATCGCTTGTTTTTCCTCGAAGGGTCTGCCCGGAAGGGCTGGGGCGGTGCTGATCGGAAGCATCCAGCGCCGAGCGAAAAGCCCGGATATGGGCCGGGGTGGTGCCGCAGCAACCTCCGATAAAGTAGGCTCCCTCCTTCAGAAGGTCAGGCAGATGCCCGGCCATTTCCTCGGGGGTCTGGGTGTAGTAGCTCCTGAGTTCGTCGTCCAGTTGAGGCATCCCGGCATTGGGGTAGGCCATCATTCGTTTCGGCTCCATCTGCCTGGAGGCCATCGCCTCCCGCAACTCCTTGACCCCCTGGATGGCATAGGGCATGCCCGTATGCTCCTCCCGCCTGGGTTCGGCGCCGCAGTTGAGGCCGAGCAGGTCCACGTGCTCCAGCAGATTGTCTCCCCCCGACAACTCTCCCGCCGAAAAAACATCCAGCAGATCCGGGGCCGAGTGTCCCCAGTCCGTCCTGTAGGTCACCTTGCCGCTGCCACGGTCCCGCGTGAACTTGTAGGTGAGGTTGACGGCCACCGGAAGCCCGTACCGGCGAGCCACATCCAAGGCAATGGACGCCTCCCGGGCCGAAAACATGGTCTCGATGCAGAAGAAATCGACGCCGCCTTCCGCCAGGGCGTCAGCCAGTCTCCGGTGGGCATCTCGCACCAGGTGGTTGGCGATTCCAAAGGTGGTGTCGCCGCTGTCGGCTTCGATGGCTCCGGGGGAGGGCCCCAACGAGCCTGCGATGTAGGTTTCCCTTTCACACCTTTCAACCGCGGCCTTGGCATGCTCCACCGCGGCCCTGGCCAGACGGTCGCACCCGGCGGGATCTTTCCCGGCCATCTTGAGGTGCAGGGTGGACCCCACAAAGGTGTTGGTGCCGATGGCATCGGCTCCGGCTTCGATATAGGCGCAATGGATGCTGACGACATCTTCCGGATGCAACTCGTTGGCCACGGTGCTATTGGGCAGCTCAATGCCTCTGGCGAACAGTTGCGAGCCGAATCCCCCGTCATAAAGGAGAGGCTGCGGCTGCTTGAGTCTTTCCGATAGAGGAATCATCAGAACTCCTTGGAGCGCCCTTGCGGTCGAGAGTAGAACCGTCGGACCACTGGTCCAATGCTATGGATCAAGCCACCGGCGAACACATCGCCTGCCGGAGTTACAGACTTTCCGCGGGCTGGAGATCCATCAGTTCCCGCACATACTTGGGGGCCGGCGACCCGAAGGACAGCATTCTGTCGTGAAAGGCCTTGAAGTCCTTCAAGGGTCCATGCCTGGCTTCGTAGGCCTCTCGTATGGCATTGATTTCACGGTTGCCGACATAGTAGGTCGAGAGCTGGGCCGACGTCAGGCAGGCCCTGCGCCACTTGCCGGCCGCCTCTCCCTCTTCCTGAAATCCCTCATTCATCATCAGGTCCATGGCCTCTTCCCTTCCCATGCCGCCGGCATGGACCTGTTGATCGATGATGGCATTGATGATCAGCCGCAGGCGCATCTTCAACTGCTGCATCTTGACAGACGGCCCGCCAAAGCCCTTTTCCGCCATGAGCTGCTCGGCATAGGTCGCCCAACCTTCCACAAAGGTTCCGCTGCTGAAGACCGCCCGAATCCTGGTAGGCGCCCGGAACCGGTTGGAATGGGCGATCTGGAGATAATGTCCCGGAGTGGACTCATGTATGGTCAACTCCTGCAGCATATAGTCATTGTACTCCCGAAAAAACGACCTCACCCGATCCGCCGGCCAGTCGGCAGGTGTTGGAGAAATGGCGTAGAAGGTCTCGCCATGAGCCTCCAGCGGCCCGGGAGAATCACAGTAAGCCACGGCCACACCCCTCTGGAACTCCGGCATCACGATGATCCGGATGGGTTCTTCGGGAACCGTCACCAACTCATGCTCCCGGGTGAACCGGGTCACCTGGTCCAGGGAATGACGGGCCTTGTCCACAATGGTCTCATTGTCCGGATGGGAATCGGCCAGCTTGTCGAGCACCTCCCGGACCACCGATTTCGGGTCCCGTGGCAGGCGGCCATGGGGGAAGAGGCTGGGATAGAGGCGGCGGGCGGTTACAGCAAGGTCCTCGCGGGTCCGGTTCAGATCCTGCATGGCGGCCTGGCGGATTTCCTCCAGCGAAAGATCCGATTCCAGGGTATGCCTAAGCTTGGCTCCGTACAGCCGTTCCCCCAGCCTGAAGTCGCCGTGCGCGCCGGGCAGCAGATCGTCTTCCAGCCATCGCCCGTAGTCCTCCAGGGCCTGGACAGCCTGCTGTCGGGCCCGGGAAAACGACTCCTCCAGATCGGGGCACCGGTCCAGATAGGGTTGCAGGCCCTCGGCAATGAGGCGCAGGGTGCCCTGATTCTGCTGAATTGCGGTTTCGGTATGGATCCTGGGGGGATTCCGCAGATTTGCCTTGGCCGCCGCGACCACCGCGGGAACCGCCTGAAGCCTCTTTTGAAGACTGGCCATTCTCTCCGGCAGGGGGGCGAACTCGCGCGCCACCAGGGAATAGACGGCGCTGCCCACGTTGTAGACCATGGGATTCCACTGGAATTCCTTCAAGTCCTCCAGCCGAAAAATCATGGACCGAATATTGGCTTTCAGGATCCGGTAGTCCACCCGATTGACTTCGCTGAGCCGCGCTGGATCCATGGTCTCGAGCCGCCGGAGAGATTGCCGTTGAAAGGAGAGCTGCCGATCCACACCCTCACTGGAGTAATCGTCGAGGCGGTGGTCGTAGCGGTGATCTCCCAGCAGGGTGGCCCACTCGGGCCTCATGGCCAACAGTTCCTCCACGTAAGTCTCGGCGAAGGATTCGAACCCGGCGTCCTGACCGGGCCTCCACCAGCACCCAGCCCCAAGCAGCAAGACCCAGGCCGCCCATCTCTTCATGAGTCCCTCACTCATCACTCATCATTCATCATTGTCCCCACCGCTCCCAGTCCATTCCCAAAACTGCCAGGGGATGGTAGCATAGCCGGAGCTTGCGCGCCTAACCCCCAGTCTTTGCCGTATTTACAAGGAAGACTGTCGGGAAATTTCCGTTCCGTTCAATCGGCCAGGGCAGGCGCCCGGAAGCGGTTGAACCGGGGACCGGACCCGCAAGCTCTGATCCCGGTCGGCCACGTGGGGGGAAAAGAGTCCAGTTGCCGCCGGAACGCCAAGACAAGGAGGATTCATGGCCAGCAAGGGCGTAAAGATCTTTGGTGTCATTCTGGGGGTTCTGTTGATCCTGTTCGGGATCATGGTCTTTGCACTGATTCGTCTCACCCGGCCGGCCGAAGTCGAGGTCCGGAACGACTCCGTATTGGAGCTCACCATCGCGGGTGAACTGTCGGACCTGCCGCCAACCTCTCCCCTGGCACAATTCACCGGGCAAGGCAAATTCTCCCTGCTGGAGATGGGACAGGCCCTGCGGGCCGCCGCGGAGGATGAGCGCATTGCCTCGATCTATTGCAGAATCTATCCCGTGCAATCGAGTTGGGCGAGCGTGGAAGAGATCCGATCCTTCATGCACGAATTCAGGGAGTCCGGCAAGAAAATCCACGCCTACCTCTCGTTGGACCTGGTCAGCGACAAGGACCTTTACCTCGCATCGGCGGCTGACGAGATCCACCTCAATCAGGATGCGGCGCTGATGGTCAACGGCCTGGTGGCCGAGGTCAGTTTCTACAGCAAGATGTTGAACAAGCTGAAGGTCCGACCGGATGTGCTGCAGTTCAAGGAATACAAGAGTCCCGGAAGCTTCACCCGATCCGGAATGACCCCGGAATTCCGCTCCATGTACCGGAGCCTGCTGTCCGACATTCAGCAGCGCCTCGAGCAGGCCCTGAGCCGGGAGCGCGGGATCGAGCCGCAAGAGTTGGATCGCCTGATGCAGAAGGGGATCCTGAGTTCATCCTCCGCCCTGGCCGCCGGCCTGGTCACCCACCTCGGATACGAGGATGAAATTCGGAATCGATTGAAAACCGAGTCCTCCGGAGGGGAATCGGAATACCGCTCCATATCGGCGTCGGATTACCTGAAAGCCGTCAAGCGCCGCAAAAAGCCCTCCCGGCCGCACAAGGTGGCGCTGCTGGGCGGCATCGGTCCGATCATGACCGGACGGAGCGACGAGACCTGGGAGAATGTCATGGGAGGAGACACCATCGTTTCCAGGCTGAGGAAGATTCGGAAGGACAAGAGTGTGAAGGGTCTGCTCTTCCGCGTCAATAGCCCGGGAGGCTCCGCCGTGGGATCCGACAAGATCTGGCGCGAGATTCGACTCATGGAAGAGGCCGGGAAACCGGTGGTGGTCAGCATGGGAGGAGTGGCCGGGTCGGGTGGGTACTACATCGCCATGGGGGCCCGAAAGATCGTGGCTCAACCTTCGACCGTCACGGGCTCCATCGGGGTGATTTTCATGAAATTCAACCTGAGCGGCCTGTTCGATCAGTGGCTGGGAATCACCGTTGACCGGGTGAAGCTGGCCGAAAACGCCGACATCCTCTCCCCCATGACCTCTCTCAACCCCAGGCAGAAAGGCGAGGTCGAGGCATGGATGAGCCACATCTACGACACCTTTGTCGAGAAGGCGGCTGAAGGACGCCACCTCACCGTCGAAGATCTGGAACGTCAGGCCGGCGGCCGGATCTTTACCGGAAACCAGGCCAGGCAGCGTCAACTGATCGATGCGGTGGGTGGACTGAGCACGGCGTTGGATCTGCTCAAGCAGGAATTGAATATTCCCGCCGAGGAAGAGGTGGAACTGGTGCTCTACCCCAAGCCCAAGAGCCTGTGGGAGAGCCTGCTGGAGGGGGATTGGGCCCAAGTCTACAGTCACGGGCAATCGCTGGAGTCATTGCTCCGAAAGCGGCTGCCGGAACTGACTCATCCGGCCCCCTGGCTGATCGTTCCCGAACTGAGGATTCACTGAGGGTCGCCCCGACGAGCATTGGGGCAGGTTTCAGGTCTCGGTGGGCTCCGTTTTCAGGATCTGAACCAGGACCTGGCTGACTCGAAGCCTCTCCACCCGGTGAACCACCAGCTTGAGGTTGTTATGGATGGACTCGGCCCCTTCCGGGGGAATATTCCGCCAATGGTTCACCAGGTAGCCACTCAAGGTGGTGACGTCCCGGTCGCCGTTGAACCGGGTTCCAAAAGCTTCCTCCAGGTCATGCAGCGGCGTAGAGCCATCCACCAGGAATTTGCCGTCGCCGAGCTTGACGATTAAAGGAGCTTCCTGGTCGAATTCGTCCTGAATCTCTCCGACCAGCTCCTCCAGAACATCCTCCAGAGTGACCAGGCCCACCGTCCCTCCGAATTCGTCGACCACCACCCCCATGTGACACTTCCTTTGCAGGAAGGTTTTCAACATCGTCTCCAGGGAGGCGAACTCCGGGAAAAACAGGATCTCCCGGCAGATCGACTCCAGGTTGACCGGCTCGGTCCCGGACTGAATCTGCCAGAGCAGGTGCTTGATGTGGACCATTCCCACCACGTCGTCGAGCGTCTTGCGGCACACCGGAAACCGGGTATGACGATAGGACTTGACGATTTCAAGGTTCTGTTCCGGGGACATCTCGAGGTAGAGGGCGTCGATCTTGTTTCGGGGCAACATGATGTTGCGGGCCTGCAAACTCTTCAGACTGAAGGTCCTGCGGAGAATGCGCCGGCTCAACGAGTCCTGGGAAACCCCCGGACCGGACTCGGACAGAATCATGCGCAGTTCTTCCTCGGAATGTCCCAACTCATGCTCGCTGGCGGGTCGAAGCCCCACCGCTCTGAGAAGTCGGTTGGCCACCCCGTTCAGCAGCCAGATGGCCGGATAGAAGGTCTTGTAGAAACAGGTCAACGGGATGGCAACCCAGAGTGCGGTGCCCTGTGCCCGCTGGATGGCCAGCGACTTCGGCACCAGCTCACCCACGACGATGACAAGAAAAGTGATGAAGATGAACCCGATGGCGAAGGACAGGGAATGGAGCAGCGCCGGGGAGTGTACCCCCAGCTCCGAAAGCACCGGCCGGAGCATCTCGGCCACAAACGGCTCTCCGAGCCAGCCGAGGCCCAGGTTCACCAGGGTGATGCCCAGTTGAGTGGCCGACAGGTAGGCATCCAGGTGGCGGATGACGTTGTCGGCGACCTTGGCGCGCCGATACCCCTTCCTGGCCAGCGTCTCGATCTGGGTGGAGCGGACCTTGACGATGGCAAATTCGGCTGCAACGAAGAAGCCGTTCAAGAAGACCAGAAAAACGATGGCCAGCAGCCTGAGTGAAACGCCGAGGAAGGTTAAATGTGGAAGGTCGTCCATCGATTCCGGAAGCCAGATCCAGCAAGACCTCTATTTTACCATCAAATTCATTCCGCAGCCTGCATCGCGGCTGCAAAGACACCGTCCGATTGGGTCACAAGCGGCGGCAGCCGGAGAAACCCGTCCCGGCAATAGGGATTCAACTCCTCGCAGGGCTTCAACTCCTCATTGTAGGCGGTCTTGAACCGGAACCCCGGGTGGCTCGAAAGGAAGCGCTCCACTACCTGTTCGTTTTCCTCCGGTTCCAGTGAGCAGGTGGCGTACACCAGGATTCCACCCGGCTTCACCAGTTCGGCGGCGTTGTCCAGCAGACTGAGCTGCAGTCCGGCCAACCTGGCAAGATCATCCGCTCGCAGTCGCCAGCGGATTTCGGGGTTGCGTCGCAAGGTCCCGGTTCCGGAGCAGATCGCGTCCAGCAGAATCTTGTCGAACCTCACCGACAGCGGCAACGGCCGGGTCCCATCGGCCACCACCCAGCGCAAGCCGGGCCATTGCTCCCCGTGACGCTCCCTCGCAATCCGGAGGCGAGCCAGATTGGAGTCCAGGCCGATAACGCTCGCCTGCCCGTTCCCCAGTTGTGCCATCTGGGAGGCCTTGCCTCCGGTGCCGCTGCACAGATCCAGGCACACATCCGAGGGCTTCAGCTCCAGCAAGCGGGCAATCACCTGGGACCCGGCACCCTGAATGGCCAGTTGTCCGCGCCGGTATAGCGATGACTTGGTCAGGTCTCCTTCATCGACGACCCAAATCCCTCCCCTCACCTGGTGGGGGTGGACACGATAGCCCTCCTCTTCCAGGATGGCGACCATCTCTTCCTGCCCCAATCGGGGTGAGTTGGAACGGAAATGCACCTTGGGAGGACGGTTGTTTTCTTGCAGAAGGACGGAGGCGTGCTTCCAACCCCAGCGGTCGATCCAGCGGCTCACCAACCATTCGGGGTGGGTATAGCGGAGGCTGAGCCCCCGGCTGGAATCCAGCGGCAACTGCCCGCACGCCCGCTCGAAACCGGCCTGGTCGGCCCTGCGCAGCACCGCGTTAACCAGGCCGGCCGCGGAACGCTTCCCGGACTCCCTCACCAGTTCCACCGACTGGTGCACGGCCGCCCGCACCGGAACCCGAGAAAGAAACAGGATCTGGTAGGCCCCTATCCGGAGCACCATCCGGACTTCCCTGTCCAGCCGACCCAGCGGCCGTTCCACCAGCGAGTCCAGGTACCAGTCCAGGCAACTCTTCTGCCGCAGGACTCCGTAGACCAGTTCGGTGACCAAGCGGCGGTCGGCCTCCTTCAACCGGCCGACAGGATCGTCGTGAAGCATGTCCACGGCGAATCCGCCGCCCCGCTCGACATTCATCAGGATGCGGAAGGCGGCCAGTCGCGCCTGTGAAAGAGGCATACCTATTGTCCCAGCAGGATGGAGCGCCCGGCTTGCAATCGGAGGCCGTTCAGAAAATCCGAGGCCGCTACCGGTTTGTGGTTTTCCGGCTGAACTTGCAACAGTTCCAACCAGCCCTTTCCACAGGCAACCAGGGCCCGGCCGGAGCCCCAGCGCAACAGTGAGCCCGCCGCCTGCCGCTGCACAGTGGGGGTGACCGGACGCGCTTTCAAGATTCGGAGCAACGAGCCTCCACGCCAGGTGAAGGTCCCCGGCCAGGGATTGAAGCCCCGCACCCGATTGAAGATCTGCCGGGAGGACCGGCTCCAGTCGATTTCACCGTCAGACTTCTTCAGCATCGGAGCGTAGGAGGCCAGCCGCGGATCCTGCGGCCTGGGCCGGATTCGCCCTGCCTCCAATTCGCCCAGCGTCTCCGCCAGCAGATCCGCTCCCAGGACGGCCAGGCGGTCCCCGAGTTGCACCGAAGTCTCCTCCTCGCCTATCTCCACCTCTTTCTGCAGGAGCACATCCCCGGTATCCATGCCCCGGTCGATCCTCATGGTGGTGACGCCGGTGCAGGTCTCGCCGCGGACAATCGCCCAGGGAACGGGTGCGGCGCCCCGGTAGCGCGGCAGAAGCGAGGCATGCACATTGATGGCGCCAAAGGGCGGGAGAGTGAAGAGCCAGGCAGGCAGCATCTTGCCGTAGGCCACCACTACCAGGGCGTCGGCGGTGCTTTCCACCAGCACCTTCCACTCCTCCGGCGCCAGCCGCTCCGGCTGATGGACCGGAAGCCCGCTATGCAAAGCCACCTGCTTGACGGGACAGATGGCCAATTTGCGGCCTCTGCCTGAGGGGCGGTCGGGTTGAGTGAAGACCCCGTTGACCTGGTGCCGACTCGAGAGGAGTTTGCGGAGGGCAGGTACTGCGAAGCCGGGGGTCCCCATGAAGAGCAGGCGCATCACCACTCCCCGGCTCGAACCTTCTTGCGTATCTTTCTCTTGATGATGTCGCGCTTTATCACGCTCAGGTGATCGATAAAGAGCACTCCGTTCAAATGGTCGATTTCGTGGGACAGGATCCGAGCCATCAACTCCTCTCCCTCCACCACAATCCGGCTGCCATCGATCCGCTTCCCGGATACGATCAGCTTCTCGGGTCGGTGGACCCGCGCCGTGAACTCGGGAATGCTCAGGCAGCCCTCTTCCTCGTACTGGTCCCCTTCGGACTCCTTAATCTCCGGATTGGCCAGCACAATCAAGGAGCCTGCCTTTTCTCCAGCCGTGGGATCGATCACCATGAGCCGGGTCAGCACACCTACCTGGGGGGCCGCCAGCCCAACCCCCGGGGCGGCATACATGGTCTCCACCATGTCCCTGCTCAGTCGCTCCAGGGCCTGGTCGAAGGCGGTGACCGGTTCGGCAACCCGGTGCAGGACCGAGTCTCCGTACTTGACAATGGGAAGAATCATGGGGAAGTGTCCGGCGGCGAACGACCGTCTGCGTTGCGATTTTATCGTTGGACCCTGAGCATCGTCAACCGCTCCCGCCGCCGCCAGGCTGTCGAAAAGGCCGGCTCTTTTCTGCGGTTGGCCGGACTCTCGAAAGGAGCGGCGGAGTCTGGAGTCGTTGGGGGATGCCGGCGCCGTCCCAGGGGCTTTCAGGTCGGCCCAGCCCTGTAATCGTTCTTTTAAGATATTGATAATAAAAGATATAGAAATTACGCAGCGGTCTGTTCGGTTTGGATCCAACCTTGACTTGGCCTTCTCGAATCGATTACGATTTCTTGGTGAACGGCCTCTCCGACAGATCAACCACGATGCTGCAGAGCTGGGTGCTTGAAGTTCAGGACTTCACCCTGCTGGGGGCCCGGTCGATCAGCAGCTTCTTCCGGCGGCCGCTCTACTTGAGGGAAACGTTTCAGCAGATGGACATCGTGGGGGTGGGCTCACTCTCCATCTCTTGTCTCACCGCCTTCTTCACGGGGGCGGTGCTGGCTCTGCAGACTTCCAACACGCTTTCCTCCTTCGGGGCGGTCGGCTACACCGGTCAACTGGTGGCGGTCTCCCTGGTGAGGGAGCTGGGGCCGGTGCTGACGGCGGTGGTGGTTGCCGGCCGCGTCGGCTCCGGCATCGCCTCGGAGCTGGGGTCGATGCTGATCGGCGAGCAGATCAACGCCATGCGGTCTCTCGGCACCGACCCGATCAAGAAGCTGGTGACGCCGCGGGTGGTGGCCTGCACGACCATGGTTCCCGTGCTGACCGTGATTGCCGACCTGGTCGGCATTATGGGGGGATTTTTCGTGGCCACCATCTTTCTTGGGATCAGTCCCTCACTCTTCCTGACCTCCGCCTACGACCGCTTGGACTATTCCGACCTGGTGCAGGGACTGGCCAAACCTCCCATATTCGGCTTTCTCATCGCCATCGTGGGCTGCCACCGGGGATTGGGAACCTACGGAGGTACGGAGGGGGTCGGAAGATCGACCACTCAATCCGTGGTTACCTCCATGATTCTCATCTTCATCTCCAATTTTTTCATTACCCGCATCCTCCTGACCATCCTGTGATGAACAAGCACCGCGACCATTCGGACGCAGCTCCCGCCATAGAACTGAAGCACGTCACCAAGTACTACGACGACACCCCGGTGTTGAAGGATATTTCCTTCTCCGTCGAGCGCGGAGAAACCAAGATCATCCTGGGAGGCAGCGGCTCGGGCAAGTCCACCATTCTCAAACTGATTATCGGCCTGGTTCAGGCAGACGAGGGGGAAATCTGGGTGGAGGGCCGGAACATCACCCGCTACGGAGAAAGGCCGCTGATGGAGATCCGCCGGCGCATCGGCATGGTGTTTCAGGAGGGGGCGCTGTTCGACTCTCTCTCCGTGGCGGAAAACGTCGGTTTTCGCCTCTACGAACAGGGCGAACTGGAAGAGGACGAGGTGCTGGAAGTCGTCAGGAAGACCCTCGGATTCGTGAATCTGGAAGACGCCATAGACAGGATGCCCTCGGAACTTTCGGGCGGCATGCGCCGGCGAACGGCCATCGCCCGGGCCTTGGTGGGGACCCCCGACATCATGCTGTACGACGAGCCCACGGCCGGGCTGGATCCCATCACGGCCCGAACCATCAACGAGCTGGTCATCAAGTTGAGAGATCTGGAGGATGTCAGCTCCATCTTCGTCACCCATCGCTTGAACGATGCCTATACGCTGGCCAATGAACGCTTTATCCAGGAAAACGGCCGTTGGGTCGTCCGCCGGGAGCTCATCGATCCGGGACGGATCAATACCCACTTCATCATGCTGAGGGACGGAGGGATCATTTTCCAGGGAACGGACCAGGCGCTGAGGCACAGCCGCGATCCATACATTCAGAGATTCCTTATTTGAGAGGAGGTACCATGGCTCGACAATCAATGGCTTGGAAAGAACTGCGTGTCGGTATTGTAGCCATATTGGGCTTTGTGATCCTGGCAGCCGCCCTGGTCCTGGTCAGCGGCGGACGGGGCCTTTTCACGCCCAAATACACCGTCAAGACCCACCTGGAAAACGCGTCCGGCTTGCGCAGGGGATCCTTGATCTGGTTGGCGGGGGTCGAGGTGGGCAGCGTGGGTGAGGTTCGCGTCTCCCGCTCGGACGATCCCAACCGGGCCGTCGAGGTCCACATGACAATCGATCGGGCCTTCCAGCAGTCCATTCGCCGGGACTCGCAAGCTACGCTGGGTTCCATCGGCCTTCTGGGGGACAAGTACATCGAGATCTCGCGCGGATCGCAATCCGAGCCCGTGGTCTCGGATGGCGGCGAGATCGACGGCTCTTCCCCGCCCGACATCAAGAGGATCATCCAGGGAACCAACGACCTGATGGCCAATGTCGGCGACCTGGTCGAGAGAGTCACCGGAATCGCCGGCAAGATCAACGTCCAGGAAGGGACCCTGGGAAAGCTGATCAACGACCCCGGCATATTCAACAACCTCACCGGTACTACAGAGGAGCTGCAGGACCTGGTAAAAAGGATCACAGCCGGAGAAGGAACCATTGGGCAGCTCGTCTCAGATCCCAAGCTCTACGAGGAACTGATTCAGACGCTTGAACAGGCAGAAAAGGTGGTGACCAAGGTGGAGTCGGGAGAGGGAACCCTGGGCAAGGCGGTCAACGATCCCGCAATCTATGACCGGGCCGAAATCATGCTGGCCAGGCTCGAAACGGTGGTCAAGAGAATCGAGGACGGAGAGGGATTGCTTGGGCGGCTGTCCAAGGACGAAACTCTCTACGATGAATTCAATCAAAGCCTCGGGAAGTTCTCCAACGTGGCCGAAAAGATGAGCAACGGGGACGGGACCGTTTCCAAGCTTCTGAAAGATCCCTCCCTCTACTCCAATCTCGACCTGGCATCGGCCGAGATGGTGAAGTTCATTCACGACCTTCGGGAAAATCCCAGGAAGTATCTGCGCATCAAGTTGAGCTTGTGGTGATGCCGCAGCCGCATCCTGTCAGGCAGCCCCCTCGGGTTGCAAAGGGATTCGGCCAGCCGCCGCACGCTTCTCATCGGCCGGCGGCAGTCTGAAGCGGAGGAGGCTCCATGCCGGCCTGTTTTGACTATTCGGTCGATCAAATCTATTATTGGCGGCTTCCCGAGGCCGAAAAACAACTCCCATGACCATCGACATCAAGAGAAAGCTGGAAGAAGAAATTCGCGTGATACAGCACGAGCTGACCACGGAGCTCCCGAAGGAGTTGAAGAAAGCCATTGCGCTGGGCGACCTGAGCGAAAATGCCGAATACCAGTCGGCCAAGCAGCGGCAGGAGATCCTCAACGCCAAGTTGGCTCAGCTTCGCAAGAGATTGGCCGACGTGGCCATGATCAACTTCGACAGGATACCCAGGGACCGGGCCTCCTATGGATCCACCGTTGTCCTCTATGACCTTCAGAAGAACGTCGAGATCACCTACAAGCTGGTTTCGGCCGAAGAGTCGGACATTCAAAAGGGCCGGATTTCGACGACCTCCCCCATCGGCCGGGGCCTGCTGAACAAGAGGGAGGGAGATACGGCCAAGGTACACACGCCGCGGGGCCTCAAGGAATTCGAGATCTTGAGCCTGACCACCATTCACGATCAGTCGGGAACCACCGAATAGTCCGCCATGCTGAGCCAAACCATCGGCAGGATATGCAGAGCCATCCTCAACCTCATGGTCAGGGGACTGGCCTTGCTGGGCGTCAGTCCCAATGTGCTCACCTTTGTCGGATTTCTGATTACTCTGCTGGCTGCCTGGTTTCTGGCCCAGGGGCGGTTCTTCGATGCCGGGATCGTCATCATATTCTCGGGCATCTTCGACATGCTCGACGGGCGGGTGGCCCGGGTAACCCAAACCGAAACTCCATTCGGCGCTTTCTTCGACTCGGTCCTGGATCGCTATTCCGACATGGCCCTCTTCCTGGGCCTGCTGATTCACTATGCCCGAGCGGAACAGATGACCTACCTGGTACTGTCCGGCATCGTCATGATGGGCGCCGTCATGACCAGTTATACCCGCGCCCGGGCAGAGTCATTGATCAAGCTCTGCAAGGTCGGCTTCATGGAGCGTCCGGAGCGGCTGGTGCTGATCATCATCGGCGCTCTGTCCGGCAAGATGGCCCCGGTCCTGTGGGTCATGGCTGTCATGAGCAACCTGACGGTAATCCACCGCATTGTCCACACCTGGAAGCAGGCTTCCCGGGAAAGCCCCGCGCGGCAGCCCGCCTCGTCCCCAAGTTCCGACCCCGCACCGCCCAAACCCCACGAATCCGCGCCCCAGGGCCTCCACTGATTTCCCTTGCGGAAATCAGACAAGCGGCTGGATTGATGCTAATATAGGTTTGTGAGTCGTTTCACCCGGATTGGCTGTCCTGTGTGACGGCCTAGAGAGGAGCGAGTTCGATGAGGCGTAGGCTCAGGCAGCTATTGGCCATGACCCTGGCGGCATTTCTCGGATTCGGGATCCACAGTCCCCTTCTGGCCGAAAAGAAAAAAAAGAAAAAGAAGAAGAATGCGGACGTGGAGAACGTCGGCAACCGGGAAATTAACAAGCGCAGCTTGAACTTCTACTCGATCGAGCGGGAGATCGCCCTGGGCAAGCGGCTGTCCATGCAGATCGAGCAGCAGGTCAAGCTGGTCACCGACCCGGAAATCAACGAGTACGTGAACCGGGTCGGCCAGAACCTGGTTCGGAATTCCGACTCCAAGGTGCCGTTCACCATCAAGGTGGTGGATTCCGACCAGGTCAATGCATTCGCTCTGCCCGGCGGGTTCTTCTACGTCAACTCCGGGTTGATCACCTCGGCGGAATCGGAGTCGGAGCTGGCCGGCGTGATGGCCCACGAAATAGCCCACGTCACCGCTCGCCACGGGACCGAGAACGCCACCAAGGGCCAGATCGCCAACTACGCCATGCTGCCCTTGATCTTCATGGGCGGCGCCCTCGGCTACGGTCTCTACCAGGCCGCCGGATTCCTGATCCCCCTGCAGTTCCTGCATTTCAGCCGGAAAGCCGAAACCGAAGCCGACTTTCTGGGGCTGCAGTACCTGTACAAGACCGGGTACGATCCGACCTCCTCGGTTTCCTTCTTCGAGAAGATTCAGGCTCTGGAGAAAAAGAAGCCGGGCAAGCTGGCCAAGGCTTTTCGCACCCACCCCCCGACCGGCGATCGAATCGTCAAGACCCAGAACAACATCGCCACCCTTCTCCCGGAACGGGATCAGTACGTCATCAACACCTCGGAGTTTGGTCGGATCAAGGCCAAGCTCCTGGCCCTGGAGAATGCCAGCAGACCCAAGAAGGGTGAAAAATCGGGCCGTCCGTCGCTGAAGAGGCGTACCAGCGGGGAGGTGGAGGAAGTATCCGACGACCCGGCGGACGACGAGGAGCGCCCCACTCTCAAACGCAGGAAGTAGCGCTTTTTCGAAAACGCACAACAAAAAAGCCAGCGACCTTTCGGCTCGCTGGCTTTTTTGTTTGAGGATTCGAGAAGAATCGAGTACGACTACAGCTTTTTCAACTCTTCGGCGTAGTACTTGCGATAGAGAATATCCCACTCCAGGCTGCCTTCGGGTACCGTCTTTTTCTGAGACTCGATCTTCCTTCTGGCTTCCTGGTCCAGGCCCTCCTCCTTCTTCATCTCCTCGTTCAGAATCTTCACGATTTCCAGTCGGATGGTATTTCGGTCCTCGACGAATTCCACCTCGTCGTGAACCACCAGCTCATCCGTCACCACATGAGCCAGCTTGTTGATCTTGTCGCGGCTCAGGCGCATGGCGGCTTACAGAATCACCTTCTTTTCCTTGACCAACCGGTTCTTCACCATCTTGAACATCTCGTGATAGGAGACCCCGGATTGCCGCATGTACTCCGCATATTGCTGCAGCAGGTTTCTGGCCTCCTCGTTGATGCGGTCTTCCACGCTCAGTTCTTCGTCCATCGCCGCCAGCACCTGGTCCCGCAGAGGGGATTGCACGGGAATCTCAATCATTTCCCGCTTGATCAACTCATCCACGACCCGCTGCGAGAGGTAGCGGACATATTCCCTTTGCAGCCCCATAGGCGCGGAAGATGGCGGGGCCGACGGGACTCGAACCCGCGACCTCTGACGTGACAGGCCAGCGTTCTAACCAACTGAACTACGACCCCGCGGTAATCAAGATTCGCGATGGTGGGCGGTACTGGGCTCGAACCAGTGACCCCATCCTTGTAAGGGATGTGCTCTCCCAGCTGAGCTAACCGCCCGTGACAGCCCGGCGACCCGGGCTCAAAACGGACTGGAATATACAATGGTTGGTACCCGAAGTCAAGGAACCGAAGCGGGCCCCGCGGCCCGGCAAGGCGCGGGAGCAACCGGCGGACACGGCCGTCTCCGGCGATCCTCAAGCGGACCTCATGCGAACCTCATGCGAACCTTGACAGCCCTGCCGGTAGCCTCTAAGATAGCTCAGCTTTTGCGGGGGCCGTTAGCTCAGTTGGTAGAGCATCTCCCTTTTAAGGAGAGGGTCGCTGGTTCGAGCCCAGCACGGCTCACCAGCCCCAACCATCGGTCGAGCCCGGCAGCCGACCCGATCTCCCCACGGGCTGCCTGCCGAACCCACCTCCAAGTCCCGTTCGTCTAGTCTGGCCTAGGACACCGCCCTTTCACGGCGGCAACAGGGGTTCAAATCCCCTACGGGACGCCAACCTTTTCGATTTCAGTAGTCGATCCATCCCGCCGAGCGCATGGCCAGGTGCAGCCAGGAGGAACTCCAGGGGCCCGGGCGGCGGTCTTCCCTGTGCCCGCTCCAGGCAAAGGCAACCGAAGAAAGCGAAACGATCAGCAACAGGTAGGCAATCCACCTGTAGCCGCGGATGGGCAGCACCTGTCGGACAACCGCGGGGAGAGTGAGCAACCAGAAGGGGATCAACCAGAACAGCCAGCGCGCACCCTGGCAGTTGCCTCCGTAGTTGTTGGTCTGCAGCGTGTAGAAGAGCACCATTCCCAGGGTGAGCACCCCTCCCAACCGGTAGATTCCCTGCAACCTGTCCTTGACGAAGAATCCCGCAAAGGAGAGGACGAACACCGGGGTCAGGCTCAGTACGCCGTGGTGTCCCAGGACCAGGTTGAAGAGGTAGAACCACTTGGGGTCGTCTGCGGCGTCTATCCCCTCGGGTGAGTTCCAATAGCTGCCTTCGTACTGGTAGAGCGGCGTATCGAAGTACAGGTAGTAGGGAATCAACCCGCCGGTCGACAGATAGAGGGTAATCAGGAAGCCGGCGCCCACCAGGACGGCAGGCGGCAGAAACCAGGCGGCCGTGGCTTTGGGGGAGGTCCGAAACAGCCATCCCATCAGGACCAGGGCCAAGGGCAAGGCCAGCATCTCGTTGGCCACCGCCCAGGCGGAGCACAAGCCGCAGATTGCGAAGTACTTCCAGTGTCTTTGATCCTCATAGGCGATACGAATGAAGCAATAGAGCGCAAAGAAGGTGGCGGCGGCCGCCAGCGTATGGTTGTTGAGCGTCACGCTGTAGGCGGTCAGATAGGTGCCCAGGCCGGCGGCGCAAAGACAATAGAGGACGGTGGAGGTGTCATAGCCCAGCCTTTGAAGCAGGCGGGAGTAGAGGACCAGCAGCCCGGCAAAGGGAACGAGATTGATCAGGACCAGCACGAACCGCACGATGAAGTCCTGGTTGTCCGGAAGGGTCATTCCGGTCACCAGGCCAATGGCCCAGACCAGGCCCGCGATCAGCGTCGGCAGCAGGGCCGGCTTGCTGGAATAGAAGTGGTCCCCGCGCTTGACCTTGTCGATGGTCGGGTAGGGAGTCTCGTCAATGACGTAGCCCTGCCCGGCATTCAGGCTCCAGACCGTGCTCCAGCGGGACCTGTCGTTGGCGCTGGAAAGCGGCTGCAGCCGAAGCAGCGACCCAAAGATCAATCCGATGGCTACCACGACGATCAGGGAGGTGAAGCTGCCTTGGTTGTGCATGATCTTCCCCTGGGCCCGGCCAACGGTTCTGCAGGTTGAATCCGAGGTCCCGGCTTGCCGGGCACCCGCCCTGTCGTTTTGTCTCAGGTGTGTGGGGTCTGCCTCGTCAGGGCTCGCCGATCCTTTCGGAGATGCTGTAGGGATGCGTGTCCCCCTGCCCGAACCTCGAACCCGGAGAGGTAATGAGTTCGGCCAGGATGCCCAGTGTCATCATCTGGCCTCCCACCACCAGGGCAGCCACCGAGTAGATCAGCAGGGGACGGCTGCCGATGGGGCCGTCACCCGAAAACCAAACGCCGGCCAGGTAAGCCAATCCCAAGACCCCGGCGGCGAAAGCCAAAAGGCCCAGCCCGCCCAGCAGATGGATGGGACGCCGCCGCAAGCTGCCCAGAAAGCCCAGGGTCGACAGGTCCAGCAACCCCGTCACGAGGCGGGCCGCTCCATATTTCGAGTGTCCGTAGAGCCGTGGCCGATGCCGGGTTTCGATTTCGGTGACACGGAATCCGCTCCGATGAGCCAGCAGGGTGATGAAGCGGTGCAATTCCCCGAACAATCGGATCTCCTTGACCACCTCAGACCGGTAGCACTTCAGGCCGCAGTTGTGATCATGCAACCTCAGCCCGCTGAAGATACCGACCAGCCAGTTGAACAGGAGGCTTGGCAGCCGCTTGTGCCAGGGGTCGAAGCGTTCCCTTCTCCAGGCTGAAACCAGGTCGAAGCCCTCCTCGCACTTCTGGATCAGTCGCGGGATCGAAGCAGGATCGTCCTGCAAATCGGCGTCCAGCGTGATTACCAGATCGCCTCGGACGCTGGCGAAGGCGGCGCTGAGGGCCGCCGCCTTTCCAAAATTCCGCCGAAAGCGGATCCCTCGCACCCGCGGGTCGGCCTCGGCCAGAGCCGCGATCCTGGACCAGGTGCCATCGGTGGACCCGTCATCCACAATGATGATTTCAGCCTGCAGGGCCGATGCGCCCAGCACGGAGTCGATCTCCCGGTGAAGAGGTTCCAGGCTGTCTGCTTCGTTGCGGGCAGGGATCACGACACTAAGCATGCGGTCCCCCTGCCTTTCTCATGCCGTAGAGGACGGCAGCCATCCCCAACTCGCCGCAAACCTGCAAGCCCCTGGCCGCAACCGCAACCAGCGCTGCCGGGCCTTCCCCTACCGAAGGACCCAGGGTCTCGACCAGCAGCCATTCTCGAACTCCCAAACCCGCCGGAGCCACCAGGACCACGAACCCGGCGGCAACCGCCAGCCCCGAAGCCGCTCCCGTCAGCACGACTTCACTCAACCCCGGGTAGGCCACTCCGATGCCGGCTCCCGCCAAGGGAAAGCTGGCGCCGGCCAGGACCCAGCCCAGAAACAGCAGCGGCGCCCCCTTCCGGAAAACCCTCCAGGAAGGCACCGGCATGAGCTTTTCCTCCCTTCCCGACCCCCAACCTGCCACCGTGGCAATCCAGCCCGACACCGGGGGATGGCAAGCAGCCAGCAGCACTGCCGACAGGCCAAGCGCCAGCCAAGGCAGGGTGGGATCAGCACCCAGGAGCAGCAACAACAGAAACGAGAGCAGCGCCCCGGATCCCATCACGTTGAAGGTCTCATAGACACTGGAGGCGGTCACCCCCCTGAAGCTCAGGCGGTTCTTTCCGACCAGTCCGTATCGGATCAGGATCACCCAGGCCTTCCCGGGAACATACTTGCCCAGTTGACTGACAAAATAGGCGAAATGGCAATCCAACCGGGGCAGGTTCCCTTCCAGAGCGCCCACCGCCCGCCGCCAGAACTCGGCAAACACTGCCATTCCCGCCAGGTAGCAGAGGAGGCTGAGGCCTAGTATCGGCGCCGAGAATCGAACCTCCGAGGTTTCCAGCTTCGCCAGCGCACCCAGCACTTCTCTGCCGGCGGCCACAAGGACCACCATCCCCAACACGACCTTGGCCAGGGTCAGCAAGGAATGCTTGAGCTTGGAATCCATGAGGTTGGCCGAGGAAGAATGGAGATCGATCCGGAAGAAGGCGACGCTGCCAAGCCTACGGCCCAGCAGCCGGGGGAACCGGCCGGGATGGAGTCGGCCGTTTCCATCAGCGCCGGCGGCCGGGTGAAATCTATAGGATTCAAGCCATTCCGGCAAGTTCTCCGGCTAAGCTACGGTCTGAGTTCGCATTGTGGCACACCCGCCCCAACTCGCCAATGATTCTCCCCTACACTGCAGCAACCGGAAACCCCCTTCCAGACGGCATGAGCCCCGACCTCCTCTGGCGGCAATCAACTTTCCTCCCGAAATTTCCGTGGCGTTACCGGCCCCTTTGTCCCTATAGTGGGTTTCTTCGATTCCCCGGTAACAGCACGGAGGTCGTCTCATGCCCGGTCGAACCCTGACAATTTCCCTGGCCCTGGCCTTGATCGCGGTTTTAGCCGCGGAGGTCGAAACCGCCGGTCCCCTCGCGGGCAGCCGGACCCGGGACGGCATCCACATGATCCTTCCCGACGAGGAAGCCGGTCGATACTGGCCCCGCTGGCGGGGCCCCTCCGGCCAGGGCCTGGCCGCAGGAACGGGCTACCCCGATAGCTGGTCGGACTCCCTGAACGTCCTGTGGAAGGTCGAAGTTCCGGGTCGAGGCAATTCCTCCCCGATCGTGTGGGCGGACCGCATCTTTCTGACCACTGCCCGGGACGGTGGGAAGCGTCCCTCGGTCCTGTGCTATCGGAGATCCGACGGGAAGCTCCTCTGGGAATCCACCCTCCCCGCGGGCGAGCCCGGCAAGGTCTACTGGAAAAACTCCCACGCCTCGGGCACACCCGTTACCGACGGTCAAATGGTGTATGCCACCTTCGGCAACCAGGGACTGGCAGCGGTGGATTTTCAGGGCAAGGTCGTTTGGCGCCACAGCTTGGGAACGATCCGAAACTACCACGGCTCGGCCGGCTCGCCCGTCTTGTACAAGGACACGATCATTGTCTACGAGGACCAGCGCCAAGGCGCGTTCGTGGCCGCATTCGACAAGCGGACCGGCAAGTCCCGCTGGAAGACCGAGCGCAAGGCCAGCGTCGGCTGGGGCACGCCCATCGTCATCCGGGCCGGAGATCGGGACGAGCTGATCGTCAGCAGCCAGGCGCGGGTTACGGCCTACAATCCGGACAGCGGCAAGGAACTCTGGCACTGTGGGGGAAACCTGGCCGAGGTCATTCCCACGCCAGTGGTGGGTCACGGCCTGGTTTTCTGCGTGTCGGGCCGGGCCGGGCCGACGCTGGCCATCCGACCGGGCGGATCGGGGGATGTCACCGGGACCCACCTGGCCTGGAAGCAGACCAAGGGAGCCTCCTTCGTCCCCTCGCCGCTGCTCTACGGGAACCTGCTGTACCAGGTGAACGACATGGTGAGCGTGGCCACCTGCTATGAGGCCGCCACCGGGAAGGTCCTGTGGCAGGGACGCCTGGGCGAGCCCAAGTCCGAGGGCTTCTCGGCCTCGCCCGTGGGAGTGGACGGCAAGGTGTTCTTCACCAACGACGCCGGCGAAACCTTCGTGCTCAAGGCGGGAAACCAGTTCGAACTGCTCCGGGTGAATCGACTGGAGGCTCCCGTGCTGGCGTCGCCCGCCCTGGTCGACGGCCGCTGGTACTTCAGAACCGACCGGCACCTGTTGGCGATTGGGAACTGAATCGGGGGTAAGTCTGACTATCGCGCCAGCGGCGTTGTTTGGCCCCCCTCCGCATCAGCCTTCGCCTGTAACTTGGCCTGTGCGAACCCGCGACGGCGCACAAGATCTCGCCCTTGGCTCGCCTTGTGCGACCCCCCCTCCGCACAAGCCT